>PBRM01000022.1 GCA_002725915.1 Gemmatimonadota bacterium
GTCGGGTTGCCGCCGAGAGCCTATCTTACCGCCTCATACCATGAGAGAAGCTCACACCGACATCCTTATCGCCGGCGGCGGTACCGGGGGCGTGGCCGCCGCCCTCGGAGCGACCGCTCTCGGCAGGCGCGTGATCCTCACCGAGGAGACCGACTGGGTGGGCGGCCAGATCACCTCCCAGGCCGTGCCGCCCGATGAGCACCGCTGGATCGAGTCCTTCGGCTGCACTGCCCGCTACCGCCTCTTCCGCAACCTCGTGCGCGACTACTACCGGCAGCACTACCCGCTCACGCCCGCGGCGCGAGCCAACCCCCGCCTCAATCCGGGTCAGGGCAGCGTCTCCCGTCTCTGTCACGAGCCGAAGGTGGCGGTTGCCGTCATGGAACAGATGATGGCGTACGAGGTCTCTCGCGGCCGCCTGCAGATTCGGATGCAGCGCAAGCCGGTGGCGGCCCAGACCGACGGCGACCGCATTCGGGGCCTGAGTTTCCGGAACCTCATCACCGGAGATGAGGAAGTCGTCACCGCCGATTATGTCCTCGACGCCACCGAGCTGGGGGATCTGCTGCCTCTAGCCGGCGTCGAATACATCTCCGGCGCCGAGTCGCAGTCCGAGACCGGCGAGCCCCACGCGGTGGCCGGAGCCGCGCAGCCCGACAACGTCCAGTCGCTGACCTGGTGTTTCGCCATGGGCTACGACCCCGACGTCGATCACACCGTAGACGAGCCGGACGATTACCGGGAATGGCGCGATTACGTGCCCGCTCTGACGCCGGCCTGGCCGGGAAAGATGTTGAGCTGGACCTACACCCATCCCATCAGCCTGGACCCGATCACCCGGGTGCTCTTTCGGGAGGAAGCCGGGGATCAGCCCAACCTGTCCTTCTGGCTCTACCGCCGCATGATCTGCCGCGACCTCTACCCGGCCGGCGCCATGCCGCACGAGGTCACCCTCGTCAACTGGCCTCAGATCGATTACGTCGAGGGCAATATCATCGACAAGGGGGAGGAGGAGACAGCCAGACATCTGCGGGCCGCAAAGCAGCAGTCGCTGAGTCTGTTCTACTGGATGCAGACGGAGGCGCCCAGGGCGGATGGTGGCATCGGATACCCCGGACTCTATCTCCGGCCGGACATCAGCGGCACCGTCGACGGCCTCGCCAAGTATCCCTATATCCGCGAGTCCCGGCGCCTGAGGGCCAGGTTCACGGTGACCGAAAACCACGTGGGCGAGGAGGCCCGCGGCAGCGAGGCAGCCGAGACCTTTGCCGACAGCGTCGGCCTGGGCTGCTATCGCATCGACCTGCACCCGAGCACCGGCATGGACAACTACATTGACGTCAGCTCCCTGCCTTTCCAGATCCCAATGGGATCGCTGATTCCGCAGCGGGTGGAGAACCTGCTCGCCGCCTGCAAGAACATCGGCACCACCCACATCAGCAACGGCTGCTTCCGGCTCCATCCCGTCGAGTGGAACATCGGCGAGTCGGCGGGCATGCTGGCCGCCTTCTGTCTCGAACGCGGCCACACCCCTCACCAGGTGCACGAACAGGCAAAGCTGACGCGGGAGTTTCAATCCCTGCTCAGAGATTCTGGCGTAGAGCTCGAATGGCCCCGAACCCATCCAGTGTAAAGCGGATGACGGCGCCGAAGAGGAGCTGGCGGCCTTCAGTGGGCCGATCCCGAGCTCCCCGTCGACCACGCTGCCAGCTAGCCACCGAAGTTCACCGGGCGCTTAGGGGGCCCCGGATGTGGCATCCGCTTGAAGCTGCTTGTGCAGCTTTACGAGGTCGTGCCATTCACATCGCGATGATGCACCCAGCACGCCCCCGTATTTCAGCTAGAAAGCGCGGTACTCGTTGTCACTGTGGAACCCGACCATCATGCTGCGAGCGCCCTGAGTCCGTAGCCAGTCGACGGCCATGCGCAGCAGCTCAGTCCCGAGTCCGCGGCGCTGGAACTCCGGTCTTACAAAGATCGACTGCAATTCAGCCTCGAAGCCCTGCTTTGTCGTGAGGTGGCAGGCGACGTGTCCAACGACGCGGCCGTCGAGCAGCGCCAGCCAGACCTTGCGCGGAGGCTTGGCGAACCTCGGGTGATGGGTGCCAGCGATGTAACCCCTAAAGCGGCCGGCCGTGCCCTCAGGTCCCCCGTCGTAGTCCCGGACCTTGTCTCGAGAAGCGACGATCTGGTCAGCGATGGCGTCGGCGTCTTCCACCGTGGCCTCCCGGAAGGCGATCGAACTGCTCACATCGGATCTCCTCAAGGACGGACGCAGCTGCTGTACGCGCCGACAATAATGGCTTCCGCCGTTCTCGCGCGACGGCCGAACGCGTCGCGCCCCGACGACTGAGAGCGTCTCCATTGACCTGACGCTGCTCAACATCTATAAGAAGATGGGCGAGGCAGAGGGGAACGACCACGCGGTGTGAGTGGTAATGACACCGGTTCAGACGGAAGGAGGACAGGCCTTGGAAACTCGCGCGTTCGGCAGTACGGATCTCCAGCTCAGGGCGATGGGGCTCGGTGGACTCCTGGCTCGGTACGAGGGAATCGAGGGTCATCCGCCTCCCGAGGAGAAGCGCCGCATCTACCTGCGCGCGGCGGAGCTGGGGATCAACCTCTTCGATACGGGATACGGCGACGAGATCCACATTCCGGATGAGCTGAAAGGTCCAGACGACGAACGCTACTTCTCGCTGAAAGCTGGCGCGCCCGATGCTGGACAGCTCGAGAAAATAGTCGACGACAATCTCCGCAACCTGCGGCGGGAGGCGATCGACATTCTCCGCATCCACCACCACGCCTACATGGAAAATGAAGATCTCCGCGAGCGCATCGCCGAATTGAAGCTGGCGGGCAAGGTGCGGGCGCTCTGCCTTATCCGTCACTACCGCGCTGCCCAGGAAGCTTATGCCAGGCGAGGTCCCGAGCCGGACACTGATGGCGACCTGGTGATCTACAACTACGTGTGCCGCTGGCAGGAGACGGGGATCGACATGGCGCGCCAGTCCGGTAAGGGCGTTCTGATCATGAAGGCCCTGGGCGGTCAGTGGCTGAACTGGGCTGAGCAGGTGCGCACGGACTGGGAGATCGCCGACGAGGAGAAGGTGGTGAGACTGGCGCCCCTGGGAGAATCGATCCGCCGCGACCTCGAGCTGGTCTACCCCATCGTTTCAGGGCCGTGGGGGGAGCTGGCGCGACCGGGCGAAGATGTGCCCCTGACTTCGCGAGCCATCGAATGGGTGCAGCGGAATGTGGGCGTCAGCAGTGTGCTGGTGGCTGTGGCCAGTGTGGAAGAGCTCGAGGAGGCGACGGGCGTCGCCGAGGCCAGCCCGGTTGCAGGCGGGAGCTGAGGTCCCGGGCAGTGAGTGGCGTGCGTTTGTCAGCTGTAGCCGTACCCCTCCCAGAACCTCTCCCCCTGCTCCTGCGTGTCGCCCCAATCCCGCCGCCACAGCTGCAGCTGTTCCCGCAGACGCGCCAGATTCCCTGCGTGTGACGGATCGCCGGACAGATCCCTGGTCTCCTGGGGGTCGACCTGCAGGTCGAAGAGCTGCGTGGTCCTGGTGCCGTCGATGTTGTACTCGATCAGCTTGTGGCGCTGGTCGCGAACCCCCCGGTGCAGGTGCCGATAGGCGAAGAGGAGATGGTCGCGGATGCGCTCGTGCGGATCGCGCAGGACCGGGCCCAGACTGCTGCCCTCAACCGAATCGGGAACGGCGAGTCCGGTCAAGTCGCAGAGGGTGGGATAGATGTCGATGAGGTAGGTGAGCGCGTCGCGCTGCTGGCCGCCAGGAATGCCGGGGCCGCTCATGACCAGGGGGACGTGGACGCTGTGGTCGTAAACGCTCTGCTTGCCCAGCAGCCCGTGGCGCCCGAGGGCAAGACCGTTGTCGCCTGCGAAGACGACGATGGTGTCGTCGGCGAGGCCGCTTTCCTCCAGGGCGGAGAGCACGCGGCCTAGGTGGGCGTCGGCGTGGGTGATCATGGCGTAGTAGGCGGCGATGTGCTGTCGGACCTCATCCGGCGTGCGCGGAAAGGGGGCCAGCATCTCGTCGCGAATCTTGAGCTCGCCGTTGTCGAAGGGGTGCTCGGCCATAAAGCTGGCGGGCAGCTCGATCCGGGCGGGGTCGTACATCTCCAGGTACTGGCGCGGCATGGTGCGCGGGTCGTGCGGGGCCATGAAGGAGATGTAGGCGAAGAAGGGATTGCCGCCAGCGGGTCGAGCGCGCAGGAAATCGATGGCGGCGTCGCAGAACAGCTCGCTGGAGTGCACCCCGGCGCGGATGTGGTCGCTCGTCCACTGGCGCACGTCCTGGGTGCGAAAATCGACGGTCTGGTCAATCCTGCTGGCGTATTCGCCGCTGGGGTCGAAATCGCAGGCCGGCACGTTCCAGTGGTCCCCCATGCCCCCGAAGAAGATCTCACCGCCGGCTGAGAAGCTGCGGGCGAAGGCGCGGGTGCCGTTGTGCCACTTGCCGGTGCCGAAGGTGTCGTAGCCGCCTCGACGCAGGGCCTGGCCGAGAAGGACGTGGTCGTCGGGGATGGACTGGCCCTGCCCCTGGATGCGGTATAGGCTGCGTCCCGTCATCAGCATGGCGCGGCTCGGCATGCAGACAGCGCCACACGACCCGCCCATGATGTAGGCGTTGGTGAAGGCCGTGCCTTGGGCTACGAGGGCGTCGAGGTTGGGCGTGATCATCTCGGAGTTCCCGAGGGCGCCGATGGTGTCGAAGCGCTGGTCGTCGGTGAAGAAGAACAGGATGTTGGGTCTGGCCATATTAGGGAGATTCCTATCTCATTGGGATTACAGATAGTTGCGCGATTACAGGGCGGTGGCAAGTGGCGGGAATATAGCTCTATCCAAGCTGCGGTCGAGCTCGAGGTGGAGATTCGGCAGGCGGAACTCTTCTATGTGCGACCTTTCAAAATGACCGAGGAAAACCTTCAGCGCCTTTCGCGGCGCCGCGGCGCCGGCCGGCAACTTCATCGACGTCGCATCACCCTGTGGGGCGGAAAGACCGAGGGGGCGTGTCTGCTCGTGTTCTCGTTGACAGAGTTGCCCGATCAGCGTTTCCTTTCGCGGGAGAGGCGCTTGCTCGGTGCCATCCGGCCATTTTGGCTAGCGCCGCCGCTTGATCCTGTCCGTACGAGAGACCGCCGCCGGATATTTGCTCACAGACGAAACCTGGAGCCGCGACCATTGCCGGTAAGTTGGCGGCGACCCCTCGGCGCCACTGAATTCAATCTGCAGAGTGAGTAATTATGGACCGCGTAGCCGTATTCGCAGACGTGCAGAATGTCTACTACACAGTCAAGCAACAGTACAATTGCCATTTCGACTACGGGTCTTTCCTCGCGGAGGCGACAGCCGGCAGGAATCTGGTGAAAGCAATAGCCTATGCTATTGACAGGGGCGATAGAAAGCAGGCCCAGTTTCAGCAGATTCTGACAAGGATCGGCTTCGAGGTAAAGCTCATGCCTTACATCGAGAGAGCTGATGGCTCAGCCAAGGGGGACTGGGACGTAGGGATTACGCTCGACATGCTGGAGTACGCAGATCGCGTGGATGTCGTCGTCCTCGCTTCCGGCGACGGAGACTACACTCTTGCGATTGACAAGCTGATCGATGAGCGCGCGGTGTCCGTCGAGGTGTACGGTGTCCCGCGGCTGACCGCTAATCGTTTAATCGAATCGTCTACACGATTCGTGCCGATTCAAGGAGGTCTGTTGCTACCGATACCCACAACGTGGTGACGTGCCATCGACGCGATCCCGCGTGACCGATGTCCCCTCGACTTCGCCCGCGGTACGCGGCCCTGCCAGGGCGGCGTGGACGGCGGGACAGAGCGCCAAAATTCTCCCTCTCAGGATGCGGTTTTCACGTCCGCGGATTCGATGACAAACCACGTCCGTCCCCGCGCTGGCAGCTCGACCCGCAGATCCACGTTGTACTCCCGCGACAGCCGATATTCCCGCGGCGGCAGCTCCTGCTCCCCGATGCGGGCGACGTCGGAGATGCCGGTGTAATACAGCGGCAAGGTCACCGTCCTGTCGATGGCGCTGTCGAGGGGATTGTAGACCATGGCCAGGCCGCGGTGGAGATGCAGCTGTGAATTCACGTGGAGGACGCAGTCCAGGTCGCGGGCGTCGGCCCGGCGCACGTGGATGACATCGGACTCCAGGATGGCGCGGTGCTTCTTGTAGAACTCCACCCAGCGTTTGACCACGGCCTTGGTCTCCTCGGTGTCGTAGAGCCGGGGTCCTCGGTAGCAGGCCTGCACGCCGGCACCCAGGTTCTGGGCCAGGTGGGCCTCGTAGGCGTCGAGATGCTCGCAGAGGGGCTCGAGGGTAGCCTCTTCCCCGCCGCCGTGGTACTCCACCAGGGGCACGAACATCCACCCCATGCTGGGCGTCTTGTCCCAGGTGCCGTCGTAGATGTTCTGCCGCCCGAGGACGAGCTGGCGATCCCGGGGAAGCGACCAGTTGACTTCGCGGTAGCCCATGCCGCTCTTGCTGGAGCCGCTCAAGAAGTACCAGTCGGGCACGTTGAGGTAGATGCCGCGCCCTCGGCACCACTGGTAGAACTCGGTGATGACCTTCCACTGGGTCCACTGGGAGTCATCCAGGCCCCGGTGTCCGGGATGGTGCTGGGAGGCGCACAGATCTCCCGGGTAGGAGCCGTCGTGCTCGAGGATATCCAGGCCGCTCTGCTCGAAGATCTCCTTCAGCTTGCGGAAATAGTCGGCGCCCCAGTCGCTGCCCAGGCAGGGGGAGTTGCCGAAGACGGCGTCGCCGGGCGCGCCGGTAGCCGGATTGATGACATCGACTTCCACACTGATAGTGCGGCTCGCCAGCAGGGAGTAGCCGCCCAGCTCAACGCCATTGGCGTGGGCGTAATCCGCCAGGGATCGGAGTCTCTCGATGTTGGCGGCCGAGCCGTCCTCGGCGTCGAAGCCGCTGCCGAAGGTGAGGATGACCATCTCGAAGCCGACCTCCGCACACTGGTCCACCGCCGTCTTCACCGATTCGTCGTCGGCGTGGCGCACGTGCATGAGGATCGGATTCTCGGCAACCCAGGGGGAAATGGTTCGGTACATGCGGCGCACGGCGAGACCGCGGCGCTCGCGTTCGGTGCTGTCGTGGAGGAGCAGAAAGGTGCGGAAGGAGGACAGCGTTTCACCGGGTGGGATGTCGACATCCGGTCCCCGGGGCGGTCGGCTCTCCAGCAGGACTGGGGACTGAAGCTGATAGTTGACCTGGGAGGTGTATTGCGGGTCCGGCACCCATTGAGTGGTGACGTCGGCGCTGCGGGCGGTCATGCCGTGGAAGGCGTAGTCGCTCTCCACGTGAATGGCGGGATGCTCCCAGTGATCCTGTTCGTCCACGCACGCCTCGTAGTCGACGATGGCGAGGATCTCGTTGACGAAGGTGTCGAGCCGGACCGTCGCGCCGCTGTCATTGCGGATCGTCAGCCAGGTGCACAAAAGCGGCATGCCGTCGTAGAGCTCATAGTGCACGGAGACGCCAAGGTCTGCGTTAGTTTCGGCCGGCGGCGGGGAGAAGTGGAGGTCGAGACGGATGCCCGGAGCAGGCCAGGGCAGCTCAGCCGCCGAGCCGCGGCGTCCCTCCCAGGAGAAGGGGGCTTGGGTCGGGCCGGTGTCGAATCCGCGCAAGCGGAAGGCGGCGGGATCCGCGGCCATCTCCTCCAGCCACTCGCGGCGGAGATAGCCGTATTCAACCTGACCGATCAGTCCGCCGACGGGCCGCGTATCGCCGTCCAGAGATACGGTGGCCTCCGGCTTGACGCCGCGCAGCAGGGACTCGCCGGTCATGAGGTTGTCGAGGGCGACGGTGGCGGCGTTGGGCGCCAGGCGCCAGGTGCGGCTGATGAGCCCGTTGGTGGCCACGAGCTCCGGCGCTTCGTCAGTGCCGGAGCGGTAGAGGCCGGCTCGATAGAGCCCGGCGAGATCGCCAGGCGGCACCAGCCAGTCGCCGCCGTCGAGCCCTGATCTCACCGGTAAGGGCGGCAGTGCCGCGAGCTGCGAGGAGAGAGCAGGAGGTAAAGGAAGAATCGGAGATCCCATAGGAAGGGGTCCTGGGAGGTTAAATGTCGACGGAGGCGGCTACGGCGTTGGAGATGCGTCGCAGCAGGTGGCCCTGGCCGACCATCTGGTTGGTGAGGATGACACAACTCAACTGCCGTCCCGGGTCGGCCCAGGCCACGGTACCGGTAGCCCCCACGTGGCCGAAGGTACCTGGAGATACGAGCTCGCCGAAATAATTCCACACGCGCGAGTCCCTCAGCGCCCATCCCAGTCCCCAGGGGGCGCGCAGGTGCTGGTTCCGGTCGCTTACCATGGCCTCGACCGCGGCTGGGCTCAAGATCCGGGCCCTGCCGTATTCGCCGGCATTGAGCATCATCTGCAGGAGCACGGCCAGGTCGGGGGCGGAGCTGTGCATGCCGCCCCAGGGATGTCCCATGTCGCGCCAGTACGGAGAGTTGGCGCCGAAGCGGCGGTCGTCCTCGTCTTCCTTCATGCTGGTGCCGCACCAGACCGTGTCGGCGATCTCCATCCCTCCCAGCCCGAGGGCGCTGTGCGCCATGCCGAGGGGAGCGAAGATCTCCTCCTCCTCGAAGTCGCGCAGGCGCTTGCCGCTGACGCGCTCGACGATCTCGGCCGCCAGCAGGATGCCCTTGCTCTGGTAGCGGAAATCGGTATCGGGGTGAAACAGCAGGCGGGCGTGGACAGCGCCCTCGACAAAGGCGCTCAGCGACGCGTGGGCGCGGCGGAGCTCGGTGTTCCGCGGCAGCATGTCGGGGAGACCGGAGGTGTGCGAGAGCAGATGGCGCACGTGGATCGCGGTGCGGTCCCAGCCGCGGAACTCGGGGATGTAGCGCGAGACGGGATCGTCGAGGGAGAGCTCTCCCCGGTCCACCAGAAGCATGACCGCACAGGCGGTTACGGGCTTGGTGATGGAGGCCAGCAGGAAGACGGAGTCGGGGGAGACGGTCGGAGCACCCTCCTCCGGTCGCAGGCGGCCGTACCCGCGTGAGAGAATGATGGTGTTTCGGCGAACCACGGTCATGGTGCCGGCGGTTATCTCGCCGGCCCCGACAGCTGCCTCGAGGATGGCGGCGGCCCGGTCGAGTCCCGCTGAGGAGACCTCTACGGCAGAGGGAGAGTCGTGCGCAAGTGTTGTCGGGTGAGCGGGCATTTTCAGTCCCTCGGGCAATGGGAGTGGTTGATGATTGGTGGTCGGGAAAGCTCGGCCAGTCGGCCGATGGATGCAAAGCCCGCGTCCGTCTCGCCGTTTCACTTGACTTGACCATCGCCCTCCGAGTTAGTACGGTGTCCCACCTCATGCGAACGCGTCCCAGCGGGACACCTTCGCCACGGCAATTGTCTGACCCCCTCGCGTCACGGTGTACGCGCAGACCGGCGGGACGGCTCATCTCGAGGAGGAAACCATGACAGAGCATCGCCTGAGCTCACAACAACTGCAGTTTTTCGACACTTTCGGGTTTCTGTCTTTCCCCGGCCTTCTGGCCGACTGCATCGACGAGATTATCGAGGCCTTCGAAGCGGTGTGGACGGAACGTGGCGGCGGGCACGGCGGCAAACCCCACGACGGCTCGGCCAGATCCTGCATCGTTCCCTTTATCGATCAGCACGAGCGCCTATGCGCGCTGCTGGACGATCCCCGCGTCGAGGGCCTGCTGTGCAGTCTTCTGGGCGACGACTTCAACTACATGGGATCGGACGGGAATTACTACGCCGGCGACACCAACTGGCACTCAGACGGCTGGCGCCAGGAGGGGCAGGGCCGCTTCACCAAGGTGGCCTTATACCTGGATCACCTGACGCGGGACACGGGGTGCCTGCGGGTCCTGCCGGGGAGCCACCGACCAGGAGAGGGGTACGCCGATGCGGTGCAGACGGCGATTCGCGACGCGGAGGAGAACTGGGCGATTTCGGGCAGCCAGGTGCCGGCGGTGGCGCTGGAGAACGAGCCCGGAGATCTGGTGGTGTTCAACCACAATACCAAGCATGCGGCGTTCGGAGGCGGAGGGCGGCGCAGGATGTTCACCATCAACTGCTGTCAGCGGGTACCGGAGGAGCAGATACAGACCCTCAAGGATTATATCGCCAACCACGCCCGGTTCTGGCTCGACCGTATGTACGGCGAGAAGATGATCGCTTCAGCGGGCGCAGGGCGCATGGTCCACCTGGAACAGGCACGCGCCAACGACGGACACCTGGCAGAATTGTCCGCTGCGGCACGCGCGGAGAGACCCGAACCCTCGCGCGGATGATCCTCCGCGAATACCTGCGCGCCTTCCCCCGCTTCAGCCGCGATTCCTGGCTCATCCTGGCAACGGCGGGATTGGGGGGGTTCTCCTACCAGGGCATCTACTTCCTGCTCGCCAACCTGCTCCTCCTGCGCCTCGACTACGGCCCGGAGTTCATCGGCATCTTCGTGTCAGCCGGGGCGCTGTCGTTTGCGGTGTCCAGCCTCGTGGCCGGCATTGTGGGGGGGAGGTGGGGCGGCCGTCTCGTCGCTATCGCCGGGACCGCCGTGACCGCGGTCGGCATCGGCATGCTGTCCCTGGCACCCCTTATCTCAGCTGAGTGGCAGCCGTCGTGGCTGATCTCCTTTTGCGTGCTGCGCGAGTTCGGCAACGCCTTCTACCTGGTCAACGCCACCCCCCTGCTGATGGCGGCGACGACGCCGGCCGAGCGCGGCCACGTGTTCTCGATGCGGGGAGCGGTCACACCTCTGGCGGCATTTGCGGGCAGCGTGGCCGGAGGAATCCTGCCCGGGGTGAGCGCCAGCGTCCTGGAAGTTTCCGCCGACGATCCGGTGGGCTACACGGTGGCCCTGCTCGTGGCCGCGGCGATTCTGCTTCCCGGTGTCGGGCTCCTCGCCGCGACCCGGCGGAGAGCGTCTTCACCCCGTCCGCTGGACGGATCCGATCGATCTGAGGAGGGATGTGGGCGCAGCCAGGGCGGTTCAGAGACCGTCTCGCTGCCGAGGGGAGGAGGGCCTGGCCGCCTGCCGTATGGCCCCATTGCCGCGATGGCTGTCGTGGGGGTGCTCTTCATCGCGGCAATGGCCGCGGTGATGGGCTTCGTCAACATGTACATGGATCAGCAGCTACAGGTTCCACCTGAGCGCATCGGCATGGCCATAGGCGCGGGGCAGTTGGCGGCGGTGCCGGTGGGGCTGACCATGGCGGTGCTGGCGTCGCGCTGGGGGTACGCCTGCACCTTCATCCTGGCGGCGGCAGGGCTGTGCGTCAGCGTTCTGCTGGTGGCCCTGATCCCTTCGTGGGAGGGGGCCAGCGCCGGCGTCATCGGCATCACCGCCTTCGGCGCCATGGCATTTCCCGCCCTCAACGTCTATCAGCAGGAGCTGGTCTCACCACAGTGGCGATCCATCATGTCGGGCGTTGCCTTCATGGCCTTTGCGATCGGATGGACGGCGATTTCATCGAGCGGCGGCTTTCTGATCACGGCATACGGATATCCCTTTCTGTTTCTGGTGGGGGCCGCCGCCTCCGCCGCGGGTGTCATTGTGTTCTGGTTGTATTCGCGGGTGCCGAGGGGTGAGCATGCTCGCGGATCCGCCTAAACCCAGGCGGTGGGGCGCGCAGATAGGTCCAGCCCGCTGCAGGAAGAGGGCTGGAGCGGCAGATGGGGCTGGGCCGCTAGTCGGTAGCTTCGGAAGTGAAGATCCGCTGGAAGTCGGCGAAGGAGACGCGAAGGTCGATGTTCTGGCAGTCGGTCGCGTCTACAGGTGTATCCGCGCGGGTGAAGCTCCAGCGGATGGGCCACTCGAAGTGCCAGAGTCTGAGAGAGCGGTAGTAGGCGGACAGGACCTCGTCGGTGCGGTCGTTGCGCGACCCACTGGGGTAAGCGAAATGGGTGGGAGTGAAGCCCAGGTGCCGCCGAAACAGGGCGTTGGCCACTTCCACCTCGCGCACGACTCCGGCGTCTCCCTCCTCTTCGTGCCTGTCGGCGACCCTGCAGTGAGTGGCGGTGTGGGCGCCGATCTCCCAGCCCGCGTCGCAAAGCTGCTGGACCTGGCCCCAGTTCATGAACGGCTTGTCCACCACTCCCTCCGTGAGGGTGCGCACCGCCGCGGATCGACCTTCGCTGGCCGCCTCGATTCCATCGGTTATCGGGAAGCAGGTAGCGCTGAAGCCGTTGTCCCGCAGCCTGGGGAGCACAACCTGGAAAGTGTCGAGCCAGCCGTTGTCGAAGTGCAGGGCCACGGCTCTCTCCGGCAACTCGGCCCCGCCCCGAAGCCAATCGACGATCTGCGAGGTGCTGACGACGGTCCAGTCGTTGTCGCCCAGGTATTGCAGGTGGCGTTCGAACTCCGCCACGCCGATGATGCCGGCGGCGCTGTCGCCGACGGCCGACTCGAGCTCGGGCGCAGCTTCGGGATAGACGTGGTGATACACCAGAATGGGTACTGCCTGGTCACTCATCGGTCGCTCCTTGAAAGCGCACACGAGCCGTCATCCTCAACGTGACTCTCCTTCAGCTCTGCAGCGCGAACACGCAGCCTTCTTGAGGCTTTCATCCAGGTTGCGGATGGTCATGCTTGCCATGGGCTTTCCTCCAGGAAGCTCCCGAATACTCCCCTGCGATCTCCGTGAGGCTGCGCCGGGCTCCCGTTCCAAGGGGGCCAAGAAGTGCGCACCGCTTGACCATGCCCCCGAAGAGATCGTTAAATATAACTCCTGAATCCGATCCTCGTCGTCTCTGGCCCGAGGAACCTTCCAAACAGCAAGCGATTCTTATCCATAGGAGTGGTCTATGCCCAACACACAAGCGCCCATCGGCCCTAACGATAAGATCAAAGTCACCCAGATCGAGACTTTTGTTCTCGAAAACTCCTGGGTCTTCGTCAAGATCTCGACCGATGCGGGAATCACCGGCTGGGGCGAAATGCTCAAGGACGACGCCAAGGCATGCGCCGCCGGAGCCCTCGAAGTCGCCGATTATCTGGTGGGCAAGGATCCCCGCCCGGTCACCCATCACTGGCAAGCCATCCACCGCGGCGCCTTCTATCGCGGCGGCCCGATCAAGACCGCCATCTCCTCCGGTATCGATATGGCCCTATGGGATATCGCGGGGAAATGCCATGGGGTGCCCGCGTACAGGCTTCTGGGTGGCCCCACTCGCGACCGGGTGCGCGTCTACGGCGAGGTCAGCGACAAAACCGGCGTCAACGCCATGAAGGTCGGCCCGCAATCTTCGCGCCAGGCCTTCAAATACGTCGAAGGCCCGAAATACGTCGATGAGGTCGCCGAACGTTTCAAGGCGCTCCGCGACAAACACGGTCCCGACGTCGACATCGGCGTCGATTTTCACGGCGCCGTTCAACCCCCGACCGCTCTCCTGCTCATGAAGGCGCTCGAACCGTATCAGCCCTGGTTCTACGAAGAAATCGTGCAGGCGCTCAACGTGGACGTTATGGCCGAACTCGCCCGAAAGACCCATATCCCCATCGCCACCGGCGAACGGATCTTCACCAAGTGGGGCTTTAGGGAAATCCTCGAAAAACGGGCCGCCGTCATTCTCCAGCCGGATGTCTGCTATGCTGGCGGCATCACCGAGCTGAAGATCATCGCCGGCATGGCCGAGGCGTACTACACGCCTCTGGCTCCGCACAATCCGCAAGGCCCGCTGTCGCTGGCGGCGAGTCTGCAGGTTGCGGGTTTCATTCCCAATTTCCTCGCTCAGGAGCGGGGCGACAACGAATACATGGAACTTCTCGCCAACCCCCTGCCGCCGGTCACCCAGGGCCACCGTCCGCTGCCGACCGGGCCTGGCCTCGGAGTCACCATCGATGAAGACAAACTCATGGGCCTGGTTGGCGAACCCCACTCTTATGCCGTCAAGTTCGACTCCGATGATGGCTCTGTGGTGGATTGGTAGGTCCGAGCTGATCGACTGAAAATCTACCACCTCACCGGTCAGAGGGCGGCGTCATTGGTGCGGAGACCAGACCGGCGCGGGCCCATGCAAATTTAGCGACGTTTTAGCGCCCTTGAGAAGGCGATACTCAAGCGTGCCGTTCTTCGCTGTGCCGGATATCAGTGCGCTGCCCGCCTCTCGGCATCTGTGTCTGTTTCATTTGTGTGGAACCGCGCCGATCACGTCGTGAATGGCGCTCAGCAGGTCGTGGGGGGCGGGCGCATCCTGTGACATCTCCCAGATCATCACTCCTGACCCCTGCTGCAGGGCCAGACGTGTTTTTCGGCGGATGGTCGCCTCGCCGTTGTAGGTTATGTAGTCGCCGCCGGCCGCGGCGATGCCGATCAGATCTCCATCCGCCGCCACCGCGCCCATAGCCGCTAGAATCTCGCCGTAACTATAGGCCCTGCGGTATGGCTCGCCGAATCCGTATCCATAGAACGGCACCCCCAACACCAGCTTGTCCGCAGTCAGGCCCCGCTCCCTCCAGGTGGCGATGTGAGCCAGCGATTGATCGTAGGTCGCATGCTCAGAGCCCGCCACTCCCCAACTGGGGCCGATGGCGTCATAGGACATGACATTGACGAAGTCGAAGAAGGGNATCGACTCGNCGGGGATCATGCCGCCTTCATAGGATGCCGTGGCGCAGGTCAGCAGCTTCCCCGCCGGCCCCAACTGGGCGGCCAGGGTCTGGACAAAGGGGATGTAGTTGCCCGCTGCGTCGATAGCCGTCAGCAGCGCGCCCTCCAGGTCGACGTCGATGCCGTCCAGCTGAAAATCGGTGGCGAACTGCAGCAGGTTGTCCACCAGATACTCCCGCCTGTCCGGCTGCAGCAGCGCTTCCCAGTCTCCTGAACACGCCGGGATTACGCCACCTCCCAGCGAGATCAGAACTCTGACCCGGGCGCGGTGCGCCTTATCGATCAGATAGCGGATATCCTCGCCACTAGCGCCGCGCATGCACAACGGTCCGTCCGCATCGGCGAAGGCGCCGGACGTATCCGGGTTGAGAAAGGCGACGTTGATGTGGGTCAGCTTGCCCAGGTCAGTGCCGTCTACCGTGCTTCTCAAATTCTTCCAGACCGGCATGTAGCCGATGACTTTGATCCGGTGGGCGGGCGACGAGCATCCCGACGCGACAAGCAGGGCGGCCAGCATGATGCACACTCCGGCAAGGTGTGGGCGCGCTAGGTTCGAGATCATAAGAAGGCGTCCGGCAGGCAGGCGCCCAGATCGCAGATTCGGCCGGCGTGGGCGGAGTCATCTCTCAGGTTGGAGGTCTCCTGCGGGTCCCTCTCGAGGTCGAAGAAGAGGATGCCAAGGGTTTTGGAGTGAATCAGCTTGTAGCGGCCATCGTAGGCCAGGCGCCAGTCATTCAATCCCGAGATGACGATGTCTCTGTGGCGGTCGGAGCGTCCTTCCAGGATCGCTTTCAGGGAACGGCTGTCCATGTCGGCTGGTGTGTCCAGACCGGCGAAATCCAGGAAGGTGGCTGCGAAGTCCAGAATGGTCGTGGGCAGATCACAGGCGACATTCTGCTGAACACCCGGTCCGGCGACAATGAGCGGCACGCCGACCGAGGGGTGCCAGGGCTTGCCCTTTCCCCACTCGTCGCGGTCTCCAAGCATTTCGCCGTGATCGGAGGAAAAGACGATGAGCGTGTTTCCCAGCTCGCCCCGCTTCTCCAGCAGGTCCACGTATTCCCCAACCCAGCGGTCGATGTTTTCGACCATGGCGGAGTAATTGCGGCGCACGCCAAGATATTCTTCGGACGGCAGTTTACCCGCACCGTAGGGAGCAGGCATGTCGTCCGCATCGTACAGGTCGACCATGCTTTGGGTGACATCCCACGGGCTGTGCGGACCGTTGAAGTTGACCTGGAGAAACCAGGGCCCGCCATCGGGCGCCGCGTCGATCAGATCCAGGCCGTTTTGTGCAATCCAGTTGTCGCAGTAGGCGTCATCTGGCAGGGGTGTGGGAAAAGCGGCTGTGTGTTTTCGTTTTGAAAAGTCATCGAGGTGAACCAGCCGCAGGCCCCGGTCTTCGAGAAACTGCATGTAGGGGCCCTGTGGCTTAACCTGGCCACTGTTCTTGCCGTCGAGCTTGCCTTCGTTGTTGATGCCGTTCGAGAAACCCCACTCCTTCAGAAATCGCTTGCCGTCGAGTCCCCACGCCGGCTGTTTCGATGTGCACGCGCCTTTGTTGAGGTCGAATTTCCCACAGCCCATCACGTGATATCCCGAATCTCGGAGGCGTCTGTAGAAAGTGACGGAGTCGAGCCGCAGGTTGTCTCCGTTCCCTTTTACCGGACAGCTGTCGTATTCCAGACCGAGCGCCACCGTGGCCCGGCTGGGTGCGCAAACCGGAGAGGCAGCAATGGTGTGTGTGAAATCCATGCCCGTTCTGCGCAGCCGGTCGAGGTTCGGGGTCCGGACAGGAAGCTGCGGCTGGCCGCTGAGCCAGTCGAAGCGAAGCTGGTCCGGAAAGAAGAAGAGGATGTTGGGGCATTTGGACGTATTTGGCACAGAGGAAATCCTTTGAAATAGAGGTGCCTGTCAGAGTCGGCCCTGCCGAAGCACTCGGCAGCAGGAGTGGTGTCTGTGCATCATCGATCGCCTCGCTCGTACCTGTCCAGCAAGTCGATCAGCGGCCCATCCTCAGCCTGGACGAGTTCGCGGGCGCTTTTTCCTCTGGCGTCGATATTCACCTGACTCGCGCCCGCGGCCAGCAGCAACTCGACCGCCCGCGTACTCCGGCTTGCTATCGCCTCCCGCAGGGCGCTGACAGCCCATCGATTCGCCGTGTTGGGATCGGCGCCTCGCTTCAGCAGCAGCTCTATCACAGCTACTCGCCCATGTCGAGCGGCCATGAGCAGGGGAGTTTCCAGGGTGTCGTCCCGCGCTTCCAGCTGACCGAGGTCGTCGTCCAGCATCCCGGTCATGAGATCCGTCCGTCCCATCGCCGCCGCTGCCTGGATGGAGATCACGGCTCCCCGCTCGACGAGTCGTTCCGCCGTTTCCCAGCGCCCGTAGTTGACCGCCTCCTCCAGCGGCGTGCGGCCTCGCTTGAGGCTGCGGCGCTCGATCAGCGGCTCGTAATCGTCCAGCAGCTCGTCGACCAGATCGGTTTGGCCCGTCATCGCCGCGGTGAATACATCGTGCTCGGCGCCGTGCTCGAGGAGCAGACTTACTTTGTTGGGGTCGGGCGCGTCCAGGTCGGTGTGCTCGATGGCGCAGTAGAGCGCCGACTCCGCCGAAGCTGGCCGGTTGGGGTCGGCGCCGCTTTCCAGCAGCACCCGCAGGACGTCAAAGTCTCCCTCCCACGCGGCCAGGACCACGGTCGGCGCCACGCCCTTGTTGCCGTTGTACCCCATGGCGTCGACGTCGGCGCCGTAATCGATGAGTATCTGTGCAAGAGGCGCGAGCGCCGCTTTCCGCCAACCCCGAACCGCGGCCCAGTGGAGGGCGGTGTTGCTCTGGCGGTCTCCGGGATCGGCCGGTGCCCAGGGCTCGGCGGACAGATCGGCGACCCGTTGGTGTACTAAGGCGGGCTCCACTTCCAGGATCTCCTGCACCCGATCGAGATCGTTGGCGCGAACCGCCTGGAAATAGGCTTCGATGCCGGTTGGGGTCTCGGCGCTCGTCCCCGAGACATGCGCTTCCAAAGCCTGCCAGTGGTCGAAGCCGTATTCGCGCGCAATCGCAAACCGGGCGTCGTGCAGGGCAAACCTGGTGTTCTCGATCTCGGCGTCGGAGGCGTCTGCCAGTCTGGCTACCGACGCTCTTAGACGGGACACGGCCTCGGCGCTGCCGGCGCGATGCGCCTCCAGCAGCGTCTTGGCCTGCTTCTTGAGTTGGGCGAGGCTGGGACTGGGCGGCAGGGTTCGAGCAGGCATACTGACACTCCTCCGTGGCGCCTGGGTCCGCGTGCTTTCAGGCGGGAAAGAGTGCTATGCGCAACTCTTTGCAGGAGAGGTGGGCCCTTTCGCGGACTAGGAGGCTTCCTCAAAGCCTTTCACGCGAGATATATAAAAAATGGATCGATCCGGGTCAAGGAACCCGAAGGTCTGTCCTCGCAACAGACGCTCGAGCCCCTGCTCAAATTCAGGTGAGCTGGACCATCCTCACTGCGCCTGCGGTTCACCCTGACGTGCGGCTGACTCACGGGGGCTTTTCGCTTGCGCCGGGATGTTCGTTTTCTTACAATGATCGCCCCACAGTCGGCTTCGCGGCGTGCGAGGTCGGCATTCTCTTCTAACCTTTGGCAGGAGGTCATCTCATGCGTAGGTGGCAGATTCTCCCTTCAATTTTCGTTTTGTTGTTGGTTTGTGACGAGGTCACAGCCGGTGACAGGGAAGACGTCTTGGCCACGATGGACGCCATCAAGACCGCATGGACTAGCGGTGATGTCGATACCGCCCAAAAACACTTTTTGCCCAAGGTCGACAATTTTGATATTGACGGCGGCCTACTTTCCCCAATGGGTTTTGACGATGCCCGAGCGGCGTTTGCAGCGGGTCTGAAGTTCAAGGTGCAATTGATCCATAACGATGTCAGAGTTTATGGAGACACCGGGATCCTGAGGGGATACCAAGTAAGACAAGTTACCCCCCCAGGTGGAACCCCTATCAACATGACAATACGCGTCTCTGTCGTCTTTGTTAAACAGAAAGGTCAATGGAAGGTCGCCCACTGGCATGCTTCACATCTGACCCCGCCTAATCCCAAGTAAGGGCGGTGAGCTGGACGTCCCTACTACCGCCCCGCAAGAAGATTGCTGCGATACTCACCACCTGTTTCACCCGATCCCATGCCGAGGTGATCCTCCCCAAGTTGATCAAGGGGTTTCCCACAGACAACGGCATGCTGGAGCCGCAGGTGGACCTGGCATCCATCTATCTGGATCAGATCCACGAAGAAGACGTCTGCGTCCCGTTTGCCCGGGAAAACGGCATCCCCATCTACCCGAGCATCGTCAAAGCACTCACCCTGGGGGGCGGAGAACTATCGGTAGACGGGGTGCTCATCATCGGCGAACACGGCGACTACGGATCGAACGAAAAGGAACAGAAGCTCTACCCGCGACGCTCCTTCTTCGAGCAGGTTTGTGGGCTCTTTTCCACCTCGGGTCATTCAGTGCCGGTTTTCAACGACAAACATCTTTCTTACAGCTGGGAACAGGCCAGGTGGATGTACGACCGCGCCCGGGAACTGAAGGTGCCGTTCATGGCCGGATCGTCTCTGCCGGTGGCCTATCGCAATCCCTGGTTAGAATACGAACTCGAAACCCCGTTAGAGGAGGCACTGTCCGTGGCCTATGGAGGGCTGGATGCCTACGGGTTCCACGCCCTGGAACTGCTGCAGTGCATGGTCGAACGGAGACAAAACGGAGAGACGGGCATCGTCGCGGTTCATTGCCTGGAAGGGAAAGAGGTATGGGAGGTGGGGAAGCGGGGAGTGTGGTCGCCAGAGCTAGCCGCTGCTGCCGAGGAGCACATCGAGTCGAGAACACCGGGGCGCATGGAGGACAACTGCGAGAATCCCGCCCTGTTTCTCCTCGAATATGCCGACGGGCTGCGGGCCGCGAGTCTGATCCTAAACGGGCACCTGCGCGGCTGGGGTTACGCCGGTAGAAGTGGCGGCGAGGTGCAGGGAATGGAGGTCTTCCTGTACGGCGATCCGCATCCGCACTTTGTCTACATGGGCCTCAACATCCAGGAGATGTTCCTCACCGGCAGGCCCCAGTATCCGGTGGAGCGTACCTTGCTGATAAGCGGGGCACTGGACGCGCTGATGGAATCGCGCTATCGCGGACATGTGCGGGTAGAAACTCCGCACCTGGACGTGTGCTACCGCTCCTATGAGAAGATGCCTATACGCCCCTCGGGCCCCCGTCCGACCGGACCCAGCGCCATGCCCTGGCGGACGGCTGAGAAGCCCGGCTGAAATTAAGAGTGCCTTTGCCGCCTCGGTTGTCGTTGGTATCGGTACGGACGTCGAAGACCAACCCATTCTCCATGATTTCGCGCAGCAGGGCCTCGACGCGTTTGGTCGTTCGTACCGTCCTCTGTACTCTGTTATTCGATTGATTTGCAATCAGGACGTTCGGGATTCGAGTCCCAAAGAGGGTGGTGGCACGCCCCTCG
>PBRM01000023.1 GCA_002725915.1 Gemmatimonadota bacterium
GTCCGCCGATGCATCCCGGCTCACTGGCGATGCCTTAGGGAAGAGGAAATGGATGGAGAGGAGTAGTTGATGTCGAACAATACAAGTGGACAGTCACCTTTCGCGTTTGCACATCGTGAAGATCTGCACGCCCTGCCCGACAGTGCCGTCTCCTGTGAGGTGGCCCTGCATGGCGGTTTTGCGGTGGATAGGGAGGAAGCCGACGGCCATATCTACTACGGTATGCCAGGGTGCGGCTTGATGCGCATCAGTCCGGATCTCAACACGCAAGACGTCATCGAATTGTCTTCGGATTTGAAGCCGATCAATTTTCACAGCACCAAATTTTGCACATTTGACGGCAAGCGACGCCTGGTCATGCCGGCGAACGGAGATGAGATCGTCGTCGTCCTGAGCCTGGACGGCAAGGTGGATTTCACTCTTTCGAGGCCGGAGTTCGACGAGTATCGGGACCGGGACGCTCCCTACAAGCCCACCGATACGGCGATCGTAAATGACCAGTTGTACGTAGCGGACGGATACGGTTCCAACTACATCACCAAGGTCGATCTGAGGTCTCGGGAATGGACCGATATCTTCGCCGGCAAGACCGACGATCCGGAGGCGCCCGGGCTGTTCGGGACCGCACACGGCCTGAACCCCGCCCCGGACGGAAATCATCTGTCCATCTCCGACAGGCTGCACGCGCGGTTCGAGCATTTCACCTTCGACGGCCAGTTTACCGAGGCGTTCGGTATACCAGCCGGGTCAAAGCCGTGCGGTATCGACTTCCTGGAGCGCAACGGGCGCTCGTACGCTCTGGTCGGCAGTCTGGACGATCCGCAGGAGGGCCGCGCCGCCCCGATTTACATCCTGGATGCGGCGACCTACGAGGTGGTGTCGACGATCCGCCCGAAGGAAGACCTCGGAATCGAACTGGCAGATCATATTCACAATACCATCTGGTACGAGTATGGCGGCGATCTTTACCTGATCTGCCAGGCCTGGAATCCCGGCTATTATTTCGTGCTGGAACTGGTAGAGTAGGTGGTTGGTCAAGTGAAGTAAGACATCATTCTACGACGGTAGAACGGAGCTGCAATTGTTTATTGCAGCTCCGTTTGTCTTGTCAGGGGCCACGTGAAGCTATCGCCGGGCACGCCCGACCCAGGTCGACTCACCAAGACCCTCGCCTACTACGGCGCTTTCGTCGGTCTCGGACTGGCCCTGGCTTCACTGGGGCCAACCCTCCCCGGTCTGGCGGACGCGATCGGCGCGTCCCTCAGCTCCCTGAGCACCATCTTCGTGGCGAGGTCCACGGGGTATCTGGCCGGTGCCCTGATCGGCGGTCGAGGCTTCGACCGCCTTCCCGGACACCCGCTGATGGCACTGATGCTGACGGGGATGGCGGTGTGCATGGCGTTGGTCCCTCTGTGCTCTTCCCTCATCAGTCTGTGCCTCGTGTTCGCAGTCCTAGGGGCGCTGGAAGGCGTCCTCGATGTCGGGGGCAACGCCCTGCTCGCGTGGCTGTTCCCAACAGGGCTGGGCCCATGGATGAACGGGCTGCACCTGTTCTTCGGGATAGGCGCCTTGCTGGCTCCCCTCATCGTCGGCGCGGTGCTGGCGGAGGGGGGATCGATCGCCTATGCCTACTGGATCCTCAGCGCGCTCCTGATTCCGGCCATACTCTCCATCGTCGTTCAGCCCAGTCCGCCGATAGCCACCCATGCGAGGCAAGCAGGCCGCAACACGGGTGAGCACCGGGTTACCATCGTACTGATCGCCGGCCTGCTGTTCGCGGCAGTGGGCGCGGAGGTCGGATTCGGGGACTGGATCTTCACCTACGCGCTACGGCAGGGACTGGCAGACGAGGCCGGCGCCGCGGTGCTGACGTCCGCCTTCTGGGGCGCCTTCACTTTCGGCCGCCTGCTCGGCATCCCTGTGGCTGCCCGGCTGCGCCCGGCGTCGATCCTGCTTGTCTGTTTCGTCGCCTGCGCCTGCGGGTCTGCCATCCCACTGTGGAGTCCCGACCTTTCCGCGGCTCTCTGGGTGGGGACGATCATCGCCGGCTTGACGGTGGCGCCCATGTTTGCCACGATCCTGGCGCTGGCCGGGGAGCACATGCCCATTACTGGAAAAGCCACCGGATGGCTCTTTGTCGGATCCAGTACGGGCGGCATGTCGATTCCCTGGATCGTCGGACAACTATTCGAGTCGTCAGGGCCGACGGCGGCTTTCCATGTCATCCTGGCGGATCTGGGTGTGGGCCTGGCCATCCTAGCGGTGTTCTGGTTTCACAGAGGCCGAGCGAGCCTTCCCGGCGCTTGACCCACCATCGACAAGGTCGCTTTATCTGTCAGCATCAACGATCCTCAGAGGTGCCTTCCTGTCAAAGGATGTTATACCATGGCAGCTACCTATCGCGTTGGCGTCATCGGCTGCGGCGGTATGGGTGGTGTCCACACCGATTCGTGGACCAACAATTCCCGCACCGAAGTGGTCGCCCTAGCCGACGTCAGCAGAGAGGCCGCACAGAACCTCGCCGAGAAGTATTCCGTGCCCGCTATCTACACCGACTACCGCGAGCTGCTGGAGAAAGAGGAGCTCGACATTGTCAGCGTGCCTACGTGGCAGGGGATCCGCGGTGAAATCACCATCGCCGCTGCCCGATCCGGCGTCAAGGCGATCATTGGCGAGAAGCCTCTGGAGGCCGCAATGGGTCCAGCCAACGATATGATTGCCGTCTGCGACGAAAACGACGTCAAGCTGGTCATCGGCCACCACAAGCGGTTCTCGCCGCAACTGACCGAGATGCGCCGCCTGGTCGCCGACGGGGCCGTCGGCCAGCCCCTGATGGTCTACCACATCGCCAAGCCCAACGCCGGTCTGCTCAACACCGCCACCCACGCCATCGACACTTGGCGCTACACCCTCTCCGATCCCGAGACCCTGTGGGTTATCGGCCAGACGAAACGCACCACCGACCGCTGGGAGCGCCGTAGCGCCTGTGAGGATCTGTGCATGGGTCTGGTCTGCTTCGAGGGCGGTTGCCGCGGCGTCTACGAGGGCGATCTGCCCGATCCGCGCATCCACATGCCCGACATCACCGGGAGCGCTGGGAAGATCAAGGGCGGCCCCGAGGGCGTCGTACTGCTGCAGCAGGACGGCGAAACTGGCTGGCGGGAGATCGATCCTCCACCGGTGGAGACCAACCAGTTTGATGAATTGCTGGACTGGATGGAGGGCAAGGTTCCCGGACACCGCAGCACCGGCCACCAGGCGCGGTACACCCTGGAGATCATGCTGGCCATCTTCGAGTCGCTGCGGATCAAAGACGTGGTCAAGCTGCCGCTGGAGACGCGAGAGTCGCCGCTGGACATGATGATCGCCGACGGCAGCCTGCCGGTTCTGGAGGAAGGCCGCTACGACCTCCGCGCCCCCTTCCCGGAGGAGCAAACCGGCTGAGGAGAATGCGCTCCGCCACTACTGCGGCTGGTGGCGCCTCCGTACCCGGAGCCGAGACGAAAATGGACAGAGTACCCTATGCGGAGCTCGTTGCTGAATGCTCCCGCGTCCTCGAGGCGCGCGGTTTCGCACCGCAGCGCGCTCGACTCGCAGCGCGCGTCTTTGCCGACAACACCTGCGACGGCGTTCCCTCGCACGGTCTCAATCGCTTCCCGGGGTTTGTGCGGGACATCGATTCAGGGCGCGTCGATCCATCGGCGGAGGCCGAGTGCGTCGGCTCCTTTGGCACGCTCGAGCAGTGGGACGCTCATCGGGGCCCGGGGGTCCTCACCGCCACAGCCGCCATGACCCGCGCCGTCGAGTTGGCGCGCGAGTCGACGATCGGCTGTGTCGCCCTGCGCAACGCCAATCACTGGATGCGGGCAGCGACCTATGGACTGCAGGCGGCGGCCGCGGGGTGCCTGGCTGTGTGCTGGACCAACACCACGCGCCTGATGCCACCGCACGGCTCGGCCGAGAAACGAATCGGCAACAACCCTCTGTGTATGGCGGTGCCCGTACCCGATGGCGACACCGTCCTGCTCGACATGGCCTTGAGCCAGTTCTCCGGCGGCCGCACCGATCTGCTGCGGCGCAGCGGCGACTCCTTTCCCGTACCTGGGGGATACGACGAGGAGGGGCGTCTGAGCACCGACCCGGGTGCCGTGCGGCGCTCCGGCCGCCCTCTGCCGATCGGCCACTGGAAGGGCAGCGGCCTGGCGCTGTGTCTCGATCTGCTGGCCACGCTGCTTTCCGGCGGTCTGGCGACCTGGCAGATCGCTTTGGATGGTGCCGCCATCGGGGTCGGCTGTGCGCAGGTCTTTCTGGCGTTCGACCTGGCAGCCATCGACGACGGAGACTCAGCGGCGGAGATCGTCGCCGCGGTGCTCGCCGATTTCGGCTCAGCGACGCCTCTGGAGGGAGAGCGCGTCACCTACCCCGGCCAGCGCTCGGCCGAGACCAGGCGCCTGAACATGGCCGAAGGCATCGCGGTCGACGCCGAGTTCTGGGCCGAGACGCGCCGCCTGTAGGTGAAGTGAAGTAAGTGAGGTGAATTAAGNGGCGTCATCAAGAGAGGTGAAGATGCAGAACGACGTTCGAGTGCACGCAGATCCCGAGATTGAGCTCGGGCAGATGAACATCGACGAGACCGCTTTCGAGTCCTTCACACTGGGACAGCGCATCCACCATCTGGAAGTGGAGGGCTACGTGGTCCTGGCCGACATGCTCGATGCCGGTCAGATCGACCGTCTGAGGGAGGAGTTGGCCGACGCGCCCATGGAGCACAAGGATTACAGCGAGGCTCAGACCTATCACCGCGAGCCCCAGTGGCAGAGCCGCGCCGTGGCCGAACTGATTGCCCACCCGCCCATGATCGACTTTCTCGAGCAGGTCATGGGGCCGGACATCATATTCACCCGCGGGCTGTTTACCCGTACTCTGTCCGGCTCACCGGAGATCTCCCTGCACACAGATGGCCAGCCCTTTGGCTCGTCGATCTTCGGCTACGAGGGCAGCTCTCCTCGCCTGTTGCGGGTGCTTTACTATCTGGACGACCTGCCTCCCGAACGGGCGCCATTCCGCCTCTTGCCGCGCTCGCATCTGTCTTTTCATGCTGAGGCCAATCCCTATGTGCGCTACACCTCGCATCCCGGTGAGATCACCCTATGCCCCCGTGCCGGGTCCGCGGTCGTCATTCCAGTGAGCCTGTTTCACGGCACCCATCCCAACAGACATCCTTCGCCCCGATCCCTCATCCAGTTGGGCTACCGCCCCGATTGGGCGGGACCTATCAGAACCATGGAGGAGTGGGGCCCGGAACTGGTGGCGGCTGCGCCACAGGAGACCAGACGGTTTCTGCGCAGCCCCAATACTACCGGCGAAGCCTGGGATCAGCCGCACAAGCCCCGGGGCATGAAGTCAGAGGCACCCGGCATCAATCCCCAGCGCTGGGACCACTGAGCCCCTGGCGCATCAAACGCTGGTGCCAGCACTCCGGCATACGCCACAGGAGACCAACAATATGCCCGATCCAGAGCAGTTGCCGCATCTACTGAAACTGATTGACGACGATTCGGAGGGCGTGCGGAGAGCGGTTGCCAAGGCCCTGAGTTCTTTCGGTCCGACACTGGAGCAGGCTCTGACCCAGCTGACGGAGCCACCCGACGAGGCCCAGATGCAGCTTATCCGGGAATTGCTGGCGGCTCACAAGGAGGAACTTCCGGTCAGCGAATCCGTAGAGACCGTCACAACAGAGGCCCTGTTCACGCCGGGCCAGCTGGTGCGGCATCGGCGCTACGACTATCGCGGCGTGGTGGTGGCCTTTGACCTGACCTGTCAGGCCGAGGATGACTGGTATCTCGGTAACAGCACTCAGCCCGAACGCTCCCAGCCCTGGTACCACGTGCTGGTGCACGGTTCGCACCAGGTCACCTACGCTGCCCAGACGAGCCTGGACGAGGACGACTCGGGAGAGCAGGTCTTCCACCCGCTGGTAGCCCATCTGTTTTCCAGTTTCGACGGTGGGCTGTATGTCAGAAATGACGAGCCCTGGCCGGGCTCGTGAGGCCAGGGCGCCTGTCCCGACGCGGCGTCGATCCAAAGGTGGAACAGGATTCGAGGTCAGGGATAGCCCGATGTCCGAAATGTGAGGGCTTCCGCTCACCCTTGCAGCTGCCGAATCCATTCCCGCACTTCGACGGCTTCACCTACTCATCCCCCATCTCCCTAGAGGAGGGTGTCACCCGCCGGGATCCCAGCCCGGATCCGGGTGAGGGTGCGCTCACGCAGAATTCCCGATCTCAGCCAGACCTTTGTAGCCGTTGGTGGCCTTGGGCCGGCGCGAGTGGTGCGAGGGGAGCAGCAGGGACGCCTGCTGGGGCGCTGTGAGCTCGTCCCAATAAGCGGGAGTCGGGCTGCTCAAACCGCCACCGCCCCATGACATGTGGCCGGCGTTGTACTTGTAGAGGATGGCGCGGCGCTGGTGGTCGGCCGTCCACGGGAGGGTGCCGTGGGTGCAGGCCTCGGTGAAAATGACGGCATCGCCGGCCTTGGCATTTATCTCCGTCACATATTCCCGATACTGCTCCCACTTGAGCATGTTGTGCGGGCACGCCAGGTTGGCCTTGTGGCTCCCCGGGACCACGCTTACACCGCCGTCGCCCGGGCCCTCGTCGGCGAGCAGGTATTCGATGACGCAAAGGCCGGTGAAGATCTTCCCCTCGCGGTAGAAATACGGCGCGTTGTCGAAGTTGCCGTGAAGCATGCCGCCGGAGCATCCCTTGTCCATGGCGATCAGACCGGGGCCGTGGTCGAGCCGCCAGCCTTCCCCGAGGATGGTGTTGAGGTGGGGGATCGTTTTAGGGTGCGCCAGCATCTCCCTGAACGGATCGGAGAACGGTTTGGGCAATTCCAACAGGTTCCCATTGGAGCCGAGGCGCGTCGAGCTGTTCTGGCCCTTCAGGGCAACGGAGTCGCCGAAATACTCCGCGCTCTGCGTGAGCTCCGAAGCGTCGATGGCGGCGTTGGCCACCTCCAGGTGCTCCTCGCTCAGGACATNCCGCACNATCANGAATCCGACCAGGTCGAAGAGGTACTTCTCGTCGGTGGACATTTCCACCGTTTCCTCCGTGATCGAACGCGAGGTGTTGGCGTGTGATTCACTCATAGCTGTTACTCTCCTCAGGTAGTTTAGGTTGGTGTAGGAGTCAGTCAGTCTCTCGAGACTTCGTACTCGGCCACCGCCGCCTCGTCCAACTCGATGCCGAGGCCGGGCTTGTCGGGCACCTCGGCGCAACCGTCGCGGATGACGATGGGGTCGACGATCAGGTCATCGTCGCGGACGAAGTTGCCGACGATGTCGGAGGGCAGCGTCGCCGCCGGCGCCGCTGCACAGGCGTGTACGTAGCTCATGTCGAGGATGCCGAGGTCGACGCCGCTGCCGTGCCAGACCGGGACGCCGGCCTGCTCGGCGATGTAACACTGGCGTACGAATTCGACCATGCTGTAGGGGCTGATGTTGAGCATGTCGACGGCGCCGCGACGAACCGCGTCGAATACGGCGCGGCCACTGCCCAGATGCAGGGCGATGGGCACCTGCAACTGCTGCCGCAGCAGCACGTACCAGTCCAGATTGCCCTTGGGTACCGGGTCCTCGAAAACCGCCACCGACTGCCTCAGGTCGCCGAGAGCATCGGCGAGGGCGATGGCGTGGCAGGGCAGATGGAAGCGGCAGTTGGGATCGATGGTGACCTTGAAGTCGGGGCCGACGGCGTCGACCACCGCCTGCAGGCGCTCGACATTGGGGTCCTCGAGAGCGCACTTGATCTTGATGCTGTGGAAGCCCAGTTCCTTCCCCTGTCTGGCCTTGCGCGCCAGATCCTCCGGGGTGCGTCGCGCCGTCCAGTAATCGACCGCGACCCGATCGCGCACCTGGGCCCCGAGCAGGCGTGCCGCGGTCACCCCCAGCAGCTTGCCGACGACATCGAAGAGGGCCATTTCGACAGCCCCATAGGCGGCTCCCGCGGGGACCGGCAGGGCGTGCAGGTCGATCTCGTCCACCTCCATGCCGGTGATGGTCTCGATGGCCCGCTCCATCTGGGCGTCGGGGCAGCCGCGGGGGGTCTCGCCGATACCGACGATGCCGGAGTCGTCGGTATGGATGCGAATGATGTGCTTGGGCGTTTTCCAGAAGTAGGCCAGATCCTCATCGAGGGGGTCGAACTCGGGCGAGTTGAGGGCATCCGCGTCGATCGGCACCACGACCTGCCATCTGTCTATGTGGGTTATCCGCATGGGTTCCTCTCTTGATACTCTACTCCGGATTGCGACGAATTCGCCTCCGTGTCAGGCCTTGGGGTAGAGTGGCCGCGGACCTGGCCGGTCGTCTCCCGGTCGGCGCTTGCTGCGGCTTCAGGTCTGCCGGCTTATCGTCGACTCAAGTCGTCACCCAAGTCCGTTGAGTCGAATTTCCCCTTCTCGGCGCAAACGGCGACGACCAGTACTTCGAGATCCTCTTGCGTGTGGTTGTAGAGTCCGTGGCTGCCCCGCAGCCGGCTGGGAATGGCATCCCATTGCTGGACTTCCTGGGTCTCGTCGTCCACCGTCATCCGGCCGCTGCCCTCGATGATGATGTAGCACTCCTCGACGCCGTCGTGGCGGTGATAGCCAAAGGAGGTGTCCGGGGGCAGTAGACAGTGGACCAGACAGTGGAAGTTGCTGCGGAAATCTTCCGGCTGCCAGATCATGCGACCACCGACCTCGCCTTTACCGCCGTGCGCGTTGGGGGCGTACTTGAGGGCACTGCGGTCCAGCCGCCCCACCGGCAGACGGTCGGTTGACTCCAATCCGGCGTCGACCCGGTCATCGCCCAGGTCGGTCGACCTGGGATTGCCATCGGGTACCGCGCAGTGGACGTTGAACCACCGCGTCTCCTGGTCGGTGTGGTTGTAGATGGCGTGGATCTCGCCCGAGCGTAGAGGGACGGTCGCCCCGCCTTCGATGATGGCCGTGCGCCCGTTGTGGGTGAACTGCGAGGCGTTGTCGACGGTGATGAAGATTTCCTCGCTGTCGTCATGCCGATGGTAGCCGATGCCCCCACCCGGCAAGAGGATGGCGCAATGGACGAAAGCGAAGGGCGTCTCGAAGTCGGCGCGGTCCCATAGACTGTTGAAGAGGATGGCGCCAGCGCCGCCGTGGACGCCGGTCAACTTCTGCATACCCTCGCGGTTGGCTCGCGCTACGCGCATGGCTCTCATTTCTCCCGGTGGAAAAGTTGCAGGCTCAGCTGATTCGGTCCCTCGAAAAAGCCCAGACGGATGCCGGTGCCCCCTCCGACATCAAAGGGTTCCTTGGTGATTGTCACCCCTTTGCCGGTCAGTTCCTGGGCGCTCTCGTCGACGCTGTCGACATCGAAGGAGATGTGGTGGAAGCCGGGGGGGTGCTCGGCGGATTTCTGCGGCATCAGCTCCAGCAGGATGCCTCCGGCGTCCAAGAAGACGTAGTCCTCGTCGTCCTCGTTCTCGAAGCGCTCTACCTCCGTCAAGCCCAGTTTCTGGGTGTAGAACCGCACCGCTCCCTCAATGTCGTCGGTGACGATGGCTATCTTGTGGATCTTGTCAACCATGGGACCTCTCCTCGTCGTGCGAGGGAATGGGCTCCGTCATGAGCCCGGACTGTTGCGCTGAATGACGCCGCCCTTGCTCGCGGGGTGTGAGTGAAGGGTCAGATGCCTAGCTCGACGACGCCGGCGTCGCCATCGACGGTTATGGTCTGACCATCTCTGACCACCCGGGATGCCTCCTTCGTCTGCAAGACCGAAGGGATGCGGTATTCGCGGGCGACGAGGGCTGCGTGTTGGGAGAGCGAGCCGGAATCGAGGACGAGTCCGCCGATGATCGCAAAGGCGGGTGTCCAGTCGGGGCCGACGTTGGGAGCGACCAGAATGTCACCGGGGCGTATACGGGGGCGCTCCCTGTCGGGAAGAGCGATAACGGCTCTTCCGGTCGCACGGCCGCTCGAGGCGCTGGCCCCCCGGATGACTTCGCCGTCCAAACCGCTAGGCTTCTCTTGTTCGCCATCCGAGTCCGTCGGCTCTGGTTTCGTTCCCAGCGTCGTCGGCGGTTTCATGCGCCGGCGCCGCGCCATTTCGCCCGCTCGTACACGCACGCGATCGCGAAGATCATGCCGCGTTTGTTCTCGCGCGATTTCCTTCAGCTCGTCGATCGAGAAGTGGAACACATCATCCGCGTGGTCGATCTGACCTCTGCTCACGAGCTCCTGACCGACGGCGAAGATGGATTCGCGCATGGTGCCAATCGTGCGCTGCTCCATGTAGTAGTTGTGATCTTCCAGGAAGCGGACGCTGATCTTGGCCTCAGCAAGAGATCGGTCAAAGCGGTCGAGATTCTCCGGATCGCTCGCCAGTTTCCGGCGCATCCGGCTTGTTGCGGCTAGGCGATCAGCACGCGCACGTCTCTCCCGGCGAACCAATTCGTCCAGGTCCTGCTCGACGTAGGCGGCGATGAATTCGAACGGGAGGGTGTGGTCCATGTTCCAGGTCGCCGTGGCAAAACGCGATTCGGCTCCGTAGCCGTGTCCTGCGCGCACTCCATAAACCCGCATCATCGCTTTGAAGCGAGTCCGGAATCGCTTCACCTTGGGGCGAGGCGATATCTTCGTCGATGTCAGCTCCTCGAAATCTCGCCTGATGAAAAGGCGCCTCAGTTCAGGGTCTGACTGCACGATACGGGCGAGCTCTCGGATTCGCGTGATCAGCCGTGTCATTCTGTTCTGTATGGCCTGAACGAAGACGTTAGCCTCGCACCCCGGCTCACCGGTGATCTCGCTAAAAATCTTGTGCCAGTCGAGTCGGCCGCCCGGCTTGCCCTGCCGCCAGTGCAGGTTCCCCTGGACATAGCCCATCGTCTCAATGCACGCTTCCATATAATCGACCTGGTCCGCGAAGTTCTCGGCGTTCCTGCGGTTCATCTTCAGCTCGAGCAAGCGCTGTTCCACGATGGCCTGAAGCACATCCTCGAAGTAGGACTTCCCCTTCTTCAAGCTCGCGTCCACTTTTTCCGTCTGGATTCTGTAACGTTTTCTCAGTGTTCGCTCGCCGACCTCGTTGGCTCGCACATACAGGTGGCCGTTGGTCACGTGTCCAATGTGACTGGCCGCCATCGACGAACCGGTCTCATCATAACAATCCTTCACGTGTTTGAGGCGCAGGACTGCTGCGTCCTGTTCCAACCGGAATAACGCTCCGCCCCGCCGTTCCCAGGTGAACTTCCTGTCGAGGTTGGCCTCCCACGGCTCGTCAGGCGGGACTTTCTGGTCGATTGCGGTCATGGGGCGCGACTGCAGGAGCTGGATCTTCCCGTCGATCGTCGCGAACTCGACATCCTGAGGTCCGCCGAACAGATCTACCAGGCTTCGGCCCGTGGCCGCGAGCCCTGCAAGCTGCGACTTCGTCAGCGCCGGTTGCTCCTGTATTGAGGCGTCCGTCGCGGCTGTCCGGATGCCCCCACGTGGCGACGGGACGACGCGGTGTTTCTTGGGCGAAATGTCGGACGACAACAGCGTACCTGCGCGGGGACGCAGAACGAATCGGTCGGTCTGGGCCGTACCGGCGACGACTCCTTCACCCAGGCCGAGCGCCGCGCTGATAACGAACTGATTCTTTCCGGTGACAGGGTCTCGCGTGAACATCACGCCCGACGCATCCGGTGAGAGCTGCGTCTGGACAACGACGGCCATGCGGGCGTCCTCGTGGGACATTCCGTTTCGACGCCGATAGCCTATGACGTGAGGGGAATGGAGCGAGGCCCAGACCCGTCTGACCTTTTCGAGCAGGTCACTGAATGATGTGACGTTCAGGAAGGAATCGTACTGACCGGCGAAACTGGCGTGGGCAAGGTCCTCCGCCGTAGATGAGGAGCGAACGGATACAGCGGGGCTTCCAATCGCCTTGAAGGAGGAGCGGATTCCGGACACCGCTCCCCTGGGGAATCCCGCGTCGAGGATCAGCCGTCTCGCTTGAGTGCCTGCCTTCTCAAGGGCGTTTTCACTGGCCGAGCTCGATTTGGAAAGTATGGCGAGCCCATCGCTGAGACCGGCCACGGCGGACCGAAACGCCGACGTGGTGATGACGAACCCCGGCGGTACCGGGAATGCTGATTGGGCCATTCTCGCAAGTGCAGCACCCTTGGATCCCGTTACAGCCGGATCCCTGGCCAGCGGATCCGAGAGCGATACGACAAAGTCATTCATGTCTTGAATCGATGAGGCGACAAGGAGATTGCCGCGTCCGCTGGAACGGCTTCGGAAAGGGCGTACCGCGCATCGGCAAGGGAGTTTTCGAGTGTGGTTGTAACCATTACTGCGCTGATCTTTCCATAGCTCGCGATCTCGATAAAGAGGGCATATGGCGGTTGGGTAGGATAGCCTCTTCGGGGTCGGGCAGTCAAGGAGCTCGGGCACCAGGGAACGCCGCCCAGGGGTCGAGTGAGGGTGTCTTGTCTTGCCTGAAACGAGTCTGTACCTTGGTGCCCGGCGAACAAAGCGCGCGGATCGCCAGATCAGAATCTGGTGCCGCGGACAAGGGGGCGGATCGTCAGACAAACTTGAGGGAAGTTGTCGAGGTGGGTCGGCTGCGAGGTAGTATTACCGCCTCGGCGAAACAGCGGAAAGGAGCGGCGCTTGTCGTGACGACGGAACAGCAGGAGGCGGTCGACCACCTGGAGACCTACGGCTACTGCGTACTCCCAGAGAGGATTGCGCCAAAGATGGCGTTGAGCATGGCGGAGCGCTTTCTCGGTCTCCACGGCGATCCGCGGTACAGTGATGTGATTGTCGGCGATGACCACTACCAGACCCTCTTCGGTATGCTCAACCTCGACGACCGGGTGTGGGAGTGCGCCGCGCACCGCGATCCTGTAGCGATTGCGCGGAAGTTCCTCGGTGGCCGATGCCGGGTGGTGGAGGCGTGCTCGAAGCCGACGTGGCCGGGAGCGCCGGCCCAGCACCTTCACGTGGATTCGGCGGGGGAGTTCGAGAGGGTGCCGGCGGTGCCCTGGATGATCAACACGATCTGGATGCTGACGGACTTTACTCCCCAGAACGGAGCGACCGGGGTCGTGCCCATGAGTCACCGTTCGCGGCTCTCGGCTCCGCCAGCGGACATGGATATGAACAACCCTCTGGTGCGAACGCTGACCGGGAGGGCGGGATCGGTGGCTCTCTGGCACAGCGGGCTGTTTCACGGAGCTGGGGCCAACTGCAGCTCCGAGACGCGCGTCGGGCTCAACATCGCCTACTACCCCCGGTGGTTCAACAACTGGATCGAAGGGGGCCACCAGCCGGTGTGGCCGGAGACGTTCCAGCGCATGCCTCCGGAGATGCAGAGTCTCTGTCCCCGGATCCGGGGGAGGAGCCGTGAAGAGCCGTACGAGAAACCCTTTACGGG
>PBRM01000024.1 GCA_002725915.1 Gemmatimonadota bacterium
GGCCGGTCCCTTACCGATATGGTGGTACCGCGTTTTTCGGCCGAGCACCTGGCCGACCCGGGCAACCCAATCGGCCGATACTCCGATCCGGAGGAGGTGGCCGAGGTAGCGGAATTCCTCTGCTCGGAGCGCAACACCTACACCACCGGTTCGGTCTGGAGCGTCAAGGGGGGCAGCGGTTGACGCATGAAGAGCGAGCTTTGGCGCCTCACCTACCTGTGACTCGCTATCAGGACGCCTGACCCCCTGTCTTCGCCCACCATGCCCAACTTCATTGACGGGGACTGCAATGACGCGGGCGGCGATCCCGCTGTCCTGCTGGAATCCTACTCTTCTGATACTCATCGGTATTCGCACGGCTTCTCCGGTCGGTGCGGACAGATTGTGGCCCTGAAGCTGCGCGATGTCGTCCCCGCTCTGACGGCGCTGGAGAGAGCGGTGGCCGAGGACGGGCTTCACGCGGCGGGATTCTTGGCGTACGAAGCTGCATCCGCCCTCGATCCCGCCCTGAGGACCGCGGCCCCCACGAGCCCTCTCCCCCTCCTCTGGTTCGGCCTTTACCGGCAGCGCCGGACCGTGCGTCCTGGACAGCTGGAACCGGGGTCCGGATATGCGCTGTCATCGTGGGAGCCGTCGCTCGACCGGCAAACCTACGAGACGGCCGTCGAGCGCATCAGGGAGTACGCCGCCAGCGGCGACACCTACCAGGTCAACCTCACCATGCCGCTCAGGGCCGCATTCTCGGGCGATGACCGCGCCCTGTACAGAGATCTGTGCCTGGGGCAGAGGGCTTCATTCTGCGCCTACATGCGCGTCGGCGATCTCAGTATCCTCTCCGCCTCTCCCGAGTTGTTCTTCTCCCTGAAGAACGGCAGGCTGACCACCAGACCCATGAAGGGCACCAGCGCCCGCGGGCGCTGGCTGGAGGAGGATGTCAGGCTCGCGTCGGCGCTGCGGGAATCGTCCAAGGACCGCGCCGAAAACCTGATGATCGTCGATCTGCTGCGGAACGATCTCGGTCGCGTGTCTCAAGCCGGGTCCGTCCGCGTGCCCGCTCTCTGGGAGCTCGAGCGCTACGACACGCTCTGGCAGATGACGTCCACGGTGGAGTCGCTGATTCGCCCCGACGTCGAATTGTGCGATCTCCTGACGGCCCTCTTTCCCAGCGGATCGGTCACCGGGGCGCCAAAGGTGCGCACCATGGAGATCATCTCCGAGCTGGAGGCCCATCCGCGCGGTGTGTACACCGGGTGCATCGGCTTCCTGTCGCCTGGCATTCGCTCGGAGGGCGCTGGTGGCGGCGGCCTGCGGAGGGTCGAGGCGGGTTTCAGCGTCGCCATTCGCACCGTTATCCTCGACCGCGCCGAAGGTCGCGCGGAGTACGGCATAGGAGGGGGAATCACCCACTACTCGGCTCCGGCAGACGAATACGAGGAGTGCCTGCTCAAAGCGAGAGTGGTCACCCACCGGCGGCCGGACTTCGACTTGCTGGAGACGCTGCTGTTCGAAGCGGAGGGGGGGTATTATCTTCTCGACCGTCATCTCGACAGGCTGTGCGAGTCGGCGCGCTATTTCGGCTATCCCTGTCGCCGCGGGGAGGTGGCGGAAGCGCTCGCGGGCTACGCGCGAGAACTGGATGGGGCGCGGTTCAAGGTGCGGTTGACCGTTTCCCGGGCAGGGCGTATCTCGGTGAGCGGAAGGCCCATGGATTCGAACCAGAAGGATGCCTGGCAAGCTGTAGTCACCGAGGTCCCGGTGGACAGCGGCGACCCTTTTCTATACCACAAGACCACCAACCGCAGGACCTACGACGAGCGGCTCGCCCGCCATCCGGGGTACGACGAGGTGGTGCTTTACAATCAGCGCGCGGAGGTGACGGAGTGCTGCCGCGGGAACCTGGTGATCGTCCTGGAGGGGGAGCGCTGGACACCATGCCGGGACAGCGGTCTTCTGGCGGGCACGTACCGGGCGGAGTTGTTGGCATCCGGCGAGCTGCAGGAGCGCGCCATCGGGCTGGATGAGCTGAATCGCGCTGAATCCGTGTTTGCGATCAATTCCGTGAGACGCTGGGTCCGGCTGGAGCTGGCAGACTCACAGGCTATACAGGGGAGAGAGAGGCATGTACAGGATCGGTGAGGCCGAGGTGGCGCGAGTGCGGAAGCTGATCGAGAGCGGCCGCATGTTCCGCTACGGCAAGGGTGGCGAGTGCGACCGCTTCGAGAGGGATTGGGGGAAGCACGTGGGTGTCCCCTATGTGCGCATGACCCGGAGTGGCACAGGGGCGCTGTACACAGCGCTGGTGGGGCTGGGCGTGGGGCCGGGTGATCAGGTGGTGGTGCCTTCCTACACCTATATGGCCACCGCCCTGGCGGTGGTGGGCGCCGGCGCCATCCCCGTGATCGCCGACGTGGACGAGTCGCTGACGCTGTCTGCGAAAGACCTCGAACGCCGTATTACCCCGCACACGCGCGCGGTCATCCCTGTACACATGGTAGGCCTTCCCTGCGACATGAAAGGCATCATGCGAGTAGCTCGACGACACAAGCTGCTGGTGCTGGAGGACGCTTGCCAGGCTGTGGGCGGCGGCTATGCTGGCAAGAAGCTTGGAGCGATCGGCCATGCGGGCGCCTTCAGCTTCAACTTCTTCAAGAATATCACCTGTGGCGAGGGGGGTGCCGTGGTCAGTAAGTCTCGGGCCGTGTTCGACCGCGCCTCCGTCGCCATCGACTGCTGCTCCTACTACTGGAATCCGGAGGAGCAGCGGGAGGATCTGCAGTTCGCCGGACACAACTTCCGCGCCTCGGAATTCGAGGGGGCGATCCTCAACGCGCAGCTGCGCCGGCTGGAGGGAATCCTCCAGCGCATGCGGGGCCACAAAAAGGAGCTGCTCCAGGTCGGGGAGGAAGCGGGTCTGAAGTCGATTCGCAACAACAGCCTCGATTTCGAGTGCGGCACTCACCTGGGCTTCATTTTCGGGACCGAGCCGGAGGCGCGAGAGTTTTCGCTGAGACTGGGAGAGCGGGAAGTCGGCTCCTTTCTTCCCATGGATACGGGCCGCCACGTGTACACGCGGTGGGACCCGATCATGCGCCGGCAGGGGGCGCACCACGCGGCGCTGGATCCATTCAAGCTAGCCGCCAACCGCAAGTGCCGGATAAAGTACAGCCACGACATGTGCCAGGACTCGCTCGACATCCTCAACCGAAGTGTGCTCATCTCCATGCATCCGGACAACAAGCGAGCGCGTCTGCGGGAGATGGGCAAGGCCATCGAGGCCGCGGCGGCGGCGTAATGGGGAGATCGCCAACGGAGGAGTGTGACGTGACGATGACGAATGCCGTCGCCCGCGATGGCCGCCTGCTGGAGATCCGCGATACGTCTACGCCGTGGACGCTGCGCACCTACCCGACCCGCGCCGAGTGGGAGGCGCGCGCCCGCTTCATTCGCGAGCACATCCTCGCCTGCACCGGATTGCTGCCCCTGCCGCCGAAGACACCTCTGAAGCCGCGGGTGTTCGGTCGTTTGGAGCGCGCGGGGTACGCGGTGGAGAAGGTCTTCTTCGAAAGCCTTCCGGGTTTCTTCGTCTGCGGCAACCTCTACCGCCCCCTCAACGGGGCCAGGCGGGCACCGGCAATCGCCTGCCCCCACGGACACTGGGCAGGAGGACGGCTGGAGGACTCGGAGATGTGCTCCGTGCCCGGTCGCTGCATCAATCTGGCCAGGCAGGGGAATGTGGTGTTCTCCTGGGATATGGCTGGTCACCGCGACAGCAAGCAGATCGGTCACCGCGACTTCGGAGGGCCGCGGGAAGACCTGTGGGGTATAGGCGTTCTGGGCCTGCAGCTGTGGAACAGTATCCGTGTCGTCGACTTCTTGAGCGGACTGCCCGGGGTCGACGCGAAACGCATCGGCTGCACCGGCGCTTCCGGCGGGGGGAGCCAGGCTTTTCTGCTGTGCGCCGTAGACGATCGCGTCGCCGCTGCGGCGCCGGTCAACATGGTGGGGAGCACTATGCAGGGCGGCTGCAACTGCGAGAACCAGGCCCACCTGCGACTGAATATCAACAACGTCGAGATCGCCGCGGCCATGGCGCCCCGTCCGCTGCTGCTGGTGGCGACCACCGGCGACTGGACCGCCGACACCGTGGAGGTCGAATACCCGGCGATCCGTGCTGTCTATCGGCTCTACGGCGCCGAGGACCGCCTCAGCGTTCGACGCGTAGATGCGCCTCACAACTACAATCGACAGAGTCGGGAAGCCGCGTATGGCTTCTTCTCCCGGTGGCTTCACAACGGCGAGAGTCGGGTTTCCGAGTCCGCCTTCCAGGTTGAGGCGGACGAGGATATGCTGGTCTTCGGGAAGGGGAGAGGGAGACCGAGCAAGGCGCTGAACGCGACCGCTGTCGTGCAATTGCTGACGGGTCGCTCCGAGCAGCGTCTCAGCCAACTCAAACCGGTGGATTCGGGGTCTCTGCGGCGTCTGAAGCGGGAGATGGGAGTTTCTCTGAGGCACGCACTTTCAGCCGAGGTCCCCACGACCGAGCAGCTCTTCATTCGGAACACGGGTCGAGAGCGCAGCGCAAAGTGGCTGACCGAGACGCTGCTCATTGGCCGCTTGGAACAGGGGGAGCGCACGCCGGCCGTTCTGCTCTCGCCGCTGCCCTACACCGCGCGGGCCCCTGCCGTTCTGGTCATCCACCCGAAGGGCAGGACCGCTCTCTTCGGCCGTGCCAACCGGCGTCCCTCCCCGCTTGTGCGCGAGCTTCTGGCGAAGGGCCACAGGGTGCTGGCGATCGATCCGTTCCTCACCGGGGAATCAGGGTTGCCTGAGTCGGGATCTTCCTATGATCGGGCGTCAGTCAGCCACTTCCACACGTACAACAAATCGGTGGCCGCCTGTCGCATCCAGGACATCGTGACCGCTCTCGCCTATCTCGACAGTCGAGACGATGTCGGCAGGAGATCGCTCCTCGGTCTGGGATCGGCCGGCATCTACTGCCTGCTGGCCCGAGCCATGGCAGCTGGGGTACACCGGACCTGCGCGGACCTGAGCGGTTTCGACCCCGCCTCCGACCGCTGCTGGCTCGAGCGCTGTTTCGTGCCGGCTATCCGCGCCGCCGGCGACGTTCGCACGGCGATGGCGCTGATCGCCCCCGGGCACCTGCTCATCCACGGGGCGGGCGGCGGCTTCCCCACAGCCTGGGCGCGGGCCACGTACAGGTGGGCGGGAAGACCCGACCGGCTCACCCGTTTCGGCAAACGACAGACGCGAGCGAATATAGTGGAGTGGATCACACGTATATAAGCAAGAGGGGGAGGGAGAGAGAATGCCTCAATACAGAGCCGCCATCATCGGATGCGGCAGCATCGCCGGTCTGCATGCGAAGGGGTACGAAGGGGTGGAGGAGGTCGATCTGGTGGCGATCGCCGATCCGGTGGACGAGGCGCTGGAGACCTTCGGAGACAAGCACGGTATCGCGGCGCGCTACACTGACTTTCGCCAGATGTTGCGCGAGGAGGAGATCGACATCGTCAGCAATGCCACCTGGCACCGACTGCACGCGCCGGTCACGGTGGCGGCCTGCGCCGCCAGGCCAAAGGCGGTGCTGTGCGAGAAGCCGATGGCTACCAATCTGGGTGAGTGCGAGGCGATGTTGATCGCCGCGAAGCGCAACCAGGTCAAGCTCGCCATCGCTCACCAGAGGCGTTTCAACCCGGTGTGGACGGAGGCCAGAAGGCTGATCGTGGAGGACGGTGCCATCGGAGAGGTGCGGCACATCCACGCCGTGGGTGGTCAGGGGCTGCTCAACGACTGCTCTCACCTGTTGGACATGATGCGCTACGTCACCGGTGATCCCGCGGCCTTGTGGGTGATGGGCAACGTCGAGCGCAAGACCGAGCGCTTCGAGCGCGACGTCCCCATCGAGGACCGCAGCGTCGGCATCGTTCAGTTCGACAACGGCGCTGTCGGTCAGCTGCTGCAGGAGCTGGGAGGGCGCAATTACCAGGGGGGNATCTTCTACGGCACCGATGGGGTTATCGAGCTGGACGAGCAGAAGATCCGTCTCATCAGCGGCAGCAGCGGGGGGTGGGAGGAGCGGCGCCCGGAAGGAGAGGACCCCAGCGTGGCACAGGTGAGGGAGCTGGTGGCGTGGATGGAGGGAAAGGGCGAACACCGCGGGCAGGCCGAAAACGCGCGGGCGGCGATCGAGATCATCATGGCCATATACGAGTCGGCGCGCCGGCACGAGGTTGTCTCCATCCCCCTGTTGACGCACAGCAATCCGCTGGAGGTGATGATCGAGAGTGGCGACCTACCGGTAGAGCGGCCGGGACCGTACGACATCCGCGGCTTCCTCCTCAGGGGCGAGGCCATGTGGGCGGCCGACAGTGCAAGCACCTGAGATGGAAGCGAAAGCAGAGGGGGGAGATGTGCTGGTCGTCGGTGGAGGGGTGGTCGGTGTCTGCGTAGCCTATTATCTCGCCCGCGCTGGCCGCAGGGTTTGCCTGGTGGAGAGGGGGGAGGTCTGCTCGGGCTGTTCGCACGGAAATGCCGGATTGCTGGTGCCCAGCCACAGCGTCCCTCTGGCGGCGCCCGGTGTGGTGGCTAAATCCCTGAAGTGGATGTTCAATCCGGCCAGCCCCTTCTATATCAAGCCGAGGCTTGACCGCGAGCTGCTCTCCTGGTTGTGGCGTTTCAACCGCGCCTGCAACAGACGGCAGGTGCAGCGGGCGATGCCTCTCATCAGGGATCTCAGCATGGAGAGCCTGCGTCTCTACGACGAACTCGCTGCCGATGGAACGGAGTTTGGCCTGGAGCACAAGGGCGTGCTCATGCTCTACAAGACCGAGGCCGGCCTGCGCGAGCAGGTAGCCGACGGCAAAGCCATGGGCGAGTTCGGTATCGAGGCCCGAGAGCTGTCCCTCTCCGAGATCTCGGAGTTAAGTCCGAATCTGAGCGTCGATGCCCTTGGCGGGGTGTACTATCCGCAGGATGGCCACGTTACGCCCATGCAGCTGGTTCCGGAAATTGCCAGGCGAGCGCGGGAAATGGGGGTGGAGGTGCACACCCATACCGAAGTGCTGGCCTTCGAGCGGTCCGGCGCCAGGATCAGCCGTGTCGTAACCACGCGCGGCGATTTCACCCCGGAAGAAGTGGTCTTGACCGCGGGTTCGTGGTCCGGGGTGCTGGCGCGCGAGCTCGGACTACGCCTGCCCATCCAGGGGGGTAAGGGGTATAGCATCACCTTCAAACGGCCGCTGGAGGCTCCCTCCCTGCCGATCGTCTGCGGCGAGGCCAAGATCGGTGTAACCCCCATGATCGATGCGCTCCGTTTCGCCGGCACGCTGGAGCTGGCGGGACTCGATCTGACCATCAGCCGCCAGCGGGTCGCCGCCGTTCTCAGCGGCGTGCCCCTGTATCTGCCCGACCTGAAACCCGAAGAGATGGAGCTGGTGGAGATCTGGCGCGGGCTGCGCCCCTGCACGCCGGATGGATTGCCCTTCCTTGGCCGAGCCCGGCACATCGACAATCTGACCGTGGCGGCAGGCCACGCCATGATCGGAGTCTCCCTCGGGCCCGTCACCGGCAAACTGGTCGCCGAAGTGGTGAGTGGCGAGAAGCCCAGCATCGATCTGGATCTCCTGAAGGTTGACCGATATGCCTGATAGTGGCCGGGGGGGAGGAAGCGGGGAGAAGACGAGCGCCCTCCAGGCGATGAAAGGGGCGGGCGAGAAGATCGCCGTCCTCACCTGCTACGACTATCCCACCGCTGTCTGGCAGGAGGAGGCGGGAGTGGATGTCATCTTCGTAGCCGACAGCGTGGGCACCAACATGCTTGGGTACGGCGATGAACGAGAGGTGACGATGGAGGACATGATCCATCACCTCAAAGCCGTGCGTCGCGGGGTCAAGCACGCCTACCTGCTGGCCGACATGCCTTTCGGCTCATGCGACACGCCGGACGCCGCCGTAGAAAACGCCCTCAGGTTCGTCGACCTGGGCGCCGACGGCATCAAGCTCGAGGGCTACAAAGTCGAGGCTGTCGAGGCCCTCGCTCTGCGGGGCGTCGACACCTGGGCCCATCTGGGTCTGAACCCGCAGATCCACCACAAGAGGCGATTGCAGGCGCGCACGGCGCCTGCCGCGGCCAGGTTGGTCAAGCGCGCGCGGTCCCTTCAGGAAGCGGGCGCCAGCTTTCTCGTCCTCGAGCTGATTCCGGAGGAGGTGGGAAACCTGGTGACGCGGCGACTGACGATTCCCACCATCGGCATTGCCGCCGGCCGACTAACGGATGGACAGGTGCTGGTGGTGACGGATGTACTGGGCATGGGCGACAGGGAGTTCCGGCACGTGACCAGATACACCGACTTCAGCGTTGACGGGAGGGAGGCGCTGAGGCGATACGTGGCCGATGTGCGAGAGGGGCGCTTTCCCGGCGAGCGGCACGTGGGGCATCTGTCCGCCGAGGAACGGGCGAGCCTCGAGTCGGGGGTGATGGAGGATGAGTAGGAGCGATTGAACCGGGCCCCCGGGCCTCACTCTTCGACCCGGAAGTGAGCGCTGAGCCTGGGCAGGTCGACGCTGCCCAGGAGGAGTGGTAGATCGCTGTCGAGCGGCAGCTCCTTGGAGAGGTGAACCTCCAACTCCAGGGCGAGCTCGGGAATCACCACGACTCCAAGCGATCGGCGTTGCTCCAGGAGGATCCCGTGGCCGCGCCAACCGGGACGCTGCATCAGGTAGACCAGGGTCCAGTGACGGTTGGACAGGCGCTCCAGCTGGCGGAGATTGCCAGCCACCGCGGTGACGGCGCCCAGGCGTTCGAGTATCGCCGCCTCGTCCAGAACTTCGCCGCCCGTGACAGCGGCGCGGAGCTGCTGATGGACGACGAGGTCGAGGTATCTCCTGAGAGGGCTGGTGGCTCGCGCATACGCCTCGAGTCCCAGGCCGGAGTGAGGTCCGCTCGTGCCCTGCACCTTCCCGGGAACCTGCTGCCGTCTCCAGGCGTACATGGCGGCCAAGCCTTCAGTTTCCGCACCCTCGCGCTCCTGTCGGAGGCGAGCCTTTCGCTACTCCTCGGATGCACTGCGGTCGATTATGGCTTTCAGCCTTGGACGTGGGACTGGCCG
>PBRM01000025.1 GCA_002725915.1 Gemmatimonadota bacterium
TTCACCTTCCCCCTGCAACGGCCGACGGACGATATCCGCATGAACCGCGCCGAGATTGTCGTGTTCTTCAACATGGGTAACCAATAGGCGGCGGGACCCGGGCTACGACCGCATGAGTTGATTGACAGCGGTCGCCTCGGCTCGCTGCTGACGCTGACCATCCATCAGACCCACGCCCTGTTCAACAGCGCCAGCCGCAGCTTCGATCTGCTGCAGCGCCGCAGACGCGCCGGTCACCCGGGTCCAGGCGCATCTGCCAGACGGCGATGCTGCCCTCGAGGGCGACATCAATGCGACAAGATCCCAACGGCCACGGCATTCTCCAGTTCGACAACGGGGTCACGGCGTACGCCCTCGACACCGGCCGCGGCCTGCTGGTCGACGCGGTGTGCGCGCACTTGAGTGATCACGGCGATCGACAACGGCAGCCGAGGCAGCCGAAGTACAAAGCTAGCGACTCACGAATGCGCACCCCCTTCTAGGCCGAAGAGGCGTGACCGTGGTCCTGCCGGCACAGTCGCTGCGCGGGGAAGGTTCTTCCGAAGGAGGTGTTTTCATGTACTGGAGGCTGTCGTGATTCTTGTGACCGGAGCGGCAGGCAGACTGGGAGAAAGTGTCGTTCGGCTGTTGGTCAGCGAGGGACGCGAAGTGGTGGGGACGGATCGGCGCACGCCACCGGATGGGTTCCCGACGACGTTCGTCGAGGCGGATCTGTGCGACGGCGGATCCACCAGAGACCTGGTCGATGGTGCGGATGCGGTCATCCATATGGGCGCGATTCCGGGGCCCGGCCGGGATCCGGAGGAGACCTTCGGGAACAATATGGTGAGTACGTTCAACGTCATGCGGGCGGCACAGCAGCACCGAGTTCGACGCGTCGTGTTCTCGTCGAGCGCGTTCGGGATGGGTTGGGCGGCCGATCCGGCGGCGTTCGTGCCGAAGTATCTGCCGCTGGATGAGGATCATCCGATGATGCCGTTTGAGCCGTATGGGCTGACAAAGCAGCTCGGCGAGTGCATCGGGGCGATGGTGGCCCGAAGCTCTGCGACGACGGTGGTGAGTCTGCGGTTTACGAACGTCGTGGGAACGGAGCATCAGAAGGAAAACTTCCCTTTGGATGCGCCGACGACGGAACATCCGACAACGCTTGTGATGTGGGCCTATGCCGATCCGCGGGACGTGGCGGAGGCCCATGTGCGATCGGTCGACGCGAATCTGGATGGGCACACGTCGTTCATGATCGCTCAGCCGACGACGCGGTTCGCAGAACCGACGATCGACCTCATCAAGGCCAATTTCGGTGATGCCGTCGAGCTGCGGGATGGGCTGGAAGGATGCGCGAGTGTGATCAGCACGAAGAAGATAGAGGCGCAGTTGGGATTCAGGCCGAGCCGCGATTGGCGAGAGACATGAATAGAAGGACTGTCGTCGGATGGTGCATGGAGCGGGAAACACACGTCTACAAGGGAACACCGAGCTCCCGGAAATCGTCTCCGACGTGCAGGATGCGCTGGCCGGGGTCGCGAAAAAGGTCCGGAGGTCGCCGACATCGACCCTACTGTCCCGAGCAGAACGTCTCGTTCCTATCCCCAGACCATGTTACTACACGGTACGAGTAACTGACGTACGAGGAGGCCGCGGACAACTGGCGGTGCACGAAGGGTGACCGAACCGCAAGCGTCTATCTGCGTATCCCCTGCTTTCGTGCCTGTCGTCTATAGCGGCCATAGAGGACGCGAATAGCCCTCGCTGCGATGGTCTTCAAGGCCACGGGCATCGCCCGATCGAGCTCACCGGTAGGGGCGGTAAGACGCGAGTTGTGGCCTACGGCGCACAGAATTCGCTTGGCTCCGCTTGACCCACCATCGATAGTGAGCCTTTATCTGCCCAGTACGCAGCTCGCATCTTAACGGCCAGAGGCAGAAATGACCGAATCCACGCAGACCACAGGCACGCCACTGTCTAAGATCAAGGTGCTCGACCTGACCAGGGTCAGGGCCGGGCCAACCTGTGTTCGTCAACTGGCTGACTGGGGTGCAGATGTAATCAAGATCGAACTGCCTCCTGACGGCAAGGAGGATCTCGTCGGGGCGCGTCACGGGTTCGATTTCCAGAACCTGCACCGCAACAAGCGGTCACTCACACTGGATCTCAAGGCTCGCGAGGCGAAAGAGATCTTCAATAAGCTGGTCGGGCAGTCCGATGTCGTAGTGGAGAACTACCGCCCCGACGTGAAGTTCCGGCTTGGCGCCGACTACGAGTCGCTGGCGAAGATAAACCCCCGAATAATCCTCGGGAGCATCTCCGGTTTCGGCCAGGATGGCCCCTATGCTTCACGACCGGGCTTCGACCAGATCGCTCAGGGCATGGGCGGTCTGATGTCGATCACCGGAGAGCCCGGCCGCGTTCCGATGCGAGTCGGCATCCCTGTTGCCGACCTGTGCGCAGGATTCTTCTGCGCACAGGGCATCCTGCTCGCGCTGATTGAGCGGGAGGAATCCGGCAAGGGACAGTGGGTCAAGAGCTCGTTGCTCGAGGCCCAGATCCAGATGCTGGACTTTCAAGCCGCCCGCTACTTGAAGGACGGCGAGGTGCCCGTCAGCACAGGCAACGATCATCCGACCGGTATTCCGACGGGTGTGTTCCCGACCTCCAACGGACACATCAATATCGCCGTGGCCGGCCGGGTGATTTACGAGCGATTTTGCCACGCTATCGACGCCCCGCACATGATCACCGACGATCGATTCAAGTCCGCCGACGTGCGCTCGAAAAACCGAGTTGAAATGAACGCCGCTATTTCCGCGATCACCGCGACAGCCACCAGCGAGCACTGGATCCAACTGCTGAATGAGGCCGGGTGTCCCTGCGGGCCCATCAACTCGATGGACCAGGTATTCGCCGATCCGCAGGTCCAGCACCTCCAGATGGGCGCGCCGGTGGACCACCCGATTCTCGGTAGGTTCGATGTGGTGAACCAGTCGATCAAGTTGAGTCGTACTCCATCCTCGGTGAGGACCGCAACACCCGAGCACGGCGAGCATACGGACTCGATTCTGGCGGAACTCGGATACGACGGGGAGGAGATCAGTGGCTTCCACGAAAACGGCGTCGTCTGAGGGTTCAAGCCCTTCCCCGGTCAGGCACCTTCAGCTGGACACCGGCCGAATGCTTGCCCATGTCGAAAACGGCGTCGGCTGGATTTCCTTCAACCAACCAAGAAAGCACAATGCTGTCTCTTACGATATGTGGGTCTCGATCCCGGAGATCATCGCGTCGTTCGCCGCCGACGTTGGGGTGCGGGTTGTAGTCATGAAGGGCGCAGGCGACAAAGCCTTCGTCTCCGGAGCTGATATCTCAGAGTTCGAGGAGAAGCGCAGTACCGAGGAGCAGATCAAGGTGTACGAGTCCGCGTCAGACGCCGCTCACTTCGCGCTCAGAACGCTTGAAAAGCCGCTGATCGCGATGATCCGTGGGTTCTGCATCGGGGGCGGACTGGCGATATCGCTGGCGGCTGACCTGCGCATCTCTGCCGATGATGGCCAGTTCGGCGTTCCTGCCGCCCGACTGGGGCTCGGCTACGGATACGGCGGTATCAAAGAGCTGATGCATATCGTGGGACCCTCGTTCGCCAAGGAGATTTTCTTTACCGCGCGGCGTTTCAGCGCTGCTGAGGCGAGCGAGATGGGACTCGTCAATCGCGTGGTCCCGGTCGCAGAGCTTGAGAGATCCGTCCGCGAGCTGGCCGCCCAGATCGCCGGCAACGCTCCGCTCACGGTCCGCGCCGCCAAAGCCGCTGTCAATGAAGGCACACGCGACCCCGAAGACCGCGACCTGGAGAGGGTGGAGAAAATGGTCGCTGAGTGCTTTGCCAGCCAGGACTACGAAGAGGGCCGCCGGGCATTCATGGAAAAGCGGCCGCCCCGCTTCAAGGGGCGATAGGCCCCGATCCGGCCCCGGTCCACTCGGCCACAGGGCTGATACGGGCCATACGGGCCTGCCGTGCGACCCGGTGAGTGCTGTGGCGATCACCTGCTCCAACTCCGACGCATCGCGCGCGGTCGCCTCGATCCCCGTCGGGCGGCCCCGACCTCCAGCCGACTCGACGGACGTAGCCCCTGCACCGCACCGAGGTCAAGCACTCTCTGTCCCGCTGAAAGATGCATACGTCGAGACATCTGTGCGGCAAGGTACAGCCCACCAGGCCTTTCGGGGTCATCAGCTGCCTCAGCGAGAGCCGGTTGGCGTTGCCTGGCCCATCGGCCGATATTTGGCCGATCGGCAATTCATACACCTGGTCGAAACCGCAGGCCGTCTTCGACGACACCTGTCGATGCGGCCATGTATCGAGCGCTGACCGTGGATTGGCACTGGAAGCCCTCACTCACGCTGATGCCCCACAGCCGCCTGATGATTGATCCCAAGGTATACGAACCTTCGGCGTCAGTCCTCCCCCCGAAACGCCGCGTGAGCCGGAGAGTGAGCGCAAGCTACAGAAGATCCTCGACATCGCCGCTTGCCGATTTGTCGAGTCCTGACCAGACTAAAGCAGCGAGGACTAGATAATGGCCAGGGGGAAGTCGATTTGACCGTGCGATGGCTGCGCCGGGCGGTTTGTGCCTTGCCGCTGGCGACCCCCGTCCTGCTGCTGGCCACGGCGGCGGCGGCGGCGAACTTCGACCGCGAACCAGGCTTCGCCTACCCGACGGTCACCGAGGCGTACGCGCCGCGACCTTTTCGACCCGAGCAGTACGTCGTCTACCGGACGGCGGACGCCGTCACCGTCGACGGCCAGCTCGATGAAGACAGCTGGCTAGAGGCCGCCTCGACCGTCGATTTCGCCCACATCCTGTCGCCTGCCGCCTACGCGCGGCCTCCTGTGAGCACGCGCGCGCGCGTGCTCTGGGACGACGCGAACCTCTACGTGGCCATCGAGTTGGAAGAGCCCCACCTCGTGGGTCACGTGGTCCACAAGGATGCCGAGATATACGACGACAACGACATCGAGATGTTCATCGACGTCGACGGCGACGCCCAGAACTACATCGAGCTGGAGTTCAACAGCCTGGGCACGGTGTGGGACATGCTGCTGCCCAAGGAGTACAGCCGCGGCGGCGTCCCCCTCAGCCATCCGAAGGTTCCGGAGAGCCCGGCCTGGGATCTACAGGGCCTGCGGGCCGCTGTGCGCGTAGACGGCAGTCTCAACTATCCCTATGACACCGACAGCGGCTGGATCATCGAGATGTCGCTGCCCTGGGCGTCGTTGGCGCCGACCAGCCGAACCGGGGCCACCCTCAACCGCGACGGCAGCGTCCTTCGGGTCAACTTCAGCCGCGTCCAGCATCCCTGGCCTCGCGACATTTGGCCGATCACCGACTGGACCAACCGCGGCGGTCCAGCTTGGGACTGGACGTGGTCGCCGAACTTGGTCTACAACATGCATGTGTGCGAGACCTGGGGCCGGCTGATCCTGTCCGACCGGTTGGTGGCCCAAGCACCTGACCGCCACCTGGAAGCGGCCTTTGCCTTCGTGGCGCCGCCGCCGCCGCCGGAGGCGACACCGGGGGACGTGGTTCGCATTCGCGGAGGCTCTTACACCATCGGCCCCGACGGTACCGACAGCGGGGCCTCGCCGCAGGGCACAGTGACCGTCGCTGACTTCCGTATCGATCTCTACGAGGTTACCATCGGTCAGTACGTCGCCTTCCTTAACGACACAGGGGAGGAAGGACGGTACCACGACGACATGGCCGATCCCGACCTGTGCGGTATCGTCCCGGTCGACGGCGGGGGCTATGCTGCCGTGTCCGGCAAGGAGCGCCACCCCGTGGTGTTCGTCGATCAGGAGGACGCCAGGGCGTTTTCGCGCTGGGCGGGCAAGCGCTTGCCCACGGAGCACGAGTGGGAGATCGCCGCCCGTGGCGTCGAGGCCCGCCGATTCCCGTGGGGCGCCAGTGAGCCCGACGACCGGCGAGCCAACTTCGACTTCCGGGTCGGTCACACGACGCCCGTCGGCTCGTACCCGCGTGGAGTCACGCCCGAGGGTGTCCACGACCTAGCGGGCAACGTCTGGGAACTAGTTGAGGGTAGCTGGGCCGCCTACCCATGGAGCGTCGCGACGGATGCCCCCCGCACCAGCGGGCCNCTCATGCGCGGCGGCGCTTGGGGTACCCCGGNGAGCATCCTGTCGAGCACNTACCGGGACGCNTGGAAAGGCCACAGCGCAATGGTCGGCTTCCGCTGCGCCATGGACGAACCAGAGAGGTAATTGGGATGGAGGCTTGGGTCTTCCTGTGCAACGACAGCCCTCTTGAGCACTGGATGGAGGGCTACATGGAGCGCTTCGACGCCTGGGAGGAGGGCGGCGTGACCGGTCTCGTGGTCGGGCGCATGCAGTTCTGCCAGACGGACGGCACCCCCGTGCGCGGCTATGCTCCCGATCCGAAGGTCTACGCCGATCACGGCGAGACGCCTCCTGACGACGGACCGCGCGACCTGGAGAAGGAGAGGCGCCTGCTGGCGATGCTCGACGATGCCGCCGGCCGTGGCTGGCCGATCACGATCTTCGCCGGCGGTGGCACGACGGGGCACGTGCAAGCCCTGATGAAGGCCTTCTCCCAGACCCAGGGGGTCATAATCGACGGCCCCGGGGAGCACTCCTACGAGCTCGCCTTCCACCACGGCGGCGAGATCTTCGATCTCACCCAGGGCGACGAGGCGCGCTTCGAGCGCGTCGGTGCCGACGTCGCCCGGGCCCGGCGCGGCATGCAGCACCTGCGCGATCGCCTGCACCAGCTCACGCCCGAACTGGTGCGCTACCACGCCGCAGGCGGCATGCTCGGCGCTCTGCAGCTGTTCGACGTCAACGAAGACGCCCTCTACTGGCTGCGTATGCGCCAGGAGGTCTCACGCTTCGACTGGCAGTTGGCCCGCGAGCAGGTCGATCGGGTCGACGGGGAAGTGCTGCTGGGCGGCATCCCGCGCACGCCCGTGTTCTCGTCCCTTACCGGGCAGAACTACCAGCAAATGGCCTCCTACTTCGATCTCCTGTTTCCCAAGCACTACTTCTGGCACCGTGGCATTGACGGCATGGTCGGCACGATCGCGCGCTGGGTGAAGCGCCTGGGGGCGTGGAATCCCTCCCTGACCGTGGGCGACCGCTTTGCCGTCGTCGAGGCACTGCTCGGCATCCGCCTGCCGGGTGTGCAGACACTGATGGACCTGGAGATGGGCCTCGGTGAGGAATTCTTCTCACACGTTGTCCACACCGAGACCCGCCGCGCCCTGGAGGCCGTCGGCGACGCCGGCAAGGTCATCGCCTGGATATCGACGGGGCGCGGTCCCCACGGGGGCGACCAGATGCCGACGCGCGAGCTGCGGGGAATCCTCGAAGCCTCACAGGAAGCGGGGCTGCAGCGATTCCTCTACCACCCGGAGCCCGATATCGGCGCCTCCGAATGGTTGCTGATCTCGTCGATGTGCGGCAAGGCGTGGGATGAGGACCCCGCAGGCTACTGGCCATCGGGCACCGACCGTCCCGATACCTGGAACGGCGGCCGCACTGCGCCCGACGAGGTCTGATGGCTGCTGGAGACCCGCAGAGTCTCACCAGACCATCCCGCCACGACGGGGACACGTGAATGTTGCCGACGATCCGATCGGGATTCTGAAAAAAGACAACTACCATCTGGGGTGGGACCGTACAAAATCCGTGAGGGAGCAGGCTCATGAAGGCGGATGATGTCAAACAGATAGCCGTCGTCGGCGCCGGCCTCATGGGCCACGGCATCGCCCAGGAGCTTGCGCTGGCCGGCTACGCGGTCCACATGCATGCGCGCACCGAGGCGAGCCTCGGCACGGCGCGGGCCCACATCGAGCGCAACCTCGATTATCTCGTCGATCTCGGACGCCTGTCTCGCGCGCAGGCCGACGCGGCCCCGTCTCGTCTGCACGCGACGACGCGTTTCGAAGAAGCGGTCGAGAACGCCGACGTGGTCATCGAATCCGTGTTCGAAGACCTCGACCTCAAGCGCCGCATCTTTCAGCAGCTCGACGAAGTCTGTCCGCGGCACACGCTTCTGGCGAGCAACACGTCCGGCCTCATGCCGAGCTCATTCGCCTCGGCCACCCGCCGGCCCGACAAGGTGCTCGTCGCCCACTACGCCAATCCCCCTCATCTGATTCCGCTCGTCGAGGTGGTGCCTTCACCCGAGACCTCCCAGGAGTCGCTGTCGACGTTGTGCGGCGTGCTCGAGATGGCCGGCAAGCGGCCCATCGTCGTGCGCCGCGAGGTTCCCGGCTTCGTGCTCAATCGACTGCAGTGCTCGCTCCTGCGCGAAGCCCTGTGGCTGGTCGAGAACGGCGTCGCCTCGCCACGCGATGTCGACTACGCCCTCAGTAACAGCATCGGCCGCCGCTGGGCGGTGGCCGGCATCTTCGAGATCTTCGAGCTGCCGGGATGGGATCTGGTCAAAGCCGTCGCCGAGAATGTGTTTCCCGATCTCACCACCTCGGCAGATGTTTCTCCGGTGCTGACCGACAAGGTCGAGAGCGGAGACCTCGGTGTGCGTACCGGCAAAGGTTTCTACGAGTGGACCCCCGAATCGGCCGATGCGCTCAGACAGAGAATCGCCCACGCGCTGGTCGAAATCGAGCGCTGGACGGATGAGCGACCCTGATGCTGCAACACCAGCCGACGGGACGACGCTTTCTAGGGCTGGCGCTGGCGTCATGCGCGGTTGTGCAGTGGGGCACCCAACCCATCGTCCTGAAGATTCTCGTTCAGTCGCTGGATGTGTTCACCCTGGCTTGGATGCGCTTCCTGGCCACGGCCGTCCTGCTGTTTCCGCTGGCGATCAGACGCGGCGGACTGGCGGCGCTGCTGCGCCTTCGCGGACGGCAGTTGCTGCTACTGGCCGTCGCCGTTTTCGCGCTCCTCAGCAACTACCTGACCTACATGGCGGGGCTCGCCTACGTCACACCCGGCACTGCGCAGATGGTCAATCAGCTCGCGCCCATGCTAATGCTGCTGGGCAGCCTGTGGATTTACAGAGAGCCATTCGGGCGCCTGCAATGGGTGGGCCTCGCCGTGCTGGTCGTCGGCCTCGGCCTCTTCTTCAGTCCCCGTTTCGACGAACTGACGTCGGCCTCGCACGGCCTCGCAACAGGAGTCGCGCTGGGAGTCCTTTCGGCGGTGCTTTGGGCGGTATATTTGCTGTCGCAAAAACAGCTACTCAACATTCTGCGGCCCGAACTGGTGCTGCTGGCCGTGTATCTCACCGGGGCCATCGCCGTGTTCCCTCTGGCTCACCTGCCGGCCTATGCGCAGCTCAACCGTCTGCACCTGTTGTTGCTCGCAGTCACCAGCCTGATGACCTTCCTGTCCTACATGAGCTACGCAAACTCGATCGTACACCTAGAAGCGTCGCGCGTCGGCCTGGTCATTTCGCTCAACCCCCTGGTAGCGCTGCTCATGGCCGCGCTGTTCGCGTCGCTGCTGCCGGGTCTGATGCAGCCGGAGTCCCTGACCTGGCCCAGTGCCGCCGGAGCAGTCTGCGTGGTCGCCGGCTCGATGCTCGGCGCCCTCGGAAGCGCGGGTGTCGGACGCGAAAGCGGCACGGCATATCGCGAGGAAAGGGGCGATGGCTGAGGTGATCAAGTACGAGATCTGTGCCCCGTGGACTGTGACGTTCTATCGCCGGCGAAGGGCTCCAGGCTCTCGCCCTTTGCTGTGTCCACGACGACGACCTGGTCCGCGCCTACCCTCGCACCCCCACCGCCGGCCTGGCGCTACTCGCCGGTCTGTCGGAAGGTGACGATCACGGCGGGGTGGGTCGAAGGAGAGATGGACGAGGGGATCGGACGTAGCCCATGCGAGTCCGGCCGTGGGCTCACACGATCGACCACTGCACGGTGCCCAGCTCCCTCTCGCGCTCGCCTTCCCACTTGTCGTCGAGCTCGAACTGACGCCCCAGCCAAAGAACCCGGCGCTGCTCGTCGGTCAGTTGCTCGATCAACTCCGAGGTGAGGTAGCAGCTGAAATCGAAGCGGTGATTGGCGGCCGCGGACTCGCGGAATAGCCAGTGGTGCATCAGTCGGGCTCGGTCGGAGCGGTTGACCCATGTGGAGTGGAAGATGCGCGAGCTGCGCACGATCAACTGATGCCTGCCGATCTCCAGCGCCGTCTCCCCCGTCAACTCGACATCGTCGACGTGGACAGAAGCCGGATCGGCGTCCGCCGACTGCCGCCGGCGCTGCTCCATCTGCGCCTGGAGATCCCTTACCGGCCCGATGTGCGACCCCGGAATGACCCGCAGACAGCCGTCCCCGCGCTTCGCCCCGGAGAAGTAGTGCATGAATTCGACGTAGTCGTCTTCGGCGTCGCGATGCCACTTGAAGCTGCGTCCGGGGGCCAGCTCGTTGATGCCGCCATTGCGAAAGTAGATGTCCTCGTCGTCCGCCAATTGGCGCGCCAGCTCGACGATCTCGGCGTGCAGCTCGATCTGCAGAAAGCACAGGGAGTGGTCCAGATCACACCAGTAGGAGCCCGGCACCTGGGGTTTCAGGCGATAGTGGTTGCCTCTGCTGTCGGTGGCGTTGTGCTCGGGATCGATGGCCACCTTGTCGACCGCCGCGAGGCACGCGGCCGTCAACTGCTCGGGAAACGGGCAATCGACGATGACGTAGCCTTCTCGCCGGTACTGCTCCAGCTGGGAGGGATCGAATTTCATGTCTGTACCTTTGACTGGCAACCCGCCGAGTCAGGGATCGCGCACCACTATCTCAGTTCCCTTGCGCTCGAAGACGGTGGCTCCACCGTTCGGGGACCATCATCGAGACGTCCCCAATGCGCAATATCCATGGCTTGGCCGCCGGTTCCTGGCCAGCACAGCAAACACCGTAGCCCCACCCAAACTACTCAGAACTAGCCTGAAATCAAACCTGAATTCCTTGACCATATTAACCCCTAGCAATCTGCGGGCACCTTCGAGAGCTGTGTGACGCGGCTGGGTTGACGGTGTTGGAGGGAAAGAATCCCCCCACGTCTCGACACGACTCGGTGCCCGCCCCGGGCGTCCTCCTGCTCCATGAAGGCGGCCGGAGCCTAGGAGGCCTCGGGGGAGTGGATCTCGCGCAGACGCCGGGCAATTACCGGTGGTGCCATCTCTGTGGATCGGGTCTCGCAGGTGCGCAGATCGAGATCCATGCGATTCGAATTTACCCCAGAGGAACTACATCCACAGCCCTACGGGGTCGCGGAATTCCATTCGTGCTGGCTTCACTCTTCGTGCGGGAGCTGTTTGACGCGGGAGATGCGAAGGTATGATGTGCCTTTGTTCTGAAGTTCAAGAACCCGCTCTAAGACATAAGCTTCGCTGAGATGTTGCCCCTTTCCGGGGGCGTTGGTTTTGTATTCGATCTCTTGAATCACGTAGATATCTCGAAAGAGATGTCTACGCAGCTCTCCCAAGAGATTCTTCGCGTTATCTCTTGCATGAGAGAAATCCACCGCACCGTAATTGTGAACTGTATACTGGCCTGGCCGATTCGCGACAATGAGAATTTCCTGCTGCCCGAGGCTTCCAAGATAGTTTATCACGACCCGATAGAGTCTCGGAAGGGTCTGAGCATTGTCAAGTCGATTCTCCACGGCAACGGGATGGTAGAGCAAAAACATCGACAGGGCAAAACCCACGATCGCACCCGGCTTCTCCCGGAAAAGGCGTATCCTCCAAAAAAAAACTACTGTGAGCAAAGATAATGTCATTGCGGTGAGCGCAAAGAAGCGTGTGCCCGACGGATGGGTCACCGCAGGAAAGAAATGGGCGTTGATAACCACCCAGTGACTGAGAAAAACAGGGGCGAAAATCCACAGAAAGCTTCTTGCTGATCTCTCGAGCGGCCATTTCTTTAACACAAAGGAACCAACAAGCCAAAACACTGAGACCACCCCGACGATTTCAATCACCGTCGCATAGGGAAGATCAAAGTCGAATCGAATGAGGGATTTGAGAAAATCTTCGTTATGGTCTACGAAATTCGAGAGCGAGAAGGCGCTTTGCCCCTCGTCGGGTTTGTGCCCGTAGGAAACCAGAACCCTCGTCCAATAATTCGGCAGCATGAAAAGGAGCGTCGCTGCGTAAAGCGGTGAGGATCTGAGATAGTCGAGCTTCACGTGCCGGAAGATGGTTAAGAGAGATACGCTGATTACTGAAAAGACGAAGGCTTCGGCTCGCGTATTAGCTAACAAGAGCAAGCTTATCCACAAGAATTCAAAACGGTCTCCGGAGGGTTTATCCAAGAAGGATTTCAGATTTACCCCGCTGATCAACATGAAGAGAACAAAGAGAAGATCATAGCCAGCCGAGGTCGCAACTTGTGAGATCACGGGATGAGCAGCGATTAGAAAAATAGCGGCAACTCCCGCCCAGCCTCTCATGTGTTTCTCAATCACAGCAAAGGCGACGGAAAAGAGCGTGATCAAGAGAATAAAATTGAGAACAAAGGGGTGAAAGGGCTGATAGCCTAAGGCCGCGTGCAACACGTGGGTAAGAAACGGAAAGAGAAACGGCCTCTTCGAGAGTTCCCGCTGGATGGGGTTGAAGGTGAAGTAGTACCATTTCCCTTGCGTTACATTCTCTACGCGTTGTTCATAGGTCATCGATTTTGAAACCGCAAGCATATTGGTTTCATCGCTCAGGACCCGGAAATGCGGCTCCACTGAAGCAAAGATGATCCCTGAGAGGATCACAGAGACAAGGATTCCGGGCCCTAATCTCCTTAAGAGATCTCTCCATCGATCTCGATGGTCATAGAGGCGACTTGCGACCATCATGACCCAAATCAAGACCATGGCGAAGATGATGAAGTAGGAGGCCCGAGAAAGACAGGCGCGCATGAAGTCGCGATTCAAATGAGTCGCAATTACGAGGCCAATCGCAGCAGCTGCCAAGACAAGAGATAAGACGAGATTTGCTTTTTTCCCCATCGTCGTATGATTCCCCGGAGCTTGGAGTCTCCGGTTTTGGAGCCGTGGGCGGCAGAGCGCTCGGGGTGTACCGTCAGGAGTCAGAATGTCTTCAGCTTGCGCAGAGCAAAATACGTCATCCGCAGCAGCAGAAGCCCGTGTCGGAAACGGCTGATATTGGTCGAACCATAGGTTCGCTCGCGGTAGCGGATGGGGATCTCAGTGATCTTCAGATTGATCTTCGCCGCCCCGAAGAGCAGGTCGAAGTCGCCAAACGGATCGAAATCGCCAAAGTAATGCCGTCCGGCGGCGATCTTCTCGTAGTCGGTTCTCAGGAGCACCTTGGTGCCGCAGAGCGAATCCTTGATTTGCTGGTTCATCAGCCAGGACAGGACGACAGAGAAAAACTTGTTTCCCAGCGTGTTGAGAAACCGCATGGCCTGCTGTTCCATGGGATACACCAGCCGCGAACCGTTGATGAACTCGCCTTTGCCGAATGCCAACGCGTCGAAGAACTTGGGGAGATCCTCTGGAGGCACGGTCAGATCGGCGTCCAGAATCATCAGGATGTCCTTGGTGGCCTTCGAAAAGCCCAGCCTGACAGCATCCCCCTTGCCGGTACCCTTCTGGACGAGGAACTTGATCCCCTTGTCGGGGAACTCGGAAATGACCTGCTGTATCTCCTCGGGCGTGCCATCAGTCGAGTGACCGTCGACGAACAGGATTTCCTGACTCTTCCCGAATTCCGGGAGCCTCTCTACGGCGGCCCGGATGTTGCCGCGCTCGTTGCGGCAGGGAATAATGATACTCGTCGACAGGTTGCGCGCCATCCGCTTCTGGCGTTTGCGCAAGACGACCAGATTGAGCAGGCAGAACCCGTTGAACAGCGGCAGCGGGGCAATGAAGCGATTGACCAATCCCGAGAGCAGCGGCACGTTCTTCGGGAGCAGTACCCGCCGGTCGAAATCGACGACCTCGAAATCGGAGAGCCTGGCGAAGTTCTCCACGTCGCCCGGGGCGAGCCAATTGTGGTGCAACTGTGGGCTCTTCAATCTTAGCCGCTGGGCCAGCTTGAGAAGTCCCTCCCAGAAGATGCTGTGGTAGGTCATCACGACTCGGGTCGAATCCGAGCAAGCGGAGCGCACGTTGTCCAAGGCTGCCTGGATGTCCAGCAAGTCACCCAACAGATCCGACATGAGCACGAAGTCGAAGGTCTCGTCGAAATGCGTGTTCTCGATGTCGGCCTGGACGAAATCGAAGGTCTCGTCCTTTTCGGCGTCCCTCCGCGCCTTCTCGATCATGCGTCCACTGAGGTCACAGCCCACACCACGCGACGGCTTGAGGCGCCGGAGGACGAATCCGTCGCCGCATCCGATCTCGAGCACGCTCCGACCTTCGGGAATGCGGAATCGGAGATGGCGCAACAGCAGCTGGTAGTAGTAGCGGCCCTTGCGCCGGAAGCGGTCGCGGCGATTTGCCAATTCGTCGTATGATTGGCGGATCGCCTCCTTGCTGGCCCGATCGAGCGCTCTCCGGGCCTCTCTCGTAGCTTCCGCTGACACGCTCTTCGGCAAGCACCTAAACGCGAGGTTGGCGTCACTACGGCCCGGCGGCGCGTTCCGGTACCATTCGTAGGTCTGGGTCAGGCCCTGCTTGAGGGGGATGCTGGCCTTCCAGCCCAGACCCGTTAGACGAGAGACGTCTAGGAGCTTCCGTGGCGAGCCGTCCGGCTTGGCCGTATCGAACACGATCTTGCCGCCGTAGCCGACGACTTGCCGGATCAGCTCGGCCAACTCGGCGATGCTCAGATCTTCGCCGCAGCCGACGTTGACGATCTCGTCGCCATCGTAGGTCTCCATCAGGAACAGGGTGGCCGAGGCCAGGTCGTCCACGTGGAGGAATTCACGCCGGGGCTCCCCGGTGCCCCAGACAACCACCTGGTCCTCGTCGGCCTGCTTTGCCTCGTGGAACTTGCGGATCAGCGCGGGAACGACGTGCGACCCCTGAAGGTCCAGGTTGTCACCGGGACCGTACAGATTTGTCGGCATCACGCTGATGCCGACAAAACCGTACTGCCGGCGATAGGATTGGAGCATCTTCAGACCCGCTATCTTGGCCACCGCGTAGGGCTCGTTCGTCGGCTCGAGCAAGCCGGTAAGCAGGTGCTCTTCGCGCATCGGCTGGGGTGCGAGCTTGGGGTAGATGCAGGAAGAACCCAGGAACAGGAGCTTCTTTACGCCCTCCCGGTATGCGGCGTCGATGACATGGGTCTGGACCATGAGGTTGACCCGAATGAACTCCGCGGGGCGGGTGGTGTTTGCCAGGATGCCCCCCACCAGGGCCGCGGCCAGGAATACGTAGTCGGGGCGCTCCTCGGCGAAGAACCGATCCGTCGCCGCTTGATTGCAGAGGTCCAGCTCACTCCGGGTCCTCGTGATCAGCCTCTGGTAGCCTCCGGATTGGAGCGCTCGCACGATGGCCGAGCCGACCATTCCTCGGTACCCGCCGACGAAAATTTTGGCGTTGCGGTTCATTGGTTGGCCTTCCCGGGCAAGGCGACGGTGTGGCCGGCGTCCTTGAGCGTGCGCTCCTGCCGAGCCAGCTCCATGTCGTGATCAACCATCATCCTGGTCAGCTCCCGGAAGCTCACCCGGTGCTGCCAGCCGAGCGTCTCCCGGGCCCGGGTCGGATCGCCGTGCAGGTGGTCGACCTCGGTCGGGCGAAGGTAGCGCGGGTCGATCTCCACGAACTCTTCCCAATTCAGATCGGCACAACCGAAGGCTTCGGCGAGAAACTCCCTTACAGAGTGGGTTTCACCCGTAGCCACAACGAAGTCGTCCGGCCTATCTTGCTGCAACATGAGCCACATCGACTCAACGAAGTCCCTGGCGTAGCCCCAGTCACGCTTGGCGTCGATGTTGCCCAGAAACACCTTGTCCTGTAGGCCCATCTTTATCCGGCCAACCGCCCGGGTGATCTTGCGGCTCACGAAGGTCTCACCCCGACGCGGCGACTCGTGGTTGAACAGTATCCCGTTTGCAATGAACATGTTGTACGCTTCGCGGTAGTTGACGGCGTACCAATGGGCCGCGACCTTGCTCACAGCGTACGGGCTCCGGGGGTAGAAGCGCGTCGACTCATTCTGAGGCGGGGGCGAGGCTCCGAACATTTCCGAGGTACCGGCCTGGTAGCAGCGCACCGAGCCCGGAGAGTCGCCAACGTAGTCTCGAAGCCCTTCAAGCAGGCGTAGCGTGCCGGTGGCGTCGGTGTCTGCGGTGTAAAGAGGTTGGTCGAAAGAGACCTTGACGTGGGATTGCGCGGCGAGGTTATACACTTCGTCTGGCTGAGTCTGCTCCAAAATATGCCGCAGACCGATTCCGTCGGTCAGGTCCCCGTAGTGCAGCCTCAGTCTGTTCCCCAAAATATGGGGATCCTGATAGATATGATCGATCCTCTCGGTATTGAACGTACTGGACCGGCGGATGACGCCGTGGACCTCGTAACCCTTGTCGAGCAGGAACTCGGTCAGATAGGACCCGTCCTGCCCGGTAATACCTGTGATCAAAGCCTTCATGCTCAAGGATTCCCTTCTGTTCCTCTCGACCTCGCGCCAGCAC
>PBRM01000026.1 GCA_002725915.1 Gemmatimonadota bacterium
GCTGGTCGATCGACATTTCCGACCAGTATACAGTCCAACGAGTTCTTTCACGAATTGTCTCGCGAGCATCTGTCCAGCAGGTCAGCGACACGCCGATTTCGCCATGTCGCGCCGGGCCCACCAGCCAGCTGAGCTGACGATCGGCTTGAGCTGCTACTCGGCCTGAGCTGCTACTCGGCTTGAGCTGCTACTCGGCCTGAGCTCTACGTCGGGTCCCTTTACACCCCTTGTTGCCGTGATGATAATTAGTGGGAACGAGCTGAGTCGGCTCGACCGAGCTCGGGTACTTCAAGGGCCCGACGCAGTCCGGCAACCAGCCATTTCCCTGGCGCGCTGGTCGGTGCATCTCCCTCCGCAGTATCGATGTCCAGTGACGCCGGCGCGACCGAGATACCAGTGCGTTATATAGGTGAGAGAATATGGAGACCGGTTCCAGCAAAGAGGTGGTCGTAGCGACGTGGGAATTCGGTGCGGCCTGTGTGGACGCGGCGGTCCACACGCTGAAGCAAGGCGGCACGGCCCTGGATGCGGTCGAGAGTGGAGCGGCCGTGGCCGAGGCGGACCCCGCCAACAGAAGCGTGGGATTTGGCGGTACACCCAACCGGGACGGCGTAGTGCAGGTGGATGCGGCTATCATGTGGGGTCCCGGCCGTCAGGCGGGGAGCGTGGCCGCCCTGGAGGGGATCCTGCATCCGATCTCGGTGGCGCGGCGCGTCATGGAGGTGTCACCGCACGTGATGCTGGCTGGGGAAGGGGCGGCACGCTTCGCCCTGGAGCAGGGGTTCGAAGAGGTGGACCTGCTCACCGAAGAAACCCGGAAGCAGTGGGAGGTGTGGCGGGAGACCAGGGCAGGCGAGGGCGAAAACCACGATACCATTGGCGTGGTGGCTCTGGACAGCGCCGGAAATCTGGCCGCCAGCTGCTCGACCAGCGGCGCCGGGTACAAGTTCCCCGGCCGCGTCGGCGATTCCCCTATCATAGGCTCGGGCCTGTATGTCGACAACGACGTGGGTGCTGCCGCGGCTACGGGACTGGGGGAGGACATCATGCGCTACTGCGCCTGTTATGAGGTGGTGGCGCAGATGGCTCGCGGCCATTCGCCAGACGAGGCCTGCTCAAGCCTGCTGCGTTCCGTGCTCGAAAAAGACCCGAAGGGCGCCGACGCGTCGATCAGTCTCGTCGCCCTCAACAAAGAGGGGGCGTACGGCGGCAGCGGCATGCAAAAGGGGTTTCCCTATGCCGTGGCTGCCGGCGCCGAGACCCGCGTGCTGCGGGGCGCAGGGGTGGTGTGAGGTGAAGGTGAAATCTCGCGTGGGCAGGACGCAGGGGTGATGTGACCCTTGAAGACTCCCAATCCAGGTCTCGGCGACCTTCTCCTGGGAGTTTCCCTGGTGGGCATGACGGTTCTGATGACCGTCTGGGGGCCGGCTGATATCACGCGCTGGGTCCTCGAACTCACCGGTTTCGACGTCGACGGGCCACTCCCGTCAATGGCTTCTGGCGCCACCTCCCGAGCAGCCGAGGATCTCTCCCTCCTGGAGACTGCGGGCGAAGCGCAGGTGAAGGCCACTCTGACCCGCTTTGCCTCTCTGCCCTCAAGAATTCCCGGCTATCCCGGTTCGGAGACAGCGGCCCAGTACGTCCGCGCCAGGTTCGAGGCCATCGGCCTGGAGCGGGTGGCAGTGGATACCTTCCAGGTCACCGTGCCGGTGGACAAGGGTGGCGTTCTGTTGGTCGAGGACAGCGGCGAGCGTTTAACGATCCACTCACTGTGGCCCAATCAGGTGCGGACCTCGACCACACCGCCGGAGGGAATCCGCGGTCTGCTTATCGACGGCGGCCACGGCTCCCTGGCAGAATTCGACGGCAAGGTCGTCGACGGCAGCGTCGTGCTCATGGGATTCGGGTGCGGGAAGGCGTATCTCAACGCTCGGGCGCTGGGCGCCGCGGCGATCCTGTTCTACGACGACGGGTATGTGTCGCGTCAGCAGGCACTGGACAAGTTCCTGGAGGTGCCGGTCAACATTCCGCGCTTCTGGCTCAATCGGGTGGACGCCGAGCGTCTGTTGCAGCGCCTCCAGACTTCGGCAGTCCGGGTCGCGCTGAACGCCAGGATGGATTGGGAGACGGTGCCGGCTTACAACATCCTCGGGTACCTACCCGGTCTGGACGAGCCAATGCCGGGAGATTTGCAGGCCCGCTGGAAAGACGATGTAATCGTACTGTCGGCGCACTACGATGCTATCTCCGTTGTCCCCGCCCTGGCACCGGGAGCCGAGAATGCTTGCGGCATCACGGCGCTGTTGCATCTGGCCGAGGTGCTCTCGCAGCGAAAACCGCACTACTCCATACTCTTTCTGGCTACTTCCGGCCACTTTGAGGGGCTTGCCGGGGTCAATGATTTTCTCTACAAGCACGCCCGCAAGAGCGAGTATTTCCGGGATCGGATGGAGAATCCCATCGACTTCCGCCTGTTCATCAGCCTCGACCTGTCCAGCCAGAACGACCAGGTAGCGGCGTTCTCCCAGGGAACATTCTACTCGGGCTGGGCCACCGACAATTACGTGAAGAATCTGATGGCGCCCTATGCGCGTCGCTTCCACCGCTACGTGGCGGCGGCGTTCCCGGGGCAAGCTGGCAGCAGTCGCTTCATCGACGCCGTCGCACCCTCCAAACAGGCCTGGAAGGACTTCATGCCGGTAGGTCTGGCTCTGGACAGCGAGGCACCCGTATTCGTCGGGCTCAGCGCGATATCTCTGGTCACACCCGACGACCTCCGGCGACGCGTGGATACGCCCCTGGACCGGTTGGAGCACACCGATGCCGAGGCTCTGGCACGACAAATTCAGACCATAGGGGTGATCCTCCTGGAGGCCACGCGCGACCCCGGCTTGTTCGGCGAGTCCGCCCTGCAACTCAAGGACCAGGGACACAGCCTGGCGGGGCAGATCTACTGGTTCAACCGGGAGGTCCACTTCGCCGTGCCCAAGGATCCGATCCCCGGGGCGGTGGTGACCTATCAGCACAAGGGGGGCAGCAGTATCGCGGGAGTGCGGACCCTGATGGTGACGGAGACGAACAGCGCCGGTCGTTTCCGCTTCGACATTCTGCGCAATACCTCGTCGAATCGCATCCTGGCGTACAAGCTCGGCGAGGCCGGCCAGATCGAGTGGGCACCCGATCTGGGAGGAGAGGGGAGCGCGTTCTCGATCACGCAGGATTACGTGTGGTGGGAGGACGAGATGGTGGAGGTGCTGTTCCGCTGCCGCAGTCTGGAACTGTTCGAGATGGTGGATTCGAGGCAGCTGGTGGCTCTGGATCTGCCCACGGTGCTGGGGGAGAACGACGCGCCCCTGCAGTGGTATGGGCAGGACTTTGTCACCGGCCAGAGTCAGGCGGAGGGCACGGTGACCCTGGCGGGCGTGCTCTACGCCAAGGCCGGGACCCGAGTCAAGATACTGATGGGCACCGGACTGCTGGGAATCAAATACCTGCTCACCAATGCGCCACAGTCCTTTCTCGAACACCCCATATCGTCGTCTGAGGCCACGCCGGAGCTGCTGGAGGAGGCCGAAGGGCGGGGTTACCTTGTCGACGAGGGCACGATTCGATATCCCCTGCTTCGCAGTACCATCGACATGTGGGTGATAGACGACGTGCGGATGAAGATCCTGGCAAAGCACGGTGTGCTCAACGATAGGGTGGCGCGGCTACACGACCGGGCTCGCGAAGATCTCAATGAGGCCCGTGAGGCCCTCGATGCGCTGGAGTACGAGCGCTTCCAAAGAGCCGTGCGCCGCGCAGCCGGTTATGAGAACCGGGCCTATCCGGACGTTAAGGCCACCGCCAACGATACTGTGAACGGGGTCGTCTTCTACCTGGTTCTACTCGTGCCTTTCTGCTTTTTCGCAGAGCGCCTCCTGTTCGGGTTCGCCGATATCCGATCCCAGCTAGCCGGCTTTGGGGGCATCTTCGCGTTGGTGTTCCTGGTCCTTCGCCAGGTGCATCCGGCCTTCGAGCTGAGCGGCTCACCCTACCTGATCCTGCTCGCCTTTCTCATCCTGGCCATGGGATCGGCGGTCATCGCTTTGATCGTCAACAGGTTCGGCGGAGAGATGCGGGAGGTGAAGGCGCAGGGGGGGGAAGTGTACGAGGCGGACGTGCGGCGCATCGGCGCTGCCCTGGCGGCTATTCTGCTGGGCATCTCCAATCTCCGCAAGCGCAAAATACGGACGAGCCTGACCGCGGCGACGCTGATACTCTTGTCGTTCACCGCCCTCTCTTTTACCTCGGTGAGCACATCGATCCAATTCTACCGCCTGCCTCGGGGTGGCCAGGCTCCGTACGAGGGGGGACTGGTGCGGGAACGGAACTGGAAAGGGCTGCAGAATGTCGCCCTGGACTACGTGCGCAGCTCGTTTGGCCAGAGCGCGCGGGTGGTGCCGCGCTCCTGGTATCTGTCACCCGAAGGGAAGGGGCGCAGCCACATCCACTTCACTGGTCCCGACACGGAGAGCTCGAGCTATGTCTTCGGCGTAGTGGGACTGTCATCGGAAGAGCAGCACGTCATGGGGATCGGCGATCTCCTGGTGGGTGGCCGCTGGTTCGAGCCGGGCGAGCGCGACGTCTGCATCCTACCCGACGACGTGGCCGCGCTGGTCGGAATCGGAACCGCCGACGTGGGTGCGGCAGTCCATCTGCTGGGCAAGGAATACCGAGTGATCGGGATTGTCGATGCCGACAGACTCAATCGCATGCGGGATCTGGACGGGGAGAAGCTGACGCCAGTGGACATGCTGTCCGAGTCTGGATCTCGTCCGGCCCAATCAGCCGAGCTGGCGCCCGCGGCGCCGATGCGCTCGTTTGAGCATCTGGAGGCCAGCAATGTCCTGCTGCTGCCCTACCAGGAGACGATGGAGCTGGGCGGCACGCTGCGCAGCATCGCCATCGTCGATCACCGTGGCCCGGACTTCACCCGGGAAGTGGAGGCCTTCGTGACCCGAGTGGCCATGCCGACGTTCGTGGGCAGCCAGGGGCGCGTGACGGTGTACACCTCGCTGGGCGTAGCTGCCCTGTCCGGCCTGGGCAACCTGGTTATCCCCCTGCTCATAGCCGCGCTGATCATCCTCAACACCATGCTCGGATCGGTCTACGAACGTCTGGGGGAGATTCGGATCTTCTCCTCACTGGGCCTGACGCCCGTGCACGTGGCGGCCCTGTTCCTGGCCGAGGCGGGTGTCTTCGCAACGGTGGGGGCGGTGATGGGGTATCTCCTCGGACAGTCCCTGGCGCTGACGCTGGCCGCCGCCGGCATGCTGGAGGGGGTGACGCTCAACTACTCCTCACTCTCGGCTATCTCCTCCACCCTCATCGTCATGGCCACCGTGTTCCTCTCCACCGCATATCCGGCGAAGAAGGCGGCCGATCTGACCGTACCCGACGTCACCAGGAAGTGGACCTTTGGCGAGCCGGATGGAGACGACTGGAGCTTCGACTTTCCCTTTACCGTAGCCGGGGCCGAGGTGATGGGGCTGTACGGCTACCTGACCGAGGTGTTCGAGTCCTATGGCGAGGGATCGATAGGGGAGTTCCTGGCCGAGGAGGTGGATTTCTCGGTTCTGGATGGTCCGGTGGACCCGCATTACCAGATCACTCTACAGGCCTGGCTGGCCCCGTACGACCAGGGAATCGCGCAGCACGTGACTATGGAGGCTATTGCCGGCGAGCACGACATCTTCCGCATCGCCATGCGCATCCAACGCCTCAGCGGGGAAGTAGCCTCGTGGAAGCGCATCAACCGGCGGTTCCTCGACGTGCTTCGCAAGCGTTTCCTGGTGTGGCGGACGATCCCACTGTCGGCGCGGCAGCGCTTCTCCACGGAGGCCGCGGCGCGGCTGGGGGTCAGTGAGAGAGAGAATGACTGACTGACATGGCTTCCGAACGCGACAGCGACAATCAGTACCGGATCGTGCCCGAGGGCACGCCCTACAAATCCGGCTTTGACATGAAGACCCTGTGGGCCTCGCTGTTTGTGGGGTTCATCATGCTTCCGGGGGCGATCTATCTCGGGCTGGTGACGGGCCAGGGGATGTCGGGGGCCTCGGAGTGGGTGACCATCATCCTGTTCATCGAGATCCTCAAACGGGCTTTTATCAAGCTGGAGACCCAGCAGATCATCATCCTCTACTGGGTGGCGGGAGGCCTGATCGGGGTCGGGGTTCGACTCGGTATGGGAGATGCGGTGGGGGGCGGGCCCTTTGCCGGACCCATATGGGACCAGTACTTCATGCAATCGCCACAGGCGCAGGGGATCACCCATTACATCCCGGACTGGCTGGTCCCGCCCCTGGGCTCTGAGGCGCTGATGGACCGCAGCTTTCTGCACGCGGCCTGGATCAAGCCAGTGCTGATCCTGATCGTCGTCATGATCCTGATGAAGGTGAACAGCCTGTCCCTGGGATATGTCATGTTTCGGCTCACCAGCGACGTGGACAGGCTGCCCTTTCCGATGGCGCCGGTACAGGCCGGCGGGGCCACGGCACTGGCGGAGAGCTCCGGAGGCCAGGAGGGCTGGCGCTGGCGGGTGTTCAGCATCGGGTCCGTCATCGGGCTGCTCTGGGGCACGATCTACGTGGTGGTACCCATGCTGTCGGGGGTCTTCCTGACGCAGACGGTGCAGATACTGGAGATACCTTTCATCGATTTCACCGCCGAGATCAAATCCCTGCTGCCGGCCGCCACGCTGGGCATCGGCACGGATCTCAACCACCTGCTCGTCGGCTTCGTGTTGCCCTTCTGGGTCGTGGTGGGAACCTTCGCCGGGTCCCTGCTTTCAAACTTCATCGCCAACCCGGTGCTCTATGATTACGGCATACTGCACACGTGGGAGCCGGGAATGGACAGTATCTACACCAGCATCTCCAACTCTTTTGACTTCTGGCTCAGCTTCTCCATCGGCACCTCTCTCGTTGTATTCGGCGTCGGCATAGTGGTGACTCTACGAGCGGTGTACCAACAGCGCGGTGAGGACAAGCGAAACGGAGTGAAAGCGCCCGCAAAGAGGGAGGGCGGTCCGGCGGCGGGGCGCGGCGATATCCCCATCATTTCCGCCCTCGCCTACTGGGCGTTGAGCACAGCGGGCTTCATTGGCCTGGTCTACTACCTCGTTCCGGAGTTTCCCTGGTGGATCACCACGGTCTTCGGCTTCGTCTATACACCGATCGTCTCCTACATCGGGGCCCGCATGGTGGGCATCACCGGGAGCGCACACGGCTCCATACCCTATCTGCGCGAGGCCTCCTTTTACCTGTCCGGCTACAGCGGCGCGGCGGTGTGGTTCGCCCCCATCCCCATCTTCGATCACGGCGGCGTGGCGTCTACGTTTCGGCAATTGGAGTTGACGCGCACGAGTTTTGGGAGCCTGGTGAAGCTGTCGATTCTGACCATGGTGGTGATGTTCATCTGCAGCTTCATCTTCTGGTCGGCGATCTGGAAACTGGCGCCCATCCCATCCGCCGCCTACCCCTTCGTGCAGAAGATGTGGCCCCTCCACGCCACCTTCCAGGCCATGTGGATCAAGTCCACCCTCCCCGGTGGCACGGCGCTGATCGAGAGTATCCTCAAATGGCCCTATGTGCTGTCAGGGGCCGGGTTCGGGACCGCGTTCTACGTGCTTCTGGCCGTCTGCCGAGCGCCGACGATCCTGTTCTACGGCTTCATCGGCGGCCTGGGTGCGTGGCCGCACTACGCCTTCCCCCAGTTCGCCGGGGCCTTGCTGGGGCGGTACTACTTCCGCAAGCGGTTCGGTGAGCTCCGCTGGTCTGCGTATGCACCCATCCTCCTCGCCGGCTACGCCTGCGGCATCGGGCTGATCGGCATGACTTCGGTAGGGGTCGTGCTGATCTCGAAGGCCGTGTCCCAGATCGTATACTGAGCCATGAACCCATCCGAGCGCGCAGACGAAGCCCGGGAGGCGCGGGCATCGGGGCTGACCCCGCGGGCCCTTGGCCTGGGCATAGCTCTCGTCGTCCTGGTGAACGTGGCGGCGCCCTATTCGAACTACGTCGTGCACTCCAGCCTGCTGGCCTCTGACTACATGCCGCTGGGGGCGCTGTTCCCGTTCTTCCTCGTGGTCGCCGTCCTGAACACGGTGCTGAAGACGATCTCCCCGAACTGGGCCCTGCATCCGGGAGAGCTGGTCGTCATTTTCATGATGTCTCTGGTGGGTGCCTCGCTGGCCACGTACGGGATGGCGGGATACCTGGTGGCCGTGATCGCCTCCCCCTTCTTCTTCGCCACGCCGGAAAACCAGTGGGCGGATTATATCCATTCACACATCCCCGATTGGGCGGTCCCGAGCAAGAGCGGGCCCGCCATGCAGTGGTTCTTCGACGGCCTGCCGCCGGGCGAGAGGATCCCCTGGGAGGTCTGGATAGTGCCCCTTTTCTGGTGGTTGAGTCTGATCGCCGTGGTCGTGTTTGTGGCCTTCTGCATCATCGCCATCCTGAGGAGGCAGTGGGTGGAACACGAGAAGCTGCTGTTCCCGCTCGTCGAGCTCCCTCTGGCGATGGTGGAAGGAGCGGACGGAACGCAGCGTTGGCCCGCCTTCATGCGAGGGCGATTGTTCTGGTACGGATTCTTTGTGCCCCTCGGCCTAGTGCTCTGGAACAGCATCCACTACTTTGTCCCATTCGTTCCCCAGATCCCCTTAGGTGGTTGGGGAATCGACAAGATAACGAGCATATCTTTCGCTCAAGGATTTCCGGGGTTCCTAGTTAACGTCTATCCACCCATAATCGGGTTCAGCTATCTCATGAGCCTGGATATTCTGTTCAGCTTCTGGTTTTTCCATGTTCTGGCGCTGATTCAGGCGGGGTTGTACGCGCGTTTGGGATACAGCCTGGGCGCTTCCGAGAATTACAGCTCCGAGTACGACGCCTCCATGGGCTGGCAGAGCATGGGGGCCTTCGTGGCGATGGTGCTGTGGGGACTGTGGGTGGCGCGACACCACCTGAGGGCCGTAGGGCGCAAGGCGTGGCGGGGAGCCGCCGATCCCCTGGACGACTCGGCGGAGCTGCTGAGCTATCGGCGCGCGGTGATCGGATTGATCCTGGGATTGATGTATATCGCCACCTGGTTGCACGCCCTGGGGATGACGTGGGCGGTGATAGCGGTGTTTCTGCCAACCGCCCTGATCATCTATCTGGGGACTTCGCGGATCGTCGCCGAGGGCGGGCTGGCCTTCGCCCGCGGTCCCATGGTGGCGCAGACCTTTACCGCCTTTGTCCTGGGGTCAACGGGGATTCCGGCGCAGAGCATGGCCGGTCTGGCCCTCTCCTACGCCGGGTTCTGCGAGATCAAGAATTCCTTTATGCCCGCTTTCGCCCACTGCGCCAAACTGAGCGATGTTCTCAAGGGCAACCGGCGCAACGTCGGGTGGGCGGTGGTGGCGGCGGTGGTGGTCGCGGTGTGCGTTTCCGTGCCTTACACCATTGCCCTGGGTTACCGACACGGCGCCTACAATTTCGATACCTGGATCTTCACCTACGGCGGGTCGCTGCCGTTTGAAAACATCGTGAAGAAGATGCGCAACCCCTTTGACGTGGACCTGGGTCGACTCACCTTTCTGGGCATCGGTGGCGGGCTGTACAGCCTGCTGAACGTTCTCCGGACTCGCTTTGCGTGGTGGTCACTGCATCCCATCGGGCTTACCCTGGCGTCGTCGTGGCCCATCAAGATGGCGGCGTTCTCCATCTTCCTGGGATGGCTGTGCAAGTGGCTGATCGTGCGCTTCGGAGGCATTCAGCTCTACCGACGGGCGCGGCCTGTGTTCCTGGGGATGATCCTGGGTTACTTTGCCGGAGCGGCGATTTCGAACGGCATCGACTTCATCTGGTTCCAGGGACAAGGACACTGGCTGTACGGCCTGTACTGAGGTGAGGCTGTCGAGCCATGTGAATTGGCCCGCTCTCGCAGGCGTCCATGCGGGCGAAGTTCGCTCTATTCGGCCGTGCCGACATCCTTCATGCTCTCGTAGTGGAAGGCGATTGGCGCCACCAGCCCTCGACAACCCAGGGCGCATTCGAGGTGCCGTTCACCTGGACCGCCGCTCTGAAGCCCTTCCCAGTCCCACGCGATTGCGGGGTTCGCCCCGGTCGTAGGCCTTGTCAGACCCGTTAGAAGTAGCTCATTAGCATTTCCCACACCGACATCTCCTCCACCGTCTGAGCGGCGACGAGATGGACCCGGGCGAGGAGGCTGTCGCCGATGGTGAGGGACAGCATGCCCAGGGAATCTCCCGCCTGCACGGGCGCCGGACGCTCGTCGGGCAGTTCGACCACGCGGGTGATGCGGCGCCGCTGCCCGTCGGTGAGGACCGCCATCACAGTGTCGACGGTTACCGCCGCCACCTCCGGCTGCAATCCCCAGTCAACGGCGACCTTGCCCATTTCCTCTCCCGGCTCGACCACGGGAACCTTGACAAAGTGGTTGAAGCCCCAGCTCAGGAGCCGCGCCGTCTGACGGTCGCGCATCTTGCCGGCGGAGGAACCCAAGACCACGGACACGAGGCGCATGTCCCGGCGGAGCGCAGTGGCCACCAGACAGAAGCCGGCTCGGGCCGTGTACCCGGTCTTGAGCCCGTCCAGGTCCGGATATTTTCCCAGCAGCTTGTTGGTGGTGTAGAGCATGAATTCGCCCTGGCGGAAGGGCTTGTAGCGAAGTGCCGACCACTCGAGGATCGGATGGTGGGGCAGGAGGGCAAGGGCGATGCGGGAGAGATCGGAGGCGGTGGTCAGGTTGCGATCGTCCCCTGGAGTGTCGTCGAGACCGTGGACGTTGACGCACATCGTGTTCCGCACACCGAGAGAGCGGGCGCGCTCGGTCATCATATGGACGAAGCCGTCCACCGATCCCCCCAAGTGCTCCGCCACGGCCACACAGGCGTCGTTGGCGGAGGCGATGGTGATGGTCTCCAAGAGCTGTCCGAGCGTGAAGACCTCGCCCTGCTTGAGGAATACCTGAGATCCCCCCATGCGGCTCGCCCAGGCCGAGGTGGTCACCGAATCCTCCAGGGAGTACTTGCCGTCAGCCACGGCCTCCATCACCACCAACAGCAGCAGGAGTTTCTGCGTGCTGGCGGGGGAGCGGCGGGCGTGGGGGTTGTGCTGGAACAGAACCGTGCCGGTCTCCGCTTCCACCAGAATGCCGGCGGCGAAGTCCATGTCGTCACTGGCGAAGGGAGAGACTGTCGTCAAGGCTGTCGCCGGGTGCGGAGAATAAGCCGACAGAACGAGGCCGAACACGGATACACAGAGGGCCTTACCGAAATACATGTACGATCCTCGGAGTTGGGTCAGGAGCGCGGGGATCTTCAGACAGGAGGAGGAGAGCAGCCGGGGCGAGAGAAAAAAGATAGGATCGGCGGCTGCAGACGTCAATCGCCCCGCCACACATCCTTGACTGGCGCATTCGGGGGCGGCTACCTTTGGGCGACTGACTCTCCGCTCACTCACGCACTCACTCACGCATTACGCACGCACTCACTCTCTCCACGTGCGTAGTATTTCGCATACACTCAGACAGAGAGGCGCAGGGCATGACAGGACCCATGCTGACCTACCAAGGCGAACCTATGGACTCTTCACCCCAGGCTCTGGGCGAGCTTCGACGGTCAGACGACGCTGTCGAAAACCGGTCTGAGCTTCACAGCCGCATGCGGGAGGACGGCTACCTATTCCTGCCGGGGATGCTGGACAGAGAGGAAGTTCTGGCTGCCCACAGGACTGTGGTGGAGCGGCTGGCAGCGGTGGAGATCCTGGACGAGCGCCACCCTATCGAGGAGGGTATCGTCAGGGCGGATGCACAGCTGTCCTTCATGCCCGAGCTGGCTCGCGACAACGAGGCGCTGGATAAGGTCCTGTATTCGGGCAGCATGATGTCGTTCTACGAGTTCTTCCTCGGGGGGCCAGCGCGCCACTTCGATTACACCTGGTTCCGGGCCAAGACGCCGGGAACGACGACCGCCACCCAGCCTCACTACGACATCGTCTTCATGGGAAGGGGGACGAAGAACCTGTACACCTCGTGGACTCCGCTGCACGACGTGCCCTTCGAGATGGGCGGACTCCTGGTGCTGGAGGGCTCCCACGAGCTGCAGGCCTTGAGGCAGTCGTACGGACAGACGGATGTGGACAAGTACTGTGAGAACGAAGGGGATGCCGAATCGATCGTCGCCCGCGCGCGGGCGGAACAGCGGGAATTGACCGCCGAGGAGCGCCAATCGGTGCGGTGGAACTCCACCGGGCATTACTCAGGCGATGCCATCGAAACCCGTAGGGAACTTGGGTGTCGATGGCTGACGGCCGAATACGAAGCGGGAGATCTTCTGGTCCTCAGCATGTTCACCATGCACAGCAGTTCCGACAATCAGACCGGCCGCATCCGCCTGTCATCTGATTCCCGCTACCAGCTGGCCTCCGAGTCCGTGGACGAGCGCTGGATCGGCGAAGATCCCCCCAAACACGGAATCCGCGCCAAGCAGGGCATGATCTGTTAAGCGGCTGTCTGATATCGGAAGCACTGCTGGCGCTGAGATATCTGAGTCGCGAGCGAGTGCGCCCCGTTCAACTCAGCTCAGTTCAGGGAGGGGTCCTCGGGGATGAAGGACAGGGCGGCGTATTTTCCGCCCATGGCGTGGAGGGCGCGATGCCACGCGGTTTCGGGTTCTTCGGTAAATACCAACTCGGCGCTGCCCGGCGTCAGTATCCACGCACCCAGAGAAATCTCGGCTTCCAGTTGGCCCGGCGCCCAGTTGGCGTATCCCAGATAGAAGCGAAGGTCGGGTGAGTCCGATTCGCCGAAATCGGGCTCGGCGCGCAGGGCGTCCAGGTCTCCGCCGGTGTAGAGCCCGTCGCAGATCCGCGTGGCCGCCTCGATGTGACCCACCCGGTGGAGGAAGATGAGCGAACCGGGATCGACGGGACCCCCCTGGTAGAACATGTGTTCCCTGCCCTGCGCGGCTTCGAGCCCGTTGGTCAGGTTGTGGAGCTCATCGGCGGGGTAGAGTTTTTCCCGGTCCCCTAGAGGCCGGTTGATGACGACACCCAGAGTGAGCTCTTCAGGCCGGTGCTGGAGGATGACGACGACGGAGCGCGTGAAGTTCGGGTCTTCGAGCCCCAGGGACGCGATGAGAAAGGTCCCGGCCTCGAGGGGAGCAGGCATAGTGTTTCTGATCGGCGACGGGTGCGATTGAGGTGAGGTGTCCCAGCGACTGGCGCAGAGAGCTGAAATCCGTTGCCGGTCGGCCGCCGATGCATCCCGGCTCGCTGCATTGCTATGATAGGCTGGGCGGGATTTGTGTCAATGGCAGCCGCTGGGGGAGGGGTACAGCAGATAGGGCAGCCGCTGCTCCAGGCAGGGGCGCCGATCCCGCGCCCAGTCGCACTCCAGATCGGCGGCGCTGGCCCCGGCGTCGATGGCGCGTCTCACGCGATCGGTGCCGGCGAGCTTGTCGAAGTTGTGGATGCCCCGGTCCGGCACGCGCCACTCAAAGGCCCTGGGCCACATCCTCTTTATCGCGGTGAGAACTTCGAAACCCACGGTCACCGCTCGGAAGGCGCGGCGGTCGAGGACGTGCACCTGAACGCCCCGGCAGGACTCACCGGCATACTTTCCGAAGCTGGGCCGAAAGAAAATCGGCCGGAAGGCGGCGCCGGGCAAGTTCAGGTCGTTGAGAAAGTCGGCTAGGGCAACACCGTCTATGTAGGGAGCGCCTATCTGCTCGAACGGCTTCGTCGTCCCTCTCCCTTCGGAGATGTTGGTGCCTTCGAAAAAGCACATGCCCGGATAGACCACGGCCGTGTCGACGGCGGGCATGTTCGGGGACGGGGGGACCCACGGCAAGCCAGTCTCATCCCAGTAAAGATCCCGATCCCATCCCCTCAGCTCCACCACGTGCAGCTCCACGTCGATGCCGTGCACACCCGAAAACAGACGCGCGAGCTCGCCAATGGTCATGCCGTGCCGCACCGCGATGGGGTACATCCCGACGAAGGAGGCGAACTTAGGGTCCAGTATGTTCCCCTCTACTATCTCCCCGCCGATCGGGTTGGGGCGGTCGAGGACGACGACGGGCAGCGAGCGCTCAGCGCACGCCTCCATGGCCATACTCATGGTGTACAGGTAGGTGTAGAAGCGGACCCCCACCTCCTGAATGTCGACGACGAGGAGCTCCACGTTCTCGAGCATGTGGTCCAGGGGGCGTCGGGTCTCGCCGTACAGACTGAAGACGGGGACACCGGTGCGGGGATCCGGTGCCGATCCGAGTCGGACGCCATCCTCCAGATCGCCGCGGATTCCATGCTCGGGGCCAAACAGGGCGGTGAGCTCCACACCGTCCGTTGCCCACAGCCGGTCAGCGGTAGACTGGAGAGCGGAGTTCACTCCCGATGGGTTGGTGATAAGGCCGACGCGTTTGCCTTCGACGAGATGGAAGGCGTCGCCAAAGAGGCGCTCGTTACCCAGCTCTACGACCATCAGGGCTCGCTCGCGCTGTCGACCCTGCGGTCGTCCGCAAGGTCCAGGTTCCGACTATCTCGGACCTCTACCTTGCGGACGACGAAGGCGATTCCGCCGAGCAGGCTGGCGACGATTCCGGCGCTGTACCCCAGGAGGGACATGGCGATGGTGGCGTTGTCGGAGGCCCCGACCTGGTGGAAGAGCCCGACCAGAACATTTTCCCGGACACCGAGTCCACCAATGGAAATCGGCAGCGCGGCGACGACAGCGGCCACGGGCTGGAAGGCGACGAAATACACCAGACCGGCGCTCAGCCCGACGGCCAGCCCGGCACACCAGTAAACGAGAATGCGGCAGAACTGGACCGAGAGGGACACCGCCCAGACCGACAGCAGCAGCCTTGGCCGGTGCCGGTAGACGACGATGTTGCGGCGGAGACTGCTGATCGTGTCGGCCAAGCGGGCCGGCAACACGTGAGCCGACTGGCGCTCGAGAAACGACCCGGCGCGTTGGCTCAGACCCATGGCGAGAAGGACGACGAGGCCGCCCCACACGGGAAGAAGAACGGTCACGAACCCAACCGGTCTTACCTCGGCCACGAACAGAAAGGTCAGCAGGGCGAGGGTGCAGGTAGAGAACAACCCGATAAAGCGATCCATAACCGTAGCGGCCACCCCGGTGCTGATCTGGCCGGTGACCCGCCGCACTTCGTAGATCCGTATGGCGTCGCCGCCGATGTTGCCGAGGAGGACGTTGTTGAAGAAGACGCCGATCCAGTAGAACACCATGGCCTGCCGGAAGGAGACCTGCAGATCCTGAGCCCCGAGCAGAAGAAACCACTGCAGGGCGCCGAGGGCGTTGCTGGCGACGAAGCAGAGGACGGCGACCCCGAAGAGTGAGAACGCCGTCTGGGCAAAGACATCGGTGACGGCATCGAGATCGGACCGCAGCAGCAGGTAATAGAGCAGACCGGCGCTGACCAGGATCTTGACGCCCACAGTGAGAGCCGACTTCACGGCGCCTCCTCCTCCCCGACCAGGGCGGCGGCCGTGCGCCGGCGCCGCAGGTAATACTGCAGCAGGATGCTTCCCCGATAGACGCCGGCTGAACCGAGGGCATCGACGGCGGGGCGTCGGATGGACTGGCTCCGCCGGCGTCGACGCAGGAGATCGAACGGGTGGCTGAGGCACCAGCCCAGGGACGCCAGCGGCGCCAGCGACGCTCGCCAGTTACCGCCCAGCAGGTAACCGAGACAGGCTGCCAACTCCAGGAGCATTCGCAACGGCAGCAACCACGCCAGCCGGCCGACGGACATGTTCTTGAACAGCAGCACCAGATTGTTGCGGTGATTGAGGTACTTCTTGAGGTGACTCGTCGGCGGCAGCGACCATCCCGAGTGGTGCAGCACCACGGAGGAGGGCACCGACATGATCCGGTAGCCCGCCAGGCGCAGGCGCCAACAGAGGTCTATCTCCTCGAAGTGCATGAAGAACCCGAGATCCAGGAGTCCCACCTCTACGGCCGCCTCCAGGCGCAGGAAGAGGGCGGAACCGCAGGCCCAGAACAGGGGCGCGGGGGCATCGTACTGCCCCTCGTCCCGCTCCAGATGGTCGATCATCCTGCCCCGACAGAACGTGAAACCCACTCCGTCGATGTAGCCGCCGGCACCGCCGGCGTAGTCGAAGAAATCCGGCCGCGTTGCCGATAGCAGCTTGGGCTGGCAGGCGGCGATGGCCGGGTCGCTGTCACCCATTTCCACCAACGGCCGCAGCCAGTGGTCGGTAACACGAGTGTCGTCATTGAGCAGGACGGCGTAGGCGCCGGCGGCGGCTTCGAGACCGCGATTNCAGGAATAGCAGAATCCCAGATTGCGGTCGTTCCTGAGGACCTCGATCTGAGGAAAGCGCTCGCGCGCNCGCTGCAGACTGGGGGCATCGGGNCCGTCGTCGACGACGAGTACGCGAATGGGCCAGTGCGAGTGCGCGTAAAGGGCGTCGAGACAGTCGACGAGGACTTCGGCATCGCGATGCGGGATGACGATGGTGACTTCATCTCCCGCTGTGTCCGAGCTCACGAGGGACGTCTCGATCAGTCCTCGTCGACAGAGTCGACCGTCGCGGTGGAGTCGGTCTTCGGCCGCACAGTCTGGCGTTGCGCGTTGCGCAGGATCAGCTCGTCCTCGATCGCCGTATCGAGGTCGCCGTATTCGTCGCGGTACTCGACAATGAGGTCGATGGCGATGTCCGTCCTGCCCGCGGATTGCAGCGCAGCGGCGAGCTCGTGGTAGGCCTCGTAGCGGCTCGGCTCCCTCTCTATGGCCATTCTGTACACGGCCCCGGCGCGGTCGATGTCCCGGAAGCGGTCGAAGAGGATGCTGCCGATGGCGAGACCATTTGTGTACGACGCCGAGGGATGGCTCCCGTAGATTTCCAGGAGCTTCAGACCGGCCTTCTCGAGGAACTCGGCCGACTCCTCGACCTGGCCTGTATCCCAGTAGTACTCACTGGCCTGGTAGAAGCCCTCCCACGACATCGGAATGGTCTCAGTTGCCCAGCCGAAGAGGTCGGCCAGTTCCTCGGTCCGCTGCTGCTTCTTGTAGACCTCCGCCAGGGTCATGACACAGGCGCGGTAATTGCCCAGCAGGCGCGATGTGTTAACGTCCTTGTGCACCGACTCGTCGTTGACTCCACGGAAGAGGTAGACCTCGCGCAGATTGCGGGAGAGCAACTCGGCATCGGCTGCCGCGCCCTTCTCCGGCACCAGCCTCAGGGTCATGCCCACCATGGTCAGATAGTCGTCCAGGCCGACGCGGTTGGGGGCGGCCACGGTGAGGGCGAAATGGATGGGCCGCTTCCAGTCGTTCCAGCGGATGATGCCGATGACCATGACATCCTGGACGCGCAGCAGGTCGTGGGTGGCCGTCACCTTCGCATCCAGCCCCAGCTCCTGGAACTCGAGCGGAGTCTTGGGCTCGAGCCACAGCCGCTTCATGAGATCGTCGTTCTCGGTGTCGGTGAGCACGGAATCGATGTAGTCGTCGCGCAGCTTGATGTCGATCTTCGGCGCGCGGTCCCGGAGCTGCTTAATGTACCAGTTGGTGTTCAGCAGACTCAGATTGACGACGCGTACATCCTTCCGAATCCCCTCGACTTCCTGCAGGAACCAGAGCGGAAAGGTGTCGTTGTCACCGTTGGTGAAGAGGATGCTGTTGGGCCCGCAGGAGTTCAGCAGATTGTAGGCGTAGTCGTAGGCGATATAATCGCCGGTGCGGTCCTCCACCTCGTAGAGCCTGTTGCCGATGCCGGCGGGGAGCAGCAGTCCAACACAGGCGCAAGCGGCCAGGAACCAGCCCCGCAACGATTTCCACTGTCGCACCTGCTCCACCAGACCTGTCCACCCCAGACCCATCCACAGGGCGAAGGCGTAATACATGCCGCCGAAAACGTAGTGCCTTTCGCGCGGCTGGGGATCCGGCATGTTGAGGTAGAGGGACAGCCCGAGCCCCATGACGACGAAGAGGCTGAAAATCGCCAGGAAGCGACGCCAGTCCCGAACCGCGTGCCAGATCAGCCCGCCCAACCCCAGCAGGTAGGGCACGATGGAAACGGAGATGATGTGACGCGTATTCTCCGTTGCCCAGCGGAAATAGGCGTCGCGTTCGAGGAGGGGAAAGGGGAACTGCTGGAGGAAATACTTCCCCTGTTGATGCCACAGCTGATAGACCCGCGAAGCGCGGGGCTCGAAGATACTCAACAGCATGCTGTCGGTGCCGTACTGCTCGCGGTTCAGGAAGCGCATGAAAGCCGCGAAGGTCTCCGGATCGTTCTCGTCGATGACGGGATTGAGGCCGGAGCGAACATACAGGGCCAGGTAGGTGGAATACCCCAGCGCGAAGACGAAACCTATCCCGAGGAGGAGCATCAGACCGCGGCGATCGGTCTTGTAGAGGTGGTGGATCACGCCAAGAGCAGCGCTGGCGACAGCCGCGGTGGCGAGGAATCCGGGGCCGAAGAGGGCGCGCGCCACGATGGCGACGGCACCCGCGGCCGCAATGGCGATGATCGAATGGTGCAGGTCCGGGTGTGTCGCCCACAGGGCGATGAAGAAGGCGAGGGCGAAGAAGGCTGCCAGCAGCGCAATGACAGCAGCCGACTCGGGCTTGTCGGCGAACACAGCGAGGTAGACCATGCCCTCGAGGCCGGCGCCCACCACGATGAGGATGAGTCGCCGGAGTTGCTTGTCGGCAAACCAGACCAGGACTACCAAGGCGGGAATGGTCAGCAGACAGAGCAGGTGGAGGCCGCCTCCGAGCCCAAAGAGGTAGGCGAGAAGGTAAAGCCAGCGATCGTTGAGGGAACCGTGCTGGGTGCCCTCCCAGTAGACGATCAGCCAGACGCCCAGACAGACGAAGAAGAGGGAATAGCCGTAGACTTCGGCCTCGGTGGCATTGAACCAGAAGGTGTAGGACACCGCCAGGCAAAGAGCGGCTACCGCCGCGCCCACCGTAACTCCGATATCCCGTCCGTCGCCAAAGGGCGTCAGCGACTGCCCTCCCAGAGCGCGTCTGGCGAGGGCCCCGGCGCTGAGATAGGTGCACCACACCGCCAGCGCCGAGGAGAGGGCGGACATGAGGATCACCCGCCAGGCCACCTCTCCCACGGGCAGGAGCGTGAAGACGCGTCCCAGCAACACGTAGAGTGGCGAGCCCGGAGGATGTGGAACGCTCAGGGTGTAGGAGCAGGCGATGAACTCCCCCGTGTCCCAGAACGAGACGGTCGGGGCCATGGTCTTGAGGTACAAGGCCATAGTGGCGAGGAAGATGGCTGCACCAGCCAGATGATGGTACTTTGCAGACGTGGTCATAGGCGTTGGTCAGAGGGCTGTGAAGCAGGGTCGAAAAGTCGCTTAAATGTATGAAATGAAAATAGTTACCGAAAGTCGGGTCACTGCCGTCGCCGGTTGCCAGGGGGGTGTGTAGGGCAGAGGATGCGCTACACTAATCGACCAAATCGATAGAGCCCCAGGTGCTGGGGTCGTGCACCAGGGGCGGATCGCGTCCAACCGCCCAGGACTGGACGCCGCGGTCGATGTCGCGGAGCACATAGTTGAATCCGAGGCGCGAAAACTCCCGAGGGTGAAACCCATTCATGCCGCCGGCGGGCAGACGGATCTCCATCTGATAACCGCGCTTGAGTCGTCTCAGTGCCACTCCAATCGACTCTTCCGGGCACGGTGGCGCCTGTTCGCGGGCCTTGTCGATGGAAGTCTGGCGGCCGATCGGCTTCTTGCCGTCCCGCCCACTGCCACCGGGCAGGAAGAAAAAGTGGTGACAGTAGCGATTGGCGGAGTGGCTGTCCTTCACGTCGCGCGTGTCGATCCACAGCTCCAGGCAGTCGCCCTGCCAGTAATTCTTGGGGTCGATCTTGTAGCGGCTCTTCCCCGTGACGGAGAGGGCGAAGGTCAGTCCCCCTTCGTTCCAGCCCATGTAGAGCTTGGCAATGGGGGACTCGTCCTCGATCTGCACCAGGTCGCGCAGGCGGTGAGATTCCGGCCATTGGCGAACGCTTCCGGTCAGACGACTGGAGTCGGCCCGGTAGCGACACGGGAAGTTGAAGCTGAAGAAGGATCTCCGCGGTATGTGGATGTCCATCTCGTGTTCGCTGCGCTCTGCCATCTCTGTCGTCTTTCCCTCTCGCGCCTTTCGAAGAGATCGGTGCACCAATGGATCCGGCGCTGTTCTGGCGACCGACTCCACCGTGGGTCATGTGCCGGAGGGCGGCCGGCGCTCATCCGGGCGACT
>PBRM01000027.1 GCA_002725915.1 Gemmatimonadota bacterium
CTCACCCCATCGCTTACCAACTTGAGTATCGTGAAGAAAGGTTGCTCCCGATGCGAGGCCAAACGAAAGAGTGTCGACCCCCGTTCCTAAAATTTCGTCAACCGGCTGCTGTAGGACATGCTTACACAGAGGCGGATCGTACCTGTACATGAGGTAGTGACGGGCATCGTTGTAGTAGATCAGTTTCGGTTTACGCATTTGCCAAGACCCTCCATCCAGTGAATCAACATACCTGGTCATTCACGCCTGTAGCGCTGCCTCTTGCCAAAATTAGCTGCACACCAGCTACACACCGATGGCCATAATCCGGGTGAATAACACGGACCATGGACTCGCGCGGTTTGATATACGCCGTCATCGCTTGGATTGGCAGTACCTCCAGATTACGAACGGTGAAATCCAGACAGCGCCCCCAATCGTGCCGCCCGTCATCATCTGCAGAATATTAGCACCGCCCATGCCAATGCCGAACAACGGAATCATCCGCGTGAGCTAGGCGACGGCCAGCAAAACCCACACTCTGACTCCCACATCCTCCAGACCAGCAGCGCGACGAGGGCGGGCACGGAAAGAGAACAGAGCATTTCCACGCCATCAAGCACCTGATCGGTGGAAAACAACTCAATGGCAAGAGACCAGCACAATCCGGTCAGCAGCCCCGTTAGCGACCCACCGATCAGCATGCCCTTGGCTCGTGTTTATTCATGCAAGATCGCTCGCACCTTGCTCAACTCAGCAAGGCGATGCAGCGCTACCTGGATTTCTCGGCACCTTCAACCAATGCCATAGCCTCGGCCCAGAGGGCATGGTCCTGTGTTCCGTTATCCACTTTCTGCGTGGCTTCGAGATAGAGTCGTTGGTCAATTTTCGCTGCCATTGATGCGTCACCAAAATGATCGGGAAATGAAGCGTACCTTCATGACCCCCACAAGCCCCGAAGCTGGGGGTCAGAAAAACGTATAGTGTTCGTAAAGGGTATTATCGATCGTCTGGTCAGGGATTTCGGGCCGGTTTTGAGAGGGGTTGTGGTGTATCTATCATGTGCCAGGGGTGCCCGGCACAGTGTGCAGCGGTGGCCCGACAGGATTCAGGGGGCCTGGATGCAGGGGGGAAGGGGTCCTATGGGTCGGAGGAGTGATTTTGATGCGCATCAGGACCTCGCATACCCGTCCGTCAGGAAGAGGGCCCGCGTCTTCCAGTTCTTGCTCTTCTTGACAGTCAGGGTCCGTTCCGTCAGGTCCACATCCCCTGTGCGTGCCCGTGATTCTTCTCCTGGCGGTCGCCCTGGCCCAGGCCAATGATTACATTGTGAGGATGCGGTCCTCAACCTGGCTCCCGGTACGTAGCGGCGAGTTCTTGACCGGACCGCATCGACGTGCTGCCGCCTGGACAGCTTTGTGTTGCCCGGCGGGACCTCGGATAGACTGATCGAGCCTGGCAGCATTCGGCTCAGAGACCCAGTTTCGCTTGCGGCGGACTGACCTACCAACGGCATCCAGGTGGCGCGGGTGTGCCACCTTGAGCCCGTTTATTCTTTGTGGTAGTGAAGCATACCAAGGTACCCATGCCCAAGCGCACAACCACCATTGATCTGGCCACGACGCCGGTCCGCCGAGCCAACGAGCTGATCCGCCAGCACGGCGAAGCCGGAGAGGATGTCGAGATCCTCAATCCGGACGCCCGGCATCACATCGGCGTCGGACTCACCGCGCCCATCAAAGTAGCGATCCGGGGATCGGCCGGGTATTTCTGTGCCGGCCTCACCGACCAGGCCCGCTTCGAGATCGACAACAACGTCGGCTGGGGGTTGGGCGACAACATGTACTCCGGCTCCGTCGTCGTTCGCGGCAATGCCGGTGCCATTGCCGGTGTCGCCATCCGCGGCGCCGAGCTCGTCGTCCACGGCAACATGGGCTCTCGCGCCGGTCAGGTGATGAAGTCCGGCACCCTGTGCTGCGTCGGCAACGCCAACTTCATGGCCGGGTACATGATGTACGGCGGCCGCATCATCATCCTCGGGGACTCCGGTCAGCGCGTCGGTGAAGACATGACCGGCGGCGAGATCTTCGTCGCGGGCAAGGTGCAGGCCCTGGGCTCGGACGCCATGCTCACCGATATCGCCGCGGGTGAAGCCGACGACATCGACGAGTTCCTGGACCGGTACGGCATCCCCAGCAGGGGGCGGGGGATCAGCAAGATCGTCAACGCCGGCCAGAAACTGCACTACGGCACCCAGGAGGAGCAGGTGCGCAGCCTTCCCTTCTTCACCTACTCGGGAGATTCGGCGTATTGGAACCCGAAAGTGCAGGAGGACATCCACGTCAAATCCCAGATCGGTCGCTACCGCATCCGCGGCTACGGCGCCGCGCGCCCGCTGCCGCATCTGGCCGACCTGGCCTTCCTGGCCGACCTCTCCCGGGCCGGCGAGGACCCCGATGTGGTCTCGAAGGTGCATATGCAGACGGAGATCGGCGGACTCAACGGCGCCGAGCCGCTGAAGCTCAGCATGCCGGTGATGATCGCCCCCATGAGCTACGGCGCCATCAGCCGCTCCACCAAGCAGGCGGTGGCGATGGCCTCGGCGATGGCCGATATCGCCGAGAACACCGGCGAGGGCGGCATGAGCGACGCCCAGCGCGACGCCGCCAAGCAGCTGATCTTCCAGTGCCTGGGCGGCCGCCTGGGCTGGAATATCCATGACATGAAGCGTGCCGACGGCCTCGAGATCTACATTTCCCAGGGAGCCAAGCCCGGTCTCGGGGGACAGCTCATGGCCAAGAAGGTGACGGAGGAACTGGCTGCGATCCGCGGCATTCCCGCCGGCATCGACCTGCGCTCTCCCTCTCGACACCCCGACATCCTCGGCGCCGACGATCTCGTCATCAAGATCGAGGAGCTGCGCGAGGCCACCGGGTACCGGCTGCCGGTGAGCGTCAAGCTCGGCGCTGGTCGGGTCCGCGACGACATCAAGATCGCCGTCAAGGACGGCTTCGACTTCGTCGAGCTGGACGGCATGCAGGGCGCCACCGGCGCCGGCAGCGCCGAGGTCATCGACTACGTCGGCATCCCCACCCTCCCGGCCATTGTGGAAGCGCTGGAGGCGCTGGAGGAGATCGGCCGCCGTCAGGACATCCAGCTCGTGCTGATGGGCGGGCTGCGGGACGGAATCGACGCGGTCAAGGCGCTCTGCCTGGGAGCGGACGCGGCCGCCTTCGGCACCTCGGTGCTGATCGCCGGCGGCTGCATCGCCTGCATGCAGTGCCACGTCGGACAATGCGTGACCGGCATCGCCACCCAGGACCCGGAGCACGAAAAGCGCTACCAGCCCGCGGTGGAGGCGATGAATATCCACCGCTTTCTGGAAACGGTGCGCTGGCAGATCGCCGCCATCACCAACGGCCTGGGGTATGAGGACACGCGCCAGCTTGGGCGCGACGACCTGGTGGCGATGACTCCCGAGGCGGCCGCCATTACCGGTCTGCCCTACGAGCCGGATCACCGATCTCTTCTTGATACTTGACCGCATGGTGAGGGTGACATGAGCGTCTACGACCTTCAACGCATCAAGATGCCCGAGCCGCCCGCCGGCTCCAGCGACGACACGCGGGACCCGCACTTTGTGCCCGCCCCCTGTCAGGTCGCCTGTCCGGTGGGCACGGATGCTCCCTCCTACATCGCCCTGATCTGGGAGGGGAAGTACGCCGAAGCCTTTGAGGCCATCACCGCCACCAACCCCTTCAGCTCCATCTGCGGACGCGTCTGCGACGCTCCCTGCGAGCCGGCCTGCCGCCGCACCGACAGCGACGGCCCGCTGCAGATCCGCAACCTCAAGCGCTTCATCATGGACGAAATCGGTCACAGCTGCGACCCGCCGCCAGTAGCGGTCACGCGTCCCCAATCGATCGGCGTCGTGGGTGCCGGACCGGCAGGCCTCACCGCCGCCCACGATCTGTGCGTCGCCGGCTACACCGTCCACGTGTATGAGATGAGCGATCGCCTGGGTGGCCTGATGGCGTGGGGGATTCCCGCCTTCCGCCTGCCCGGTGGGGTGATCGACGAGGACATCAAGCGACTGACCGACAAGTGCGAAGGGCTGAGGGTCCATCTCGAGACCGCACTGGGCAGGGACGTTTCGCTCGACCAGCTCAAACAGCGTCACGACGCCGTTTTGCTCTCCATAGGGGCCTGGTGGGGCAAGCCCATGGACATCCCGGGCGAGGACCACCCGCAGGTCGTGGACGGGGTGGGTTTCCTGCGCCGAGTCAACGCCGGAGAGCGCCCGTCGCTTCCCGAATCCGTCGTCGTCGTCGGTGGCGGGGATGTGGCCATGGACGCGTGTCGGGTCGCCAGGCGCCTGCCCGGCTGCGAACAGGTCAAGGTCATCTACCGCCGCGGCCCGGAGGAGATACCGGCTCGGCGTATCGAGCTCGAAGGGGCCCTGAAGGAGGGCATCGAGTTCATCTACCACACCCAGCCGATCGGAGTCGAAGCCAGGGCAGAGGGGAGCCTCGGCCTGCGCTGTATCGCCACCACCCTCGGGGAACCGGGGGAGAACGGTCGACGACAACCGCTCGCGGTGCCCGGCAGCGAGCACGAGATCGAGTGCGGCATGGTGATCGCCGCCGTCGGGCAGAAGGGGGTCTGCGAGGAGCTCGACACCCTGAACATGATGTTGGCCGACCGGGTGCGCGCCGACTTCGGCACCATGCGCACCGCCGACCCGATGGTCTTTGCCGCCGGCGACGGAGCCTTCGGCGGCTCGACCATCGTCATGGCCATGCACCACGGCCAGCGCGCCGCTTACTACATCAGCGCCTTCCTCGAAGGCCACGACCGACCTCTGCCGTATCGCACCCCCTACCGCACCCGTCAGGTGGAGGTGGCTCAGGATATGATGTGGGAGCGTCTCGCCGTCCAACACCCCGAGTTCCTCGGGCTCGGGGACAAACCCGTCGAGTTCCCGGAAATCGAGACGACCTACGACGGCGCCACCGCCCGCAAGGAGGCGGCGCGCTGTTACCGCTGCGACGCGGAGACCGGCACGCCCGACTACTCAGTGCGGCACCGGGAGGACCTGTTCTCGATGGCGCGGATGACGCCGGCGGACGGGGCCAAGCAGGTGGCCATGCTGCAGCGCCGGCTCGAGCCGAGCGAGAACCCTTTCCCCGACGAGCGACCGCCACAGTTCGACGACCTCGTCTTTCTGCCGGCCAACCTTTCCAGGCTCGTCATCGACCCCTACCGAGAGGCCTGCACATCCAGCTTCGACATCGGCGGCAGACTGAAGCTCGAGCATCCCTTTGTGGTCTCCGGGTTCGGAAATTCGCCCGCGGAGGTGCGCGACGCCGTCGCCCGGGGGTTGGCCGATACCCACTCCGCCTATCTGGGACCGCGGCCGTTGCCGTCTCGGTATTCCGTCCCCTGGTTGCAGCTGCTGGTAGATAAGGAATCCGCTCCCTCGCCGGAAGCGGCGGCCTTGCTGCTGGTCGTGGCGGGCCACTCCCTGCCGATACAGGCTCCGATCCGGGTTGCCGAAGGCCAGCTGCTGGGGTTGGCCATCTCCTCTGGCTCGGTGCTCGAAGAGGCGATCTCCTGCGCCCTGGAGGAAGGCCTCGACCTCTTGCTTCTCGATGGCGCTGCCGCGGGGATGGGATCGGACTACGGTGCCTGGCCGGAGCTGGCTGGCGCTCCGGACCTGCGGCTGCTGCGCGACGCCGTCGCCATTCTGCGCCGACTGGGCCGGGAAGAGGCGGTCGACCTCGTCTACAGCGGCGGCGTGCGCTCCGGCACCGATGCGGCCAAGCTCGTCGGCCTCGGTGCCGTAGCCATGGTCATGGGAGTGTCGGCAGGTCTCGCCGCTGGCGGCCGGATTGTTGGCGATACCCTGGTCTTCGACGCTGACCTGAGCGGCGACGATCGCGCCCAGTCGATCGCCAACCTCATCAAAGCCAGCACCGGCGAGGCCACGATGATGGCGCGCTGCTGCGGCAAGACCGACCTGCACAACATCGAGCCGGAGGATCTTCGTGCCCTGACCCTGGCGACCTCGGAAAGCACGGGGATTCCGCTGACCGGCAAGCGGACCGTTTGATTCAGCACCGGCAGGTGTTACCTTGAAAAATCGGGAGTCGCCGTCTTATTTTACAATATGTTCTACTATCCACGGCTGTCGAGCCGCTCCTGCGGCAACTGATTGAGCCCAATTTGCAAACCGAGAGAAGCACCCCGTCGAGAAAGGGGTGAGCATGATGGAGATCACTCGAATCTGCCCGGCCTGCTATCTGCTCAGGGTGCCCGATGCCGGCATCTCCTGGGTCTTCAACGCCTGGCCCGATCTGGCCAAGTTCCTGATTCAGCAAGAGCTCGCCATCGATGGCATCGTCTATCCCGACCTGCGCATGCAGTCGGATCAGGGCATCAGCTGCAATCTCGTCGAATTCCCGCTGCTGCACGCCCTATTCAATCAGGGAATGTACTTCAGGGAGGAGCGACCCTGTCTGGTCGGCACCAAGAGACAGCTCGAGCTGGCCACCGAGAGCTTGGCCAGGGGACTGTTCGGATTCTACAACGCGTCCGAGATGGAGGACTGCGACCTGACGCCCGAAGAGGCGGCAAGCCTGATGAAGGAGATCGAGGGACTGTCGTTCAAAGGCCTCCAGCCGATCGACGAGATCGTGGAGACGGTGGAGCTGTCCCCTCTCGAGAGTGTGCCGACCCCGGAGACGGCCACCGACTACCGCGGGCTGCGCATCTGGAAGGAGGGGATCAACCTCTTCGGCGTCGAGTACGAAGGCGAGCGCCGGATTGTAGACTGCAATCTCCTCCCGGGAGAGGAGTACGAGCCGCCTCTGCGCATCGATGTCAAGAACGTCCCCTACAAGCTGTTTCAGATCATCGACACCGGGGAGGAGGACGGGTTCTCCCCCAAGAGCTGCATGCATACGGTGATTCAGTGGCGGGAGCGGGTGATCTGCATCGACCTGCCGATGAACGTGCCCTATCTGCTGGACAAGGTGAGCATTTCCCGAAGCGAGATCGATGCCGTCATCTTCACCCACAACCACGACGATCACATCGGCGAGTTCTCCATGCTGCTGCAGATGGACAAGAAGGTGACGATTATCTGCCCCCGCGTGATCTGGAAGTCCATTCTCCTGAAAGCGGCGGCCATGTTCGACACATCCATCGAGGAGCTGGGGGAGTACTTCAACTACGTCCCCATCCGCTTCGACGAGGAGTTCGACTACTGCGGTCTGAAGATCACCGCTCACCCGTCCATCCACACCGTGCCCTGCGCCGTCTACCAAATCCGCGGCGTCGTCGATCGGGAGTGGAAGGTCTACGGCCACATGAGTGATCTCCTCAACTTCGAGCGCTGCCGGTCGCTGATAGAAGACGGTTTCCTCTCGGCGGATCGATTCGAGGCGTACCGCGATTTCGTTCTGAGGCCAATGCATGTCAAAAAGGTCGACGTAGGTGCCCGCGAGGGCACGGAGGCTGTCTCCGTGCACGGCTCGTGGAAGGACTTCGTCGACGATAAGACCGAGCACATCGTGCTGGCGCACGCGCAGCCCGAATCCCTGGACGAGCGCGCCACGGTGAAAATTGGACAGTTCGCCGTGGCCGGCTCTACCCGCAACATGAGCGAGCGCTCCGAGCACACCTACGGCGACAAGTACCGGGAGCGCGCGCTCCGCTACCTGGCCGACTACTTCTTCGCCCTCGTCGACGACCGCATCGCCGCCGGGCTGGTGGCTCGGGAACAGGTGCTGAGTTATATGCGCATGCTCGCCGACAACGAAATTCTACTGATCCAGCCGCGCACGCCCTTTCTCAAAGCGACAGGCCAATCCTCCTTCGTCGACATGGTCATCGGGGGCAAGGGGGGTGTCTGGATCGAACAAGGGGATTCAGTGGTCCGCGTCGCCCACGTGAATGCGGGCGAGATAATCGGGGATATTGGGGTCCTCAAGCAGATCCCGCGCACGGCGACGATACGAGCTGACACCTACATGCACGTACTGCGAATCCCCGGCTTCATGTTCCGCGAGGCGGTGACCGCTCTCGGTGCGTTCTCCGATCGCCCGCCCGAGGGCAGAATGGAGAGCGCTCTGGAGAAGATCTGGCGCCTGCGCGAGATCGTGCAGGGCTCCTGGCTCTTCGGAGCGGAAGTGCCCATCTATCTGCAGAACAAGATCGCCCAGAAGGCAGACCCGCTTCCCACCAACGCCGGCGACGCCGTCTTCGAGGACGGGAACTCCAAGGGCGATCTGTTCATCGCCTCGGCAAGCGCCGACGTCTGCATGACCGTTGGCGGACATGGGGTGCCCGCGGAGCTCTGTCACCCGCCCGTCTTCGGAGAAGGCTGTTTCCTGAACGGCACTCCCGAGGCCTATCGGGTGGAATCCAACGGCGATCGGCCGCTGCTCAAGCTCCCCCGACACAAATTCGAGTGGATACTGGATGTACCCATCTTCAAGCTGCGGCTCAGGGAACTGCACGCCCGTCGGGAGGAGTTCGTGAAGCGCGCCCAGCGCCACGGTTAGCAGCCCTCTCCTCGCAACTCACCAGCTCTTTACTCGCTATTCGAGCACCAGCGTAGGCAGAAACTCCGGCCGGCGGCGAGCCTTCGCAGCCTGCTCGAACGCGTAGGTGATCCGCAGCAACACCGGTTCGCTGAAGGCGGTGCCGAAAACCGACAACCCCACAGGTAGTCCGCGCACGTACCCCATCGGCACCGTGACATTGGCGTATCCCGACACCGCAGCCAGGGTCGAGCTGGAGACCGAGAAGTTGTCGCCGTTGACGAGGTCGATCACCCACGCCGGACCGTTGGTGGGAGCGGCGATGGCGTCGAGCCGATCACCCTCCAACGCCCCGTCAATGGCCCCCTGCGCCAGCTGTTTGCTGGTGGCCAGTGCCTCCCTGTAGGCCTCCTCCGTCAGCGGCCCTTTGTCCTCGGCCATGACCAGTATCTCCTGCCCGAAGAACGGCATGAGCTCCTCTCGTCTGGAGACATTGAAGGCAATGAGGTCCGCCAGTGTCCGCACTCCGTTGGGGGCGCGGTGATCGCCCAAATAATCGTTCAAACCGGCCCTGAACTCGTACAGCAACACCTCGAACTCGGCCTCGTCCATCCCCTCCCGGTCACCGAGGTCGACTGGGTCTACGATCTCGGCACCGAGCCCCGCCAGCACCCCGATAGCCTCCTCGAACCGCGCCTCGACCCCGGCGTTGGCCCCGGCGCCGGCGTAGTCGCGCATAATTCCGATGCGCACGTCCTTGAGGCCGCCTCCGTCCAGAACGGCCAGGTAATCGGGCAGTTGTGGTGGAAAGTTGGCGGCGGCGAGATCTCCGGGGTCCGCTGCCACCATGGCGGTCAACAGCACCGCCGCGTCCCGGACGGTGCGGCCCATGGGTCCCGCGGTATCCTGGCTGTGAGCGATGGGGATGATGCCGTCGCGGCTCACCAGGCCGAGGGTGGGCTTGATGCCGACGATTCCGTTGGCGCCCGCTGGGCAGACGACGGATCCGTCGGTCTCGGTGCCTATCGCTACCGCTGTCAGGCTCGCGGCCACCGCCACCGCCGAGCCGCTGGAGGAGCCGCACGGGTTCCGGTCCAACACATACGGGTTCCTGGTCTGCCGTCCTTGACTGCTCCAGCCGCTGGTGGAGTGCGTGGAGCGAAAGTTCGCCCATTCGCTCAGATTCGCTTTGCCGAGAATGACCGCGCCTGCGTCGCGCAGGCGCGCTACGGCGAAGGCGTCCCGGCTGGCTCTGTGGCCAGATAGCGCCAGCGACCCGGCGGTTGTGGTGAGCTCGTCGCCGGTGTCGATGTTCGCCTTCAGAATCACGGGAATTCCGTGCATCGGCCCCCTGGTGCCGTGACGCCGCCTCTCTTCGTCCAGCGCCGCGGCGATGTCCAGCGCCTCTGGGTTGATCTCGACAATCGCATTCAGGCGCGGCCCCGCGTCATCCAGCGCCGCGATCCGATCGATATAACGTTGCGTCAGCTCTTTGGCCGTGAGACGCCCCTCCTGCATCAGCGCCTGCAGGGCGGCGATGTCGCGCTCCTCGACCCGGAGTGAATCCGCACCGGCGACGCCCGGATCGCTCCCGGTCTGTCCGCACAGGGACAGGATCAGAACGCTCACTTGAGCCGCCAACAGACGTCCTGGGAGTGGAGCGTATCTGACTTTCGCGTTCGTCACTTGTCATCTCCTGTGTGCAGGGCGGTTGGCGCGGTGTGGCCACCGCGCTTCACGCCCGATTCTCCTCTTCTCCCCAGGCGGTTCCGCGAGCGCAGCGCCACCGCGAAGATGAGCCCTCCGCCGGCCGCCAGCAGGTGCTTGACCGAGTGACCGCTGACGAATCCGAAGAGAGCGTAGATCGGACCGTCGGCCAGCTCCGCCGCCTTCGAAACAGCGTACGCGCCGATGACCGACCAGGTCCAGCCAGCGGAAATCGGCGAGCGGAATAGGAGGAGAATAAGCGGCATGATTACCATCGACAGGAACTGGACGAGGGCGTAGAGTCGCAGATCGCCGCTGCCGGCGATCTCGCTGAAATGCCAGTATACGACGGAGGCGAAGCCGATGAGAACGAGGGGCCAGAGGAAAAGGCTCCCCGCTCGAACGCAGATCGACTCCCCGATCAATACGCTGAAAAAGGCCATAAAGGCGAGAGTCATCGGCAGCCGATCCCATACCAGCGTCGCGCTGGTGGGATCCAGGTGGTAGAGCGCCGACCCCGGGCCGACGAGTATCACACCGGCAAAGAAGGCCAGGTAACCCGCGCGGAGCTCGGGAATACCTCCGACGAGCCTGCTGCGGGCAATGATTAGACCCGCCACGCCGACCGCTGTGAAAGGCAGATTGGAAACGACGTTCCAGAAATTGGGCACACCCCAGATTCGCCGCTGATCGACAAAGGCGTGATAGGCCGGATCCTGAGGAATAGCCGGAAGGAGGAAGACGGCAACACAGCCGGCCGCCGCGAGTCCGACGACTAGCCTCACCTTCGCCGAAAAAAGTGGATCGCCTTCCATGCCGGCATATTAATCAACCACACCCGACCGCCGCAACCCTGTGCCTGGCGCCGCACGAGCTCAAGGACTCTCGTCTGCGCCCGCCACTCCCAACTCGCCATTCCCAACTCGTCAACTCGCCTGCCCCTTGATGACGCCTCGCCCATCCGGTATTCTTGCGTGAGCGATTCTGGTGACCGGAATCAACCACCTGTGAAAGGGGACTGGGATGAAACTGCACTGGCAGATCGCCATCGCGCTAGCCGTCGCCTTGGCGCTGGGAATTTCCATCAAACTCGGAGGAGCACAGGAGAGCGCCTTCGCCGGGGGCCTCACTACAACCTGTGTCTTCCTCGGCGACCTCTTCAAGAATGCCCTGAAGATGGTCATCGTCCCGCTGATCGCCGCATCCATAATATGCGGGATCATGAGCCTCGGCTCTGACCGGGCCTTCGGTCGGATGGGCACGAAAGTGCTCGCCTACTACTCGGCGACCGGTCTCATCGCGATTCTCACTGGCCTGGTCCTGGTCAACATCATCCGTCCAGGGGACGTGCCCCTCGAGCTGGCCCAGCAGATCCTGGGTCAGGCGGAGACATCCGAAGAATTCGTGCAGAAGTTCGAAGGACGCGACACCTCCGACCTCGTCAACATCTTCCTGCGCATGCTGCCGCCAAATATCATCCACGCTGCAACCGACAATGGACAGCTGCTGGGCGTCATCGTCTTCAGCCTGCTCTTCGGCTTCTTCATCAACCGACTGCCCGACGCCCTCCGCGATTCACAGAGGAATTTCTGGGAGGGGGTACAGGGGGTGATGATGAAGATCACCGACCTGATCATCAAGGTCGCGCCTGTCGGCGTATTTGGCCTGGTAACGCCCATCATCATCCGAACCGGTTTTGGCGCCTTCGAGCCTCTGCTGTGGTTCGTCATCACTGTGCTGCTGGCCCTGGGCTTCCACTACTTCATCAGCCTGGGTCTGATGGTCAAATACATCGGCCGCGTCAAACCCTCCCAGCATTACCGGGCCATGTCGCCGGTAATGCTGATGGCCTTCTCAACCGCCTCCTCCGCCGCGACGCTGCCGGTGACCATGGAGACGGTAAAGAGGGACGCGGGGGTGTCCGACCGCACGGCCAGCTTTACCCTCCCCCTGGGCGCGACCGTCAACATGGACGGCACCGCTCTGTACGAGTGTGTGGTCGTCATCTTCATCGGACAGATCTACGGCGTGCTGCAGGGCTTCGAGATCGGCTTTGCCACCCAGTTCACCGTCGTGCTGTTGGCCCTGCTCACCTCCGTGGGCGTCGCGGGGATCCCGGCCGCGAGCCTGGTCGCCATCACCGTCATACTCGGGGTGGTGGGACTGCCCCTGGAAGCTGTTGGATTGATCTGGGTGACGGATCGGATTCTCGACATGTGCAGGACCTCCGTCAACGTATTCAGCGATACCTGCGGCGCCGTCATCATCGGCAGGTCGGAAGGAGAATCCGGCATCTACGCGCGCTGATCTGCTGCACCAGACTCGGACGCGTCGCGACGAGCGATGGGGATAGCCAGCTCTAAGCTAAGCCCTGCTTCCGCCCCCGCGGCACGCAAATCCCGAAGCGCTCCTCCGCCACCTGCCATAATTCGGCTTCCCCCTCGAGCTCCCTCTGCTGGCGGCGGCCGTGGATCGTCTCGGTGGTGCGCATGCCGGAGAGGGTCAAACGCCCTTCGGGGGTGGCGCGTGTACACATGCGGTTGCGGGTGAAGGGCGAATCGGGGGAGGTCTGGTGGTGCCGGCACATCTCCTGGAACTGGTCCAGCCGCCGCGCCTCCAGCGTGAAGCTATAGCAGGTCCGCCACTCCTCCACTGCACTGGCCGTCCTCTCTAGCAGCGACCACTTCCCCCCCCCCGCCTTCTCCAACCGGTAGGTACCGCTGGCTTGGGTCTGGCTGGTTCTCGACTGCAGCGACAGTGGCTCCTGGAAGGAATCGCCGAACCCCACGTCCGCCAGCTGCTGCCGGCCCCCTACGTCCACCAGCAGTGCCAGGTGATCGAACTCCGGTCCAGACACGCCGTCCGCTCCGATGACTCGTGCCGACAACAGCCGCACCTGGAACCCCAGCGCCGACAGCAGCGCGGCAAAGAGGCCGTTCAACTCGTAGCAGAATCCGCCCCTCCGATCCTCCACGACCTTGCGGTATAGCGATTCCTCCGACAGCACGATTTCCCGTCCCAGGTGAATGTCCAGATTCTCGAAGGGGACCCGACGCATATGGGCGCGATGGAGTCTTCTCAGGCCCTGCACCCCTGACGGTCGCCCGGAGCCCTCGTATTCCACCCGCCGCAGGTACGCCTCGATCCGGACAGGCCCAAGACCGCTCATCCCGCCTCGGCCGCCTTTGTCAACGCCGCCACAGGTGGGGACAGCAGTCGCCGGCGCAGTTCGTCCAACGGGAACGCGGGCCCCGGATCGACTTTGCGATCGGGAGAGATCTCCTCGTGGCCGAGTATGTGGGCGATGCCGTCCTCGGCCACCAGCAGTCCGCACAGGTCGCCCACCACCTGAAGCTGCTCGTCGGGATAGCGGTGCCAGCAGGTCACTTCGGTCTGGTTGCGGTGCACCCCGCGAACCATCTCCTCTTCGGGGTACTCCTGGTCGAACCACGAGAGGAAGCGGCCGTCTCGCTCCTCCAGCTGGCCGGCGTTGTCAATCTCGATGCCGATGGAGTAGTTGTTGAGGGCGGTGCGACCCTCCCAGGCGCTCTCTCCGGCATGCCAGCCAATGACGTCGAAGGGCAGCAGCTGGGAGATGCCGCCATCCCTGCCGACCACCAGGTGAGACGACACTCTTCGCGCCGGATCGGTGAGGGTGTCCACTGCCGTTTGACGGCTGCGTCCAGCCGTATAGTGAATGACAATCGTATCCGGCGCACCCTCTCCGAACCGACCTCCCCGGTTCGGCGATTCCACGTGGTCGATGCCATCGCCGACCAGCCGACCGTTTTGTATTTTCATGGCGATCCAGTCTGAAGGCATCTCGTCTGAAGGTCGCCCCCAGCGATCCTCGCGCCAGCTGGAGAACACTCTGGGTCCGCGGTTTCGTGACAGAGGTCGCGGAGGTCTGACAGCTGACGGACTACCGGTACCAGTCGGCGCAGCTGCCCTTGACCATTCCTAGTATTCGACTATAGTGCGACATCAGCTGCGCGGATCGGGAAGTCACAGAAGGTGGCAGCCCTCACCAGTCCCCCCGAGTCGCGTCTCGCCGACCGCGGTCAGAGCTCGGGTAAGGAGACGCGGACCTCGCCGCCCTGCTGCGAAGACTCGTACAGACCATCGAAGATGAGGTTCGTGTACAGGAAGGTGTCCCCCGGCACCGGCGATGGCCCGCCGGCCTCCACCGCGTCGACGAACCGCTCGACGGCGTAGGCGATCTCCGTACTCCCCGACGGCAGCTCGTCGATTTCGACTTCGGCCAGATCGCCGTATCCACCGCGTCGAATCCGCAGCTTCGGCCCGGGTCCGAAGGGGTGGACCTCCAGCCCACCTGCTTTGCCCGCAAAACGCAGCTGCCATTGTTCGTCGAAATTGATTGCCCAGGCATGGGCGAAGAAGAGGGTGGTGCCACCCTCGAGGCGGACGTAGGCGCTGCCGAAGTCCTCTACCGTGAACTCCGCCGGGTCCCAGCTGCCGTCGCGACTGTGTCCGAAGGTGTCGGCCGCCGTACCCGATACCGTTAGCGGACGGGGGTGGCCGAGGATGTAGAGCAGGGCGTCCAGGGTGTAGACGCCGTTGTCCATGAGGGCTCCCCCTCCGGCCGTCTCCTTTCTGATGAATGTGCCGCCGGGAATCCCGCGATGCTGCCAGCCGATGGCCTCGGCGTAGTAGACCGAGCCCAGATCTCCGCGTTCCACCGCGCCTCTCGCCGCCAGGATCTCGGGCATGAAGCGCCACTTCATCTCCACCATCAGCACTTTATCCGCCCGGCGGGCGGCGCGCACCATCTGCACCGCCTCCGCCGTGGTGGCGGCCATCGGCTTCTCCACCAGCACGTGCTTCCCCGCCTCCAGGGCGGCTACGGCCGGGGCGCAATGGGCGTTGTTGTAGGTGCAGATGCTGACGGCGTCTACTTCCGGCAGGGCCAGGAGATCCTCGTACCGCTGCAGGGCGTGCGCGGCCCCCCACCTGGCGGCGGCGTCCGCTGCTCGCTCTGCGTCGATGTCGGCCACGGCGGCAATGCGGACTCGGTCACCCAGCGCCTGATACCCTTCGGCGTGAGCCCTGGAAATCCCGCCCGCGCCGATAATGCCGATCCCGAGTTCCATCTCACTCTTCTACCGTGTCCGCTGGCGAATCGTAGAGCACGATGTCGATGCCGTTGAGCAGGTCGGATACCTCCTCGAAGAGAGCGACGAACATCGACCCTCCCAGCATGGCCAGATCCTCACTCCCCTCCTCCTCCTCGCCCGCTTTGCAGCGCTCGGCAAATGCCAGACCGATCTGCGCCGTGAGACCCGCCCCGGCGCCGTCTGAATGGATCGCCTCGGTGTAGTAGCTGAGGCGATCCTGCATGTCGTCGAAGACGCTTGCATCGACTTGTTCGGAAATCGTCTCCCAGTGATGGAAGAACCGCTCCGTGATCGCCAGCCTCTCGGGGGCGTCCCCCAGGGCCATGACGCTGGCGAAGTCGACGGCGAAGGCGCGCAGAAACATGAGCTCCGACTCCATGCTTTCCCGCTCCACCCCCAAGAATTCCGCCAGTTCGCGCAGGGCCTCCTGCTCGCCGGAGCCCGGCAGGCAGACCGTGTCCACCAGCAGTGCCGCCAGTTCCACCGGCGTCGCCTGCTTCTTTCTGGGTAGCCGCGGCTGGTCAGCGGGAACCTTCTGCGCTCGCTGCGATCGCCGCAGAGGCTCGGAATGGCCGGTGCCGTTTGTCACTGGACTAGAAAACCTGCCCTAACCCCAGGTCGGCGGCAATCCCACCCGCTTCCCGATCGACGAACCCGTCGCTAAACGCCATATGCTCCAGGTAGTAGTCGCTCCCACCCGGCGGAGTATGGTATCCCGGACATATCTTCATTCCCCCTCCTCCGGGTTCGTCAGGTCGCCCAGCTGCTCCAGCAGACTGTCGGCCCTGGTAGCATTCTCCTCCTCCGGGCCGAGATGAAGCCCGGTGCGCTCTCCCGTGCGGCGCTGCCAGCTCTGTTCCAGCCGCTTCAGGTAGCGGGTGGTGGCCGTCAACTCCTGGCCCTTCTGCGTAAGCATGCGCTCGTACAGCTCTTCGCCAATGATCAACTCCTGCCGGGCGCGCCGCAGCTCCTCCGCCTCCTTCTTGAGCGCGTAGAGTCGAGATATCTGCTCCGTCACCTCCTGTTCGAGCTTGTTGAGCGTGCCGTCCATCTGAAACCCGGCCGCCATCTTTTTCGCCTTGTCGAGATCGTAGTCGTGTTCGAAACGCAGGTGTCCGTTCATTCCCCTGAGGGACACTTTCTTGCCGCACTCGGGACAGATGACCGCAATCTCCGCCAAAACCGCCAGCTTTCTGTTGATATGCGCCGCCGCCGCTCGCCCCAACCGGAGAACGCGGGCAACCTGCGCCAATGGCAACTGCGCAAATATATAAAAAGTGGTGAAATCCCGCGTGGGACCCCGGAGCCACCCCTCTCTCCGCCTCGGCAACGCCGGGCACAGTCAGGGGGAACCGGCGGTCAAATTGGCATGCGGTCGTCTTGACCGCCCCGGCGCGCTCGGATAGGTTGTAGCCATCCGGATTCCGATCTCCGCCCTATGGCGGGCAGACAGCGGCAGACAGGAGAATGAGCGTGGCCCAGGAAGATCTCAACGCAAAGGTCCTCGGTATCGAGGAAGTGGCCGATCACCGCAAGTGCTTCACCATCGAGCGCCCCGCCGGCTTCGACTTCGAAGCGGGACAGCATATGTTCGTGGAGACCCGACCCGACTGGGGTGCTCCCTTCACCATCGTCTCGGCGCCGGGTGATGGGCATTTGGCCTTCACAACCGTCATGCGCGACGCCTCCCCGCTGAAGAAGGAGCTGGGCGAGCTGAGCCCAGGCGACACGGTGATCGTTTCCGGCCCCTACGGCGAGTTCACCCGCGACGAGGGTGAGGAGAAGACCGGCATGATCGCCGGGGGCATCGGCATCACCCCTTTCATCTCCATCCTCCACGACATCGAAGCCAGGGGGCTCGNCGCTGACGCAGTTCTTNTGTACTCGAGCAGNCGGCGNTCCGACNCCCCCTACAGGGAGGANCTCGAACGGCTGGCNGCCGCCAATCCCAANATCGAGGTCGTCTTCACGATGACCGACGACCCCGATTACGAGGGCAACAAGGGGCGCATCGATCNGGCCTTCGTCGAGGCCCACGTCGATGGCGTCNCCGACCGCACTTGGTACGTCGCCGGACCCCCGGGCCTGGTGGAGGCCTTCGACAGCCTGCTGAAACAGATGGGTGCGAAGGAGCCCAAGCTGGACGAGTTCGAGGGCTACTGACGTTCGGGGGCTACTGACGGTGGTTGATCGCTCCGCTGACCGACCCGCCCTCTCTCCCCTCCCAACTCCCGACTCCATGCACCGATCCCTGTGAGCCTGAAGCATCCCTACCTGCTCTTCCTCGGCAACGCCGTCGATCAACTGGCCGCCAAGACCGCTAATGGTGTGGCCCGATGGCGCCCGGACTGGTGCGTCGGACAGCTGCGGCTGGAGGATTGTCACGCCGATGTCGGCCTTCCCGATATGCGTCTGGAGCAGGCGCGAGAAGCGGGGGCCCGGACTCTCGTCGTCGGCGTCGCTAATCGAGGCGGCGTCATCTCCGACATCTGGATGCGGACGCTGATGGAGGCTCTCGAACTGGGTTACGACATCGCCAGCGGACTCCACCACCGCCTGAACCAGACCCCGCAACTCAGAGAAAGAGCCGCCGCTCTGGGCCGCCAGCTCTTCGATGTGCGCTATCCTGAGCAGGTCCTTTCCGTCGGCAACGGCGAGAAGCGCCCTGGCCGAAGGCTGCTGACGGTAGGTACCGACGTCTCCTCTGGCAAGATGTTCACCGCCCTGGCGATCGAGCGCGAGATGAAATCGCGCGGCATGGCGGCCGACTTCCGCGCCACCGGCCAGACCGGTATCTTCATCGCCGGATCCGGTATCGCCGTGGACGCGGTGGTTGCCGACTTCATCTCCGGCGCCGCCGAGTGGCTGTGCCCTGAAAACGACGCCGACCACTGGGACCTCATCGAAGGCCAGGGTTCCCTCTTCCACGCCTCGTACGCCGGGGTCACCCTGGGGCTGATTCACGGCTCCCAGCCCGATCGCATGGTCCTCTGCCACGAACCGGGTCGGCCGCACATGCGGGGGCTGCCGGGCTACCCCCTCCCGTCTCTGAGGGAGAGCATCGAGATGAACGAGGCGGCCGGGCGCCTCACCAACCCGGAGTGCCGCGTCAGTGGCCTCTCTCTCAACACCTCCGGCGTCTCCGAGTCCGATTCCGAGCACCTGCTCAAGGCGGCCGAAGACGAAGTCGGCCTACCTGCGGTAGACGCCTATCGGCAGGGGGCAAGTCGGCTTGTGGACGGCCTGTGACCCGGGCGTTCCACCGGGGCCCGCATTGACCTGTCCGCCAGGCAATTCGCGCTGAGACGGCTGGTTGGCTGAGCTCACCATACGCCGCGAATGCTGGCCCGTGGCCGGCACCTTCACCATCTCCCGCGGCGCCAAGACCTCCGCCGACGTAGTCGTCGTCGAACTCGGGGAAACGAATGTCTTGGCGCGGGGGGAGTGCGTACCCTATCTCCGTTACGGCGAGACCGTCGATGGCGTGGTGGAGACCATCGAGTCCCTGCGACGACCCCTTGCCGAGGGACTCGATCGATCCCGATTGCAGGATCTTCTGCCCGCGGGGGCAGCGCGCAACGCCGTGGACTGCGCTCTCTGGGACCTGGAGGCCAAGCGCGGCGGCAGCGCTGGGTGGCAGCTGGCTGGTCTTCCCCCGCCCAGACCGGTGGCTACGGCGTTCACCCTCAGCCTGGACTCGGTCCAGAACATGGCCGCAGCGGCGCTCCGTCACCGACATCGCCCCCTCCTCAAGCTCAAACTCTCCGGCGACGGCGATCTGGAACGGGTCGCGGCCGTGCGCGAGAATGCCCCGGACTCCCGTCTGATTCTGGATGCCAATGAGAGCTGGAGCGTCGACATGGTGGAGCCCTACACTGCCGCCCTGGCGCAGATGGGCATAAACCTGCTGGAGCAGCCCCTTCCGGCCGCTGAAGACGATTTCCTGAGCGAGATCGATCACCCGGTGCCGATCTGTGCCGACGAGTCCTGTCATACCACCATCGACCTGGCGCGGCTGGTGGGAAAATACGACGCTGTCAACGTCAAGCTGGACAAGACCGGTGGACTCACCGAGGCCCTTCAGCTGAAGAAGGGGGCCCGCGCCGCCGGCCTGCAGGTGATGGTGGGCTGCATGCTGGCTACGTCGCTGGCTATGGCGCCCGCTCTGCTCCTGGCGCAAGATGCGGACTTCGTGGACCTAGACGGCGCCCTGCTCCTGGCCCGAGACCGCAATCCCTGCCTGCGCTTCGAGGACGGGCTCCTGCACCCGCCGAACGCGGAGCTGTGGGGGTGACCGGCTGAACTTGCCTGGCAGGTGAGTCCCAGCCCGCTAGGTGAAACGGGGTCTCTCACCTGTTCAGCGCAAACGCCAGGCGTCAGTCCCGGACAGAACGCCTAGGGCAAATGCAGGGCCTTCTTACGTACACTCCCATAAGAGAGAAACGGAGAATGGCTCCCGACCTGCCGGCATGGTACGGAATCCCGGGGGCCATCAAGCCCCGCTCACTCAGTCGTGAGTGCCTCCTCCAGCTGCCGCAACCGCCGCTGAATCCACACCGTCGCCACCAGCGAGGTGATCAGCCCAGCGGTCGCAGATGCCCCCCACACCCACGTCAGTCCGAATCCCAGCACGCGCGTAAAGAGGTAGGCCAGCGGCACGGAGATCACCATCACCCGCAGGGCGGAAAGCACCAGGCCCGGGAGGCCGCTGCCCAGTCCCTGAAAGACCCGCCCGCTGATGAGGCCCACGGTGATAAAGGGAAAGGCGAGGGCGATGACCCGGATGTAGGAGACGGCGACGGCGATGATCTGCTGATCCGATGTGAAGATAGCGCAGAGGGGGGTGGCAAAAAAGTAGAACACGAAGGCGAAAGACACGGCCAGTACCTGCCCCCACAACATGGTGTAGACCATGGTCTTGCGAATCAGGTCGATGCGCCCCGCTCCCAGGAACATGCCCGCCAGCGTCACCTGGCTCGAAGCCAGGGCGAAGGTGGGCATGAAGTAGATGGAGTCGAGGCGCCCACCCACGCCCAGACCCGCGACCGCGGCGTTGCCAAAGACCGATACGATCCAGTTGGTGCACATGGCGCCGACGGAGATGATCACCATGGAGCCGGAGGCCGGCAGACCTACCCGCAGGATATCCCAGGCGGTCCGTGCACAAGGGTTAAAGTCGTCGAATCTGAAATCGAGGAAGGTACCCCGGCGCACGAAGATGTGGACCGCGAAGAGGAGGAGGACCAGGAACTGGCTCACCACCGTCGCCCACGCGGCGCCGGAGATCCCCAATCCCGCCCAGAAGATGAACAGCGGATCGAGGAGGACGTTGATGACGGTACCGCTTGCCTGAAAGGAGATCGGCGTTATCGTATTCCCCTCGCCGGCCATGATGGCCCGGAAGGTGGTGTTGAGGATGGTGAAGAAGAAGCCGGGCGCGACGATCTCGAAATACTGAACCGCCAGCCCCGTCACCTCCCCCGACGTCCCCAGCAGCCCCATGATCTCCCGTTTCCACAGCAGAGCGGCGGCAATGACCACACCCCCAATGGCCAGCGCGATCAGCACGGCGTGTTTGGCGGCGTTGTCAGCGTCTTTTTTCAGTCCCGCCCCCAGCAGCCTGGCGATAACGCTCGTCGCCCCCGTCCCAAGTCCGAAGGTGATGCCGATGGAGAAAAACACGAGGGGCATGCTGAAGGACAAGGCCGCCACTTCGTCCCCGCCCAGCCGCCCCACAAAGATCATGTCGGTCACAGCGTAGAGCGTGTGGAGCCCCATCCCCAGCATGACCGGCACCGACAGCTTCCACACGGCCCGCCGCGGATTGGCGATGAAGCTCTCGACGCGGCTGGACTTCTCCTCTGTCTGCGTGGGGCCCACTTGCTCGCTCAAGCGGTTTCTCCGATAACAGCGATTAGCGTCCTGCTCAGCTCGGTAACGACATAGGACCTGGAGAAGACGCCTGTAGCAGGAGTGTGGTGCGATAATCGGGCGTCCGGCATGCGGCCTACGATACGAATTCGGACAGCCGGTGCCAAGACGGAAACGCTGCTTGAGATGGGATTGTTACTGCGTGGATCGGCCCTTGGGGGCAACCGCGGGGCACATCACGGCTCCCGGCCTCCCCCGCGACGAGATCCAGGGCGGTGATCTAAAGACCTGGGCCGCGGCCTGGAGCCGCGGGACACCTCTGCTACACCGGGCGTTCGTCTATGAATCCCCTCTGCCGAAGAGCCAGCTCACGCCGATGCGGAACTCGCCGCCGTTGTAGTTGAGGCGACCACCTACCGCTTCGTCGAAATAGGTCATGAGGTTGTAGGCGGCCCTCGCTCCCAGCATGAAGTGCCGATTCATCTGTATGTCCACACCAGCGCCCAGCTGCCCTCCGAAGGACCCCATCGTCCGCGTCCACTTCGCCGACGACTCGCCGATGGTCCGCCCCTCCAAGGAGCTGATGAACGTTCCAAGCTCGGCCGAGATGTAGGGCCTCAGAAGGCCTCGGGCCGGAGCGAACGGGAAATAGCGCCTGACCCCCAGAAGGACCGAGACCAGAGTTACATCTTCCAGCTCGACCTCCCCGTCCAGCAGCTGCGGCCCCAGGTTATTGTCAGCGCTGCTGCCCAGAGCGGAATAGGTGAGCGTGAGGGCGAAATTCTCGCGCGCCCAGTAGCCGAATGTCAGTCCGCTCAACACGCTCCAGGGCTCGAGATTGCCGAGACTGGCGGGTGCGATCGAACTCGCCTCTGCCGCGTCCGCGCTCCTCAGCACGTCGATGTCAGACCCTCTCCTGGGTTGCGGTCCCACCTTGCCGAAGTGGAGCTCCAACCGGTAGCGCCGAGACAGCCGGAGGTGGGGTGCCACCATTCCCGGCGGCCGGGCCCCGGGCGGCGCCAGGCCCCGGATGGCGGTGCGCTCGCGCCGCGCTGGCTGGAACTGCCCGGCCAGCAGCACCAGGCGGTCTCCGCGCTCGACGATCTCGCGCGCCACCAGCAGCGCCTCCTTCCGCGCCAGGTAGATCTCGTAGTCGCCGGGCTCGAGCCCGAGCTCCACCGTCTTTCCCTTGGGCTTGAACAGCTCTGCCACCAGTCGCCGATCGTCGCTGCGCACAAAGAGCCGACCCTCAAGCTCCTCGATCAGCACCAGGCCGGCGGAAGTCTGTCGCAGATCGGTCATGACCACGTCGCCGATGCCGGACAGGTTGAACTGGTACGCCGGGTGCTGGGCGCCACCCTGGGTTTCAATCGTTTGGGCAAGGGTTTCGTCCAGGGCGAACTGATAGGCCTCGCTGAGAGTGACCTTGCCGTCGCCGCTGACATCGGCCGCCCCCCGCATGCCGGAGACCAGATAGTGCGTGAAGAAGGACGCCTGAATGCGGTCCGACTCCTGCGCAGTCTCTTCCGCCGAGCTGGAGGTGAGGAAGGCGTACCCCCTGGTATCGGAGGAGGCGTCCACGAGAAAAGCTTTGCGCCGCTGGCCTCCCTTGATTCTGGTAATGGCGCCAGAGGCACAGGCATCCAGAACGGCGACGCGCACATCGGCTTCGAGGCCGTCCATCATCTTGCGCAACTCCCTGTATCCCAACCGCTCCCCTCCCAGCAGCAGGCTCTCCTCGTCGGCGTGACCGGAGTAATAAATCCATACCTCAGTCCTCGCCCCTTCGCCACGGGCCTCCTTCACCAGCCTGGTTACCTTGTCCACGGCCTGCGCGAAATCAGCCAGGTCCGGGTCCTTCAGGAGCAGGCTATTCCCCGCTGTCGCGCCGCCCATCTGCAGCATCACCTCGGAGAACTCTTCGGCGTCGGTTGCCGCATAGCGCAGCGTGACGCGGTCGTCGCCGCCGTCGTTGGCCCCCGCCGCCAGTACGAACCGCCGCATGGGCTCAGCCGCGACACCGGTCTCCAGGCAGACCAGAAGTCCCGTAGCTACGAGGATCCCGATGAAAGCTCTCATGGCGCTTCCTGTCGGGTGCAGGACCTCTCTTTCCTCAACGTGAAGAGCGACTGCTCGAGACCCGGCACATCGAGCAAATCTGCCGGTCCCGCCACAACTGCCCCCGCTGCCCGTGCTCCCATTGGCCGTGCTCCCATTGGCCGTGCTCCCGCTTCCTGTGCTCCCGCTGCCTGTGCTCCCGCATCCGCGGAGCTGCCGGACGCCGCGGCCAGCCTGTAAGCCGCCGACATCACCGCATCTACATCAAAGGGGACGGCTGCGGTGACGAAGTAGAACCGCTCCCATCCCGGCGCGTCGTCGAGCTCGTAGGCGAATTCCAGCGACCCGACGCCGGCCTGCTGCAGCGGCGCGGCCCGGCTCCCCTGATCGGGGAAATGGCGCGTCACCTGTCCGGCCCCATCGATGGAGAGTATCAGGCCATACGCCTGTCCGGCCGCCTGGTATTGAAACTGAATCTGATCGTGTTGGCGAGCGAGGGCGCCGTCTCGCAGGCGCTCTCCGCCCTCCTCTGTCTTGCGATGCAGGAGGAGGTGCGCCTCGGCCCCCTTCAGCCGGATCTCCAGGGGAAGACCGGGATCACCTCCCTCATCGACACCCCGCAACAGGGGAAGAGCCGCCAGCGCGACCAAGACTACCGCTGCCGGCGCCGGCAGCAGCCAGAGCCGCGCCCACCACGCCGACCGCGGACTGCGACCGGCGTCACTCGCCGTGGCCGGGCCCTGCGCACGTCGGGCGATCTGACGGCCCATCCACCCCGCCGGGTAGCGGGCGAGGACCTCCTCATTCGACTGTCGCAGTGCCTCCAGCCGGGCGGCCTGGGCCGGGTTGCCCTCGACCAGCCGCTGAACGCTCGCCATCTCTTCGGCGGGCAGTTCCTGGAGAAGATAGCGCTCCAGCCTCCATCCCGGCAGCTGATCGTGGTGAGACGTCACTCCTCCTCCTCCTTCACTACTTCACCGAGACTGGCGCGCAGCCCGCGCAATCGTTTCCGCACCCCTGAGACCGACATCCCCACCTCACCGGCTACCTCCTCGAGGGTCATGCCGTCCTGGAAGTGAAGCACGGCCATGGTGCGCGTTGACTCCTGGTGGCGGCCGAACAGGCGCTCGAGAACCGACCGCGCCTCCAACCGGGGCTCGGTGTCATCCAACACGGCAACGCGCTCGAGGAACCCATCCCCGGGCATCGTCGCCCGCCGCTGGCGATCGCGGATCCTGTTCAGGCACAGATTGGTGGCGATCCGGTACAGGAGACTGGACGGGTGAGTCATTTCCAGGCGATCCCGTCGTTTGAGGATCTGCACAAACACGTCCTGGGTCGCGTCCAGGGCCTCGTTCTCCTCTCTGAGCAATTGTCGACACCGCCGCATCACCATCGGCCCGTACCTCTGATAGAGCTCTTCTACATCCATCGTCTCTCTAGCACTCATTACTTGAACACCCCGGGCGGGCGGATCTGTCACCTGAGTCTGAGAAAAGCCAGCCGCTGCAGAGGTCCGCTGATTCGGCCCGATTCCGCCGGCAGTGGCCATCCCTCAATGATACGCCCGGCGCGCGCCCGGTGCTGCCCGCACACTCAGAGGTGACTGATGTGCGGCTCACCATCGGCTGAGTGCGCTCTTGGGGCGCGGCCACCGACGAGTTATACTACCGCCGCGCACGCTGCTCCTCCCCTGCTTGGAATGGAAATCACCATGCGTATAATACGGCACGCACACATTCCCCACGGTGCCGCTCAGCTCCTTCGTGAAAGACGGCACCCCCTGCGAGAAGACGGGTCGGATCCTCGAGGACCTCGGGTACGCAGGCCTGGAGAATATCGCCGTGCAGTAGGCTTGACCTCGCCGGGTGGGATGGACCGCGATCGCGTCGAAGGACAGGAGCGCGGGCGTTGAAGGCGGCGAGAATCCTCCGCGAGAAGATCGCCAGTGGTCGGATCGTCACCGGGGTACTGGCCACCGACCTGCTGTGGCCTGCGCTGGTAGAGTATCTGCGAAAGGCCGGCTACGACTACCTCATCATCGACCTGGAGCACGGTGCCCACGCCGAACAGACCGTCTCCGAGGTGTGCGCCCTGGGGCGCATGGTCGATTTCCCGGTACTGATCCGGCCGATCGACAGCGACTACGCCACCATCCGCCGCACCATCGATTTCGGGCCGTGTGGCTGCCTGTTGCCCTGCGTCGAAGCGGCCACCGCTCTGGACGAGGTCCGCGACGGCATCTATCTGCCGCCTCGGGGTCGGCGTCGGCCCGGGGGCCCGGGGAACTACTGGGTCGAGGACTTCCAGTACGAGACCTGGAAGCGGGAGGTAGAGGATTTCTTCATCGTGCTGCCGCAGATCGAAACGCGGCACGGCCTGGCCAACGCCGACGCCATCGCCGCACACGAGATCACCACCGCCATCGCCATCGGCCCTTACGACCTGTCGGCCGACCTGGGGGTCTGCGGCACCATGGATGCACCCCAAATGCGGGAAGCGGTCGATATTATCCGCCGCGCCGGCGAGCGCGTTGGCAAGACCATGTGGCGCATCGGCGACGGCCCCGGCCTGGCCGCCGAGGGCTTCACCTTCCTCTGCATCGCCGAGCCGATGGCGGCGCTGAAGGAGACGCTGAGACTGAAGAATCGGGCGACTCGAGAAAAGGGTTCGTCGACGGAGTAGCTGAACCTACCCCTGGCCCGCTGACCGCAGGCCCCCGGAGGCCGCAAACCGCGCCTGCTGCACGACAGAAGCGGTTGGGTCAAGTGCCTTCGCCGATGAGCGGCAACAGCTGCCAGAGAGTGCGGATTTCCACAACGGGCCGCACCTGAGCGTCCGCCGGCGGCGGCTCTCCCCGCGGGTTAAACCAGCAAGAATCCATCCCCGCCGCCGCGGCCCCCACGACGTCGTTGCGGAAGGAATCCCCGACATACAGGGCTTGCCCGGGGTCGATCCCCAGCAGCTGGCATCCCTTCAGGAAGATGGCTGCCTCCGGTTTGCGGATTCCAATGTCCTCCGAAAGCAGGACAAATTCGAAGGTGTTCCGGGGGAGACCGATGCTTTCGAGCTTGTGGTACTGGACGTCGGGAAAGGCGTTGGAGATCACCCCGACGCGGTGATTTCGGGCACACCCCTCCACCACCTGAACGGCGCCGTCAATCGGCGTGTCAACGCAGCGGTACGCCGCCACGTACTGCTCCGTGACCGCTTCGACCGCGGCTTCCGAGTTCAGGCCGAGTTCCTCCAAAAAGATCCGCGTCCGCCGATTGCGGCTGGCGCGGATAGATCCGTGCGTCAGACCGTGTTCGGCGGTCAGCGCATCCGAGCGCTCGTAGGCGGCAAAGACCTCCTCTTCCGCCTGGCCGGCGAACAGTTCGGGAAGCTGAGCCATGATGTTGCGCAGAATCATGGGCTGCGCCCTGGTCCGATCGTAGAGCGTCTCGTCGACGTCGAAAAGGACGGCGAGATAGGCCGTCACAGCTCTACTCCAGGCTCCGTCAGGCGCAGGACGCATTCCCTGCTCCGCCGCAGCGCTCCGAGGGGATCGGGCAACTCAGGGCTCAGCTCCAGACTTACCGCGCCTGTATAGCCCACGTCGTCAAGCGCCCTGAAGGTCTGGCCTAGCGTGGTCTCGGTCAGCACGCCGTCCAGCAGCGACAGATGGAGGTCGCCGCTGCCGTCGTTGTCGTCCAGGTGGACGTAGCCGAGTCGAGGACCCGCGGATTCGATGGCCGCTGCCGGATCCTCTCCCTCTCCCATCTGGGCGTGACCGAGATCGAAGAGCAGGTAGAGGTTGGGGTGATCGACTTCGCTCAGAAAGTCCAGGGTCGCGGCCACCGTCGGCAGCGCCAGCCCCGGAAAGTGCTCGACGCATAACTTCATTCCCAGCGCCTGCGCGCGCTCCGCCATCTCCGCCAGGACGCGGCCGTAGCGGACCATGGCGGCGCCGCTGGCGTCGGCTCCGGGCACCGCGTATACCGTACCCGCGCCCAGCTCGGCTGCATAGGCGAGGGCGCGTTCCGTGTGCGAGATCGCCGCCACCGCCGCCTCGCCGTCGGCGCTGTCGAGACTCGCACCGTGAGACATTCCATGGGTGGCCGCAACGCAGCAGACCTGCATGCCTGAGTTGGCCAGCCACTCCCGTGACGCCGTCTCCTCGAATGCGAAGGGCCGAATGTCGACCTGTTCAAAGCCCGCTTCGGCGATCCGCGTCACCACCTCGGTCTCAAGTCCGCTCAGCGCCCATAAACAGCACGATAGTTTCAAGATCCCCCTCATCCTCCGTGTCAGAGTGGTCGCCGATCTGGTCGAACATGGCTCCTGAGAACAAGGGCCCGGCCGTCATCCCCAACATGGCGACAGGAGCTCCGCTCGGGCGACCGGATACTCCGCCGGGTCCGATACTCCGACCGGACCGTCAGGGGATAATCACCGTCTTCAGCGAACTCTGGGCAGCGACTGCCATCTCCCCGGCAAAAACATCCGCTATCTCCGACAACTTGTGCGCGGTCGAATTCTCGAAGATGATGTCCAGGTCGAAGACGCCCCGCTGGACGACGCGGAAGGCCTCCCGCATGTGCTCGATCGAGCGCAGCGGCGTGTAGTGGACGGCATTGAGGTTGCGCACCTCCAGGCCGTCTTCGTGGAAACGGTGAAAACAGAATTCGCGCACCGGCTCGTAGTTGTCACCGTACAGCGCCAGAATGCCGTTGTGTCCAACCATGCCGAGGGCCTGCTCGATACCCTCGCCACGCCCCCCCACTGCCTCCACCGCCACGTCCACTCCTTCTCCTTGAGTCAGCTCGTCGACGGCGGCGACGGCGTCCACCTGGCTGGCGTCGACGACGTCGTGGGCGCCCAGGCGGGCAGCCACCTCGAGCTTGGTCGTGTCCACGTCCACAGCGATCACCCGGGAAGCGCCCGCCCTGACCGCGCCCTGGAGCATGATGTTGCCGGCGAAGCCGACGCCGTTGACCGCCACCGTGTCACCCAGCTTCACGCCCATGTGCAGCGCCGCCCACGCCGCGCATCCCAGCGGCTCGTACAGACACCCCACCTCGAAAGACACGCCATCAGGAATGGGCTGCACGTGAGCGACGTCGGCAATCCAGTAGTCGGTATAGGTGGGGTAGACGAGGCTGCCGACCCGATCTCCCGGACGCACGGAGCCGCCCCCGACGTATTCGTCCACACCGAGGCCGACCTCCACCACCGTGCCGCCACCCTCGTGTCCGAGTGGACCCAAAGGATAGGTGTGGGCAGTCTTCCCGCCCTCCCTGCGATCGGCCCCTCGTTGCGTCCGCGGCTCACCCCGCGCCTCGTCCTGAGGGCGCACACCGAGGCCGCGATAGAAATAGCGCTCCGAACCGCACACCGAGGCCTGGTGCGTCTGCACCAGGACCTGGTTCGCGCCCAGCTCTGGCAGCGTCGCCGTCTCCAGGGCGATCTTTCCAGGCTCTAGGTAGACCACCCGGGTGTCCACTTAAGCCTTCAGTCCGCTTCGGCCACCACCGACCGGTGGTGCTGGACGGAGGGCGGGGCCAGGATACGCTGCTGCCGCTCGGTCAGTCCGCCGATCCGGTCGAAGTCGTACCAGTCGAGCGCCCAAGAGGAGTATCCGGGACTGTATTTGTACAGCAACGCCCGCCGCTCGGTCTGCGCTCGCCACGTCATGGTGCCGTGCAAGAGCGCCTCGGTGAAGAACAGGACGTCACCGGCCTGGACCGGTGGCTGCCTCACGAAGTGAACCGGTCGCTCGAAATTTCTCACCTCGTCGGTGAGCTCGCGGATGCCAAGATTGCTCTTGTGCGAACCGGGCACGCAGGCGAAACCACCCGCCCCTTCGGGCGCGTCGCTGAGGAAATAGGTCATGACGCTCAGACCGTTGCGGATCTCGCCGTTGCGGTAGCCGTACCAGTGGTCGCCGCCCTGACCGCCGTGCAGTCCGCCCCGCTTCTCCCCCTCCTTCATGAAGATGCAGTAGTCGTGGTCGAGTCGGAACGTCGGCCCCAGGAGCTCAGCGAGATAGGGCACGAGCCGGGGGTGGTCGATGAGCCGCTTGAAGGGCTCGCCGAATGGGAGCATCGACCACTCGCCGCTGACACTGCCATCGTCGTTGTGGGGGAACTCGGTGTCGGCGATGCGGTTCAACTCGGTCACCTCTGCCGCCGACAGCACCCCTTCGATGACCAGGTAGCCCTCCAGATCGAGGATGAATCTCTCTTCATCTGTCATATCCGCCGATCTGTGTCGCGGCGATCCGAGTCCCGCCGATCTGTGTCGCGGCGCTCTGTGTTGCGCTGATCCGTGTCGCGTCTCATGCGCTTGCCTCAGCTTTTCCCATCAGCTGATCCCTTTCCCTATAATGGTCGCTCTGGGATACTCCCAGGGGATTCGAAAAGGTGAGAATGATGTTGTTCACGTCTTCAGCCCCGTCTTTGTGGCTCCAGTCGGTGAGCCGATTCCGCTGAGTCGCCCCTCGCTCTCCGCCGTCCGTCGGAAGAGGAACTTGTTCATGTGTCGCCTTTCTGGAATCGGTTGGCGGCGGTGACGTGCCAGATATCGTAGTGGGTAAAAGGCGACGGTGCCGGCCTTCACCACCAGCGGCACCTGCCCGCGGATGTTGGTATAGGTAGCCATGCGGTCGGTCGGAGCATTGCGAAACTGCGTCCCGGCACGATGACGGCCCATGTCGGCTGTCACCTACAATCGGGCGTCGGGTTGTTCCATGCGGAGCTTAGCTTATCTTTCCTTCAGTTGAAACTAACGCGATCGACAGAACACCGCCATCTCGTGGACCGCGTTATTCCCCCGGCCGTTAAACGGATTCGACTTCCGGGGCGTCGAAGGATGTGATAGATCGATCCTGATGGGAGGAAGTGCCAGACCCAACCAGTCACCGCTTCAATTGAAGAGATGGAGGGCAGAGAAATTGTCATGAAATTGTCATTTCGCCATATCGTTGCCGCCGGCCTCGTGGTCGGCATTGCCGGTTTGAGCGCGGTGGACGCCGGCGGACGTCGCGGTGGCCACCGGGGTGGCCACAAGGTGGACCGACCTGAGGGGGGCTTTCGTGCCGTCCTGAACCTGAGCGAAGACCAGCAGGCTGAGACCCGGGCATTGCGGCAGCAGGGCCGCGCCGCCATAGAGGCCCTGCGCTCGTCGGGTGAGGCCACCCGGGAGCAGGTCAAGGCCCTGCACGAACAGCTGCGGGAGGCCTTCAAGGAAATCCTCACAGACGACCAGAGGGCGCAGCTCGAGGAAATCAAAGCCGAGCGACTGGCTGCGCGGGAAATGCGACAGGCCCAGCGACAGGCCAAAAAGCAAGAGGCCCGAGAGGAGCGTGCGGCCGCGCTCGGTCTGAGTGACGACCAGAGGGCGCAGCTGGAAGCGCTGCGAGAGCAGCACCGCGCCGAGATGGAGGAGTTGCGCGGGTCCGAGGATGTGACCAGGGAAGACATCCGCGCCTTGAGAGCGTCGCACCGGGAAGCTGCCCGGGCAATCCTGACCGAAGAGCAGCTGGCCTTGGCGGCCGAGCTCAGGGCCGAGCGCAAGGCGGAGAGTAACCACCGTGGACACAAGCGCCACCGCGGTCCGAAACCGGCCGACGGGGATGACCGGGCTGGCGGTGACAGCGGCGAAGAAAGTATTATCATCGACGGGGACGCCGCCAGGACGACGCCGGCCACGGCTGTCCAGTCGGCCAGCTGGGGCGCTCTGAAATCCGGCCAGCGCCGGTAGGACAGACCACCAGATACTGCCGGCAGAGGGCCGCGTCCCGTGGGGGGCCGCGGCCCTCTTGCCTTGCCAACTGAGATGTCAACCCGCTGGCTCGCTGCTCGAGCGGCCGTTGCCTTGCGAATGGAGACTCGGCGCCATGTGTAATCGCTTCTTCACCTTGTGTGCCGGGGCGACGGCGGGTATTGCCCTGCTGATGAGCGGATGCGGCAAACCGGAGCTCGTCAGTCAGTGGCGGGGGGGCCGGGTCGTCGTCATCGACGGCGACGACGGCGAGTGGCAGAACGCACGGCATCTTCTCGAGAACGAGAACCTCGTCTACGGAATCTTCAACGACGCCAAGTACCTCTATCTGTATTTCAACCTGAGCGATCGCACGCGCCAGATGCAGATTGCCCGGTCGGGTCTGACGGTATGGCTGGACGGCGGTGGTGGCAAGCGCAAAACTTTTGGCGTCCGTTACCCCCTGGCTATGACCCAGGACGACATGCCGGAAGGGAGGCCGGGGGTTTCCGGCAGTGGCAGAGGCGGGCGGAGTGACGGGCGATTTCGCGGAGGCGGGCCCTCGGGCGATCCCGCGCAGTTGGCGAGGCTCATGGAGAAGCTGGTCGCCCGCCACGACTTCGAGATTCTCGGACCCTTCGAGGATCAGCGCGCCCGTTCGAGCGGCCTGAACACCGCCGGCATCGAGGTGGCTGCCTCCTGGTCGAACGGACGGCTGGTCTATGAGCTCAAGGTTCCGCTGGCCAGGGGGGATGATTACGTGTATGCTGTCGGAGCCCGCGCCGACAAGCCCCTGGGACTGGGCCTGGAAGCGCGAATGACGTATATCGGCGCCGGGATGGGAATGGGAAGAAGAGGCGAGATAGGGGGCATGGACAGCGGAGTGCGACGAGGGGCGGGCGGCGGAATGAGACGAGGGCCGGGCGGCGGAATGAGACGAGGGCCGGGCGGGGGTCGCAGCGGTTGGCCTGGAGGGAGCTTCCAGCCCGAGCCCCTGGAACTGTGGGCGAAGTTGCGACTGGCCGCGTCGGAGGAGAGTTCCGACGAGCAGAGGTAACCCCGTCATTTCTCCCACGCACCCCCTCACTCACTTATTATACAATACAGGTGCGTACCGGTTCGCAGGAACAACCGCGATCCGGATACGGCCGGAGACGACAGCGTGTAGCTGCCGTCCAGCTCGTTGGTTGCCAGGGCCTCGAACCGAGGGCCGGCGGCCAGCACCGTCGTCACCGCGTTCTCGTTGATGAAATAGACCTTGCCATCGGCCAGAATCGGCGAGGCGCTCACCGTTCCCAGCGCCGTGCGCTCAGGTCCCCAGACCACCGTGCCGGCGGGGGCGGACAGGCAGGTCACCAGACCCTTGTCGTCCACCATGTAGAAGTACTTCCCGTCGCTCACCGGGGTTGGGACGTCGGGGGCGCCGGCACCCTCCCACTTCCACACCAGATGACTGTCGGTAACCTCCCCCGTGCCACCCGCGCGCAGGGCCAGTAGCGGCCGTTTGCGCGTCGGCGCGTAAATCATGTCGCCGACGACGAAGGGCGAGCCGACAACGCGGTAGTTGCCCCGCCTCTCCGGATTCAACCCCCCTGCCCGCCAGACCTCGCGGCCGCTCAGCGGGTCGTGCCCGGTGACGTAGTCCCCACCGGAGATGACGATCTGACTCTTGCCGCCGTGCTCCAGCAGCGCCGGCGTGGTATACGCATCCGGCGATTCGGCCACCGCGTCGGTGGGACGCTCCTGTCGCCACACCACCTTTCCGGTCAGCGCGTCGAAGGCGACGATGTAGGACGGATCGTCGGTGAGCTGCCCGTGGAGTACCTGGAGGATCAGCCTGCCCTCGTGCAGCAGGGGAGAGGAGGCGTAGCCGAAATTCATCCCCAGAGGACCGTACTCTTTCTGTAGCTCGCGCCGCCAGATCCGCTTCCCCTCCATGTCCAGGGCTGTGACCACGCCGGCACCGGTTGCCACCCAGACGTGCTCGCCATCCGTCACCGGCGACGGGGAGGTGTCGTTGTGCTTGCGGCGAAGCTGGTTCCCCACGTCCAGCTGGTACCGCCACAACTCCCGTCCGTCGCTCTTGGAGAAGCAGATCAGCAGCAGCGATTCCCCCCCGGGATCGCGGCCCCCTCCCCGGCTCTGCCTCGGTTGCTCCGCGGGCGCTGTGGGAGTGACTGAATCTGTCTCCGACGCCGAGGTCACGAAGATTCGATTCCCCCAGATAACGGGAGTACCGCCGCTCCAGGAGGGCAGTGCCGTAGCCCACACCACGTTTTCGGTCTGGCTCCAGTTGGTGGGCAGACCTTCGGCGGCGCTGACACCGTTGCCATCGGGTCCCCGCCACTGCGGCCAGTTCTCCTGTGCGCCGAGAGCGGATGTCGCCAGTAGCACGGGTGCGAGAAACGCTGTTAGGGTGCTCAACATGCTCATCCCTTTTCCCCTTGTTTGATCGCGGCTCGGGGGTGCGCCGCTCTCCCCCTGAAAATCTGCCGCACCGTGTCCACCGTGTCCGCCTGACTCGCGAACCGCAGCGCCATCCCGCCCGGACAGAGAGGGCTGGCCTGCACCCCGCCGCCTGGTGCCACTCGGACAGCTCGTGCCGCACCCCTGACGGAGCATCTCGCCGGCCAGGAAGGCGACACCGGTCTCCCGCTCCGCCGCCGCCAGCCGCCCCTTGCAGTCGGCGAGGTGGCCGATGTTGCACGCGGTTAGCTCGCCAGGTCGATGGTGTAGGCGAAGAACTGCTCCCCCTGCTGCTCCGCTCGACACGCCCAGTTTCCCTCCCGATCAATCACGCCGGAGGGAGCCGAGCAGGGGATGTGGGTAGGCTGGCAGTTGTCGACCGTCACCACCCACACCCGTCCGGCACGGGCGCGCATCCTCAGATTGGACTCGTGAAATTCCCATACCGTCCCCCGCGACCACTCCCCTCCGTCGCGGCCACCGTTGACGGCATGGAAGATTACCTGCGCACCCATGGCGGACAGCTGCTGGCTCAGGTGGGAGTCCGACATGGGTGTACAGGCTGGATTAGCCCACAGATCGTTGCAGATCAGGCCACCGACGGTGACACCGTTCACCGGGAACGTCCGCAGTGGCGACCCCGCATAGCGGTCTATCTCCCCTTTCGAAGGCTGGGTCATGGTGCCACACCGCAGCGTCTTGCTGTGGAACCCCAGGTAATCACCGCCGCCGTCGTAAAAGCGAATCTGGTTGTAGCATTTCCCGTCGTCGGCTTCGACGAAACAGGTGCCGAGAGCGAGGGCGACGCCGCACTCCCGGGCCAGCGCCGTGACCTCCTCCAGCGCCTTGCCCGCCGCATCGACGTCGAACTGGTGCGTGTACCCGCTCAGCGAACCTTCCGGGGTCAGCAGGACGTCTGCCCCCTCCGACGAGGCAAACTCCAGTGCCCGCGCGATTGTCGACAGATTGGCGTCGATGTCTGCCGTGATGGGGATCTGTGCGCCGCTGACTCGTAGTTCCATAGCTGTAATCGAGTTCATTGCTGCCGAGTTCTCAGAGGTCGCATGCCAATGCCCTGCCGCCGTCGGGGGGCGCGGCCACATGCCCGGAATGGCTTGACCGCGTTCCAGACCCGGTGGACCTCCGCCGCGGTCAACTGGAGATCGGCGAATCGCACGGGCCCCACTCCGTCGTCCACTTACCCCTCTCTCTCTCCCTCTCTCCGTCGCTGCCCCTTATAGCTGCTGGCACTAGCACTCCGCTGACGTCTGTCGGCAAGCTTGCTCCCGCAGTGCTTGCAGAAGCGGGCGTCCAGGTCGTGTCCCTCCTCGGCGCATTCGATGCACATTCGTGTGGTAGCCGTCTGCCGCCAAAGAGAAGCCAGCTCCGAGGTGACGATCCCCGTGGGCACGGCGATGATGCCGTATCCGGTGATCATCACCATAGAGGCCAGCACGCGGCCCAGCACTGTCTGCGGCGCGATGTCGCCGTAGCCCACCGTGGTCAGGGTAACGATGGCCCAGTAGATGCCGTGGGGAATACTGTCGAAGCCGTTCTCCGACCCTTCGACGAGGTACATGAAAGAGCCGACGATGAGGACGAGGATCATCACCGCACCCAGGAAGACGACGATCTTGCGGCTGCTGGCCTTGAGGGCGGCGTGCAGCATCCGCGCCTCCCCCAGGAACTGGATCAGCTTGAGCACCCGGAATATCCGCAGCAGACGCAGCGACCGGATCACCGCGAGGGATTGCGCCCCGCCGACGAAAAGACTGAGATAGGCGGGAAGGATGGCCAGCAGGTCCACCACCCCAAAGAAGCTGACGGCGTACGCCCGCCGGTGTCCGAAGGTCAGCAGGCGCAGGACGTATTCGATCGTGAACAGGCCGGTGAAAACCCACTCGGTGATGCGCAGGGCGTCGCCGTATTCCTGACGGAAATCGGTGACGCTTTCCAGCATGACCGTCAGAACGCTGAGGGAGATGCAGATCAGCAGGCAGATGTCGAAGGCCTTGCCGGCCGGCGTGTTCGCCTCGAATATGACCTGGCGAAGTTTGAGCTGCCAGGATGTGTGGGAATGCTCGGAGGACTCGCCCATGGATGGCATCGCGATAGAAGGCGGACGGATGGAGGTGCGTGTGAGCGGAAGATATGGATAAACCGTTCGGGAGTGAAGCCGCACATCGGCGGTGTCCCGGACTCCTGGCCGCTTCGGTGTGGACGCTGGGCTCGCGAAGGTTCTGCAGAAGCCCGAATCGACTTCTTCACAGTTGACGGCACCAGAGACATTGCTGTTCTATCTATCGTCTTACCGATCTCCATCCCCGAGGGCGACGCGTCGTCAACCATGCGTATCTCCATCGCTCTGCTCTTCCGGAACCCGACAGGCGCGCGCAAAAGCCTTCTAACTTGGGACGCGAGCCTCGCTCTCGATCCACCGCCTGTGCCCGCTTAACTGAAGGAGACAGCTCAGTGCCCGACCCCCGACCCCATTCAGCCCTCGTTACCATTGACACGCCCCTGGCACCGCCGCGGTGGGCCCTGTTGCAGCGCCAGTTCCTCAGGGTGCAGGCAGAGGCCTGTGCCGAGTTCTACGACAAGTATTTCGACGGGCGCGGCTACCTCGAATGTGTGCCCCGCTGGGGCGGCGACGACGGACCCGACGATGCCGCCGAGAACCAGCTCAACTGGACGATGCTTCACGCCCTCGGCGCTGACGACGGCATTCTCGATCTGTTCCGAAGCGGCCTGGAAGGTCATCTGCGCCAGTACACGGAAGCGAAGACGGTCGAAGTGCCGATGGCCCGAGACGGCATGTACTACAAAGAATTTCCCGTCTCCCTCGACTGGTTCCACCATGGCGAAGGGCTGTCGCCGTTTCTGCTGTACGGGCTCTGCGACCCCTATGACGCCAACTACATCCGCCGTTGCCGCCGCTTTGCCGGCTTCTACATGGACGAGGATCCGCAGGCGCCCAATTACGACCCCGAGCATCGCATCATCCGCTCCATGTTCAACGGCAGCCGCGGACCCCTGATGCGCAAGGCGACCGCCCTCGACTGGACCGGTGATCCCATCGAAGTGGCGGACCGTTTCGCCCTCGGGCACGGCGAGCGCACTTACGCGGAGATGCTCGATCACTTCCGAGAGTACACCGACATCGTCGGCGACCACCCGCTCAACCTGGGCGCCACGCAGCTGGGTCTGGTGGCGTTCGCCGCCACCGGCGAGGAGAAGTACCGGCAGTGGCTGCTGGAATACGTCGATGCCTGGGTCGAGCGCACCGACGACAACGGCGGCATCATCCCCAGCAACATCGGCCTCGACGGCACCATCGGCGGCGAGACCGGCGGCAAGTGGTACGGCGGCTGCTACGGCTGGAACTTCACCGTCACCGTGCCGCAGACCGGCGCCAGGGCAAACCGTCCCGCCTGCTACAGCCGGCCTCACTACGGCTTCGCCAACGGCCTGCTGATGACCGGAAAACTGTCCTACATCGACGCCTGGCGCGGTGTCATCGAGGCTGTCAACGCCAACGCAAAGGAGATCGACGGTCGGATGCACTACCCCTATATGCACGGCGACGAGGGCTGGTTCGACTACCGACCCCACCCTTTCAGCTCCGGCGCCCTCGAGGTGTGGTACTGGTCCCAGGATCGTCAGGATCTGGAGCGGGTGCGCGGAGACGGCTGGGTGAGCTTCCTGGAAGGCGACAACCCAAGTTACCCGGAGAGAGCGCTCGAGCAGGATCTGGAGCGCTTGCGCCAGAAGCTGGAGCGCATGCGCGCCGACACCACCACACCCGACACGCGGCTGTCCGACGACATGAACGGCATCAACCCGGCCACCACCGAGTCGCTGACCCGCCTGATGCTCGGCGGACTGCCCACGGGCCGCTCCTGCCACGCCCTTCACAGCCGTTTGCGCTACTTCGACGCTCACCGTCGGCGAGCGGGGCTGCCGGAGGATGTCGGCGCTCTGGTGGAGAAGCTCGGCGACGACGAGGTCACCGTGTCTCTGGTGAACGCCAGTCCGGTGTACGAACGCACCGTCGTCGTCCAGGGAGGCGCCTACGCCGAGCACCGACTCGACCGCGTCACCCTCGGGGAAAGCGCCGCCGGGGTGACGGAAGCGTACGGCGCCGACCACTCCGCTTTTTCCGTGCGTCTGGCCCCGGGATGCGGAGCGCAGTTGAAGATCGCGCTGAAGCGCTACGCCAATCCGCCGACGTTCGCCTTCCCGTGGGACCGTTAGGATTCAGAACTTATGACTCCCACCAGGAGATCGACTCCAGCCTCGCCATACTCGATCAAGGCGATCGACGAGTGTCTGTCGCCTCGGCTTCGCTAACCACGGGCTAGCCGAAGAAAATCCCCCGCAGGGTGTTGGCCTCCATGCCGGTGAAGTAGTCGACGGCGATCCAGAATCCCCCCACGCTGGCCTCGCCCAGGATCAGCCCCAGGAAGAAGGGGCGCAGCCGCTGGAAAAGCGTCGGTCCGCCGTATTTCAGGATCACCGACTTCAGCACCCATCCCAGGAACATGCTGAACCACATGCCGGCAAAGACGCAGCTGATCGGGTATCCGAGGGGGTGGAAGGGCCACCACAGAAAACGGTGCTGCACAGCCATCAGCACGGCCATGACAACGGCGCCGATGCCGGTGTGCAGCCACCCCTCCCAATTGGGACCGACAGGGGAGTTGATGCCCTCGGCCATGAAGCGGAAAGGATACTGGGAGACATTGTTGAAGTAGAAGCTGGACAGGTTGATAGCCCCGTACTGGTAGCTGAGGTAGAGCACCATCCCCATGGACGCGCCCAAGGTCAGGACAATGCAGGCGACGATGGCGGAAAACAGGCGTCGGTGACGGGCGACATTCACCTCTGTTATCAACTTCAGGCCGTTGGCGCAGGCGCTCATCATCAGGATCAGGGTGTCGACACTCCAGGCGTAGCACAGTGCCAGGCCGGCCATCCCTCGGGCGCCCAGAACGGTGGAGCCGACACCGGAGATGACGAAGTCGGGGGCGTTGGTGGGCGGGAACATGGAGGCCACGCCTCCCTGCGCCACCATGCGCGAAATGGTGAGGAAGATGATGAAGGCGGCAAACAGCAGCATCGCCACCAGGGGCGGCGAGATCCCCGTCTGCCACAGCCACACCCCCATCACCAGCAGCCCCGCCGCCGTCCCCGCCACGGCGCTGCGGTAGGAGATGATCTCAGCCGAGTCGTCAACCGTCGGATCCCCGAAGATCGCCTTGCGGAAGACCGCCTTCAGATGCTGGCGGCCGATCCACAGCATCCCCAACCCCAGCAAGATCATCCCCCCCATGGCCTGGTGGATAATGGCCGGGTCCGTGTACTGACTGTAGGGACCCATGGCGTCCTCCTTGCCGCCCCAGCCGACAAACCCCCACAGCCCGCGCTGCACCGTGGTCAGGAGGTAGAAGAAGCAGAGCCCGGCAGCGATGTTGCGCGGCACGAAGTAGGAGAACCCGACCATGGAGGCGTTGATGCGCAAGCTGATGGTGGCCATGCCGCGGAAAATCGGAATCCCCGGCAGCGTGGCGGTCACCGTCGGCAGCACTTCGTAGTAGTTGTGCAGCGCGTTGATCGAGCCCATGATAAAGGGGATGGCGAACGACGCCCACATGAGGGGGCTGCGAAACAGCGGCTTGACGATCGACCCCTGGCGGTCGTCCTCGATCATGGCCAGCGGCAACTGCACCATCGGATAGGAGAGACGCTCGTGCTCCACCCACTGCTTGCGCAAGATGACCATGGTGCAAGCCATGGTCAGAAACAGGGCGAGGGCGAAAATCCCCCACCAGAACAGCGGCATCACCCAGGTCTCCCACGGCACCTCTCCCAGAGGACTGCCCTCGTAGAAGTGCCACAGCGCCCGCCGTCCCTCGGGCAGAGGCCAGCGCGACAGGTAAGGCTCGACCACCTCGTCCCAGTTGTTCTCAGGGGTGGCGTAGTAGGTCGAGCCGGTGAGCACCGGCAGGATCTGGCTGGAGAACCCGCGGCCGGTAAGGGTGTTGGCCACGAGGATAATGAAGTAGGCGACGGCCAACTCACCGCGTTGCAGCGCCAGCGAGGGGTGGATGAGGCGAAGCAGTGTGTTGACGAAAGCGACCAGAACGAAGAAGACGCAGATGGCGCCCGGCGTCCAGTTCCACGTGGCCAGGCCGGACCCCTTGATGATCATATCGTTGTAGGTGGAGAACACGCCCAGGAAGACGGCGCAACCCAGACCCACCGACAGCGCCTTCCAGGTACATCCCGCACCCACCCTCGCCCCGATTTTCATGCCAGTAAGTTATGCACTCCCATGCGGGTCCGCGAGACCACCTGCGGGCCATCGACGAAGGTGTGACGGAGTCGTATCAGTGCCGGCCGTCCACCCGGTCCGACTTGACGGCCGCACCCGCAGCCGCCATGATATTGCGTTCCCCTGAAACCAGGCTAGCTAAGCTAGCTGGCAACGCTAGGAGCCCATCATGGACCTGAGCAGCAAGATCGCCCTCGTCACCGGCGCTGGCAGCGGCATCGGCAGCGCCTCCGCCCTGGCGCTGGCAGCGGCCGGCGCCGACATCGTCGTCAACGACATCGATGCATCCAAGGCCTCAGCCGTGGCCGGAGAGGTCGAGGCGCTGGGCCGCCGCGCCCTGACCAGCGTCGCCAGCGTCGCCGACTACCCGGCGGTGGAAAGCATGGTAGATTCCGCCTGGAGCGACTTTGGCCCTATCGACATCGTCGTCAACAACGCCGGTATCTACCTCTTCTATGACGGACCCTTCGGCGACATGCCACTGGATAACTGGCACGGGATCCTGGAGGTGAACCTCCACGGAGTCTTCCACGTCAGCCGCGCCGTCCTTCGCCACATGGTCCCGCGCGGAGCGGGAGGCAAGATCGTCAACATCAGCTCCGTCCTCGCCGCCACCGCCCACTTCACCGCCTCTTCCTACCACGTCGCCAAGGCCGGCGTCAACGCCCTGACCCGCAGCCTGGCCGTCGACCTGGCCAAACACAAGATCAACGTCAACGCCATCGGCCCGGGCGCCATCGCCACCGAAGGACTGGGCGCCAGCCTCGACGCCGATACCATCAGCGCCTACCGCGACCGCATCCCCTGGGGCGCTCGCGGCCGACCGAAGGACATCGGCAATGTCGTCGCCTTCCTGGCCTCCGAGGAGGCGAGCTACATCACCGGCCAGGTCATCTATGTGGACGGCGGCTACCTCGCCGACAGCACCCCCGAGGGCGTCCGGGACAAGTCGCAGCCGGTGCCGCCTGACGACCCGGACCTGGTGTGAGGCGTTGCTGCCTGAGCGCTTGAACCCGGTGTGAGGCTGATACGCGCCAAGCGTCGGGAAGGACGGGGGTTCCAGGTGCGAGGCTGATACGCGCCGACCGATCGCGGCGCTCAGTAGTTGCGGACCACGTGCTCCGCCAGCCGCACGACCGCGGCGTAGAGGCTCAACTGGTTGGACCGCGCGTCCTCTCTGATGGCGGCCAGATCTCCCTCCGCGCTCAGCCACTGACCGTTCCTCATCACCCCCGCCGGATCTCGCAGCACCGCCAGATCGTCCAGCGGGTTCGCCGCCAGCAGCACCAGATCCGCATCCTTTCCCACCTCGATGGTGCCGGCCCTGCTCTCGACGCCCAGTACTCGGGCGGCGTTAACGGTAGCCGACTGCAGCGCCTCGAGACGGGTCAGACCGGCCTCAACCAGGAGGGCGAGCTCATCGTGGACGCTGAAGCCGGGTATCGCGCCCACGGCGTTGGCATCGGTCCCCAGCAGCAGGTTTACACCGGCATCCCGCAGGGCCAGAGTAATGCCAGCGTGCAGGCGATGGGCCCTGCGCACCCAGGCGACGCGATCCAGATCGGCGCTCGCCCACGTCTCCAGATTACCGGCAACGACCTGGCGCGCCAGAGACGACCGGAACTCCGCTTGGGGACGATCGAGGAAAGTATCCCACTCATCGATCATGGCGATGATGGTCTGGTAGGTCACCAAGTTGGGCGTCACCGCCACGCCCGCGGCCCTGATCTTCTCCACCGTGGAAGCGATCGCCTCGGTAGAGTCGAGGTTGTCGCGCATCACGGAGGAGACGATCTCCTCGATGTGCTCGATGGAGGTGAGACCCGGGCGCAGGTAACGGTCGAAGGCGAACCCCCGCGGGATGTGTGCAGCTACCGGGATCCGGAGGCGAAACGCTTCGTCGAGGATGGCGCCGTAGAGCGCTTCGTCCATCTCCTTCACCTTGACGACATCCACCTTGTTAGCCACCGACCTGATGTACTCCCGCGCCTCCGCGGCTGAAGCCACGGTCCGGCCCAAGGGATCGAAGTCCTTCCCGGTGAGCATCGGTGTGGACAGGTACAGACGCGGCCCCAACATGTGACCCGCCTCGATCTGGTCCTTGAACCGGAAGGTAGCCTCCATGGCGCCCAGATCCCGCACGGTGGTGACGCCGTTGACGAGAAACAGCGCCAGGTCGGTGCGATCGGCGACGTGAACGTGCATGTCGGTCAGGCCCGGCAGCAGGAACTTCCCGGTGCCGTCGATTCGCCGGGCCGTACCGCTGACCTCCACTTCTCCAGCCGGCGCCACCGCGGCGATGCGGCCGTCCCGCGTCGCCACGCTCATTGCGGACAGCACGGCCTCTCCGCCCGCCATCGGCACCAGAGTCACGTTCTCGAACAGGACTTCAAAACCGTTGTCGATGGGGACGACCGGCCACAGGGGATCCATCAGAGACACCGCCACGGAGACGGCGAATGCTGCGACCAAGAGAAGGAGAACGCACAACAGCAGGTACCGCTTCCTGATGCCGCGGCGGCCCTCACCAACGTCCCAATCGGAGCGCCCCGCCAGCCCTTGGGCGGTTATCTCCGTCAGCCCGTCCCCGAAAGTGTGCGACATCCTTTGAAGCCGTCCTGCTGGCCGCTACTGGCTAGGCGTACGGAGCGACCACGCGCTTGAGGATCTTGTGGAGCACTCCCGTCTGCTCTTGCCTCTCCTGCGCTGGGGACGCCTCTAGCCCCAGGTACCTTACACAACCCATCACAGCTGTAACGGCAATGCGGCGATAGCTGAAGCGAAACCCACAGGGTACGGAATTGCGCGTGCTTTCCCAGGGGACACCCGGACAGCATCCGCGCTCGCCCTTCAGCTCCTCCTCCACTTCGCGCCTATTCCCGCAACGGCCCATCCCGCAGCCATCCGATCCACCCCATCACCTCTTCCTCCGACCTGTCCTGCAGCCGCACCTCGACCACCGCTGGCCGACGCGCCGCCAGCGCCGCCTCAAGAACCCCCTTGAAACTGCCCAGATCCTCCACGCACTCCGCCCAGGCCCCGAAGGAACGGGCCAGCGCGGTGAAATCCGGGTTGCTCAGATCGGTGTCGATAGTCCTCTCCTCACAGGCCCTGCGCTGCGCCCCCTTGATCGCGGTCAGGCGGCCGTCGTTGACGACGATCGTCACCACATCGATGCCGTAGCGCATGGCGGTGGCCAGCTCGCAGCACCCCATCATGAAGCCGCCGTCGCCGCTGAAGCAGATCACCGGCCTGTCCGGATGAGCGATCTTGGCGCCCAGGGCGGCCGGAAAGGCGTGACCCAGCGACACCCCGATACAGGGATAGAGGAATCTGCGGGGCTCGAGTACCGGGTACTCGGCAAAGGTGGCGTAGCCGATGCCGTGCACATCGACGGACAGGATGCCGTCGTCGGGCAGCGCCTCCCGTATCTCCGGCAGCAGCGGCAGGAGGGGCTGCGCCTTGAAGCTCGCCCGCAGCCCCTGAAGCTCGGGCTCCCACGCGACCGCTCCGCCTGTTTTCACCTGCTCGGTCAGCGCGCGCAGGATCGTCTTGAGATCGCCGGCGATCCCGGTTTCGCAGGAGTACTCGCGCCCGATCTCACGCTCGTCAGGATCCAGCTGGATCAGTGGACTCGGCAGCTCCAGACTCCATTGGCGCGTATCGATGGAGGTGAATCGGCAGCCCACGGCCACGGCGCAGTCAGCCAATTTCAGCGCCTCGGCGCCAAGGAAGCCCCCGATGTTGCTCAGCGCCAGCGGATGGTCCTCCCGCAGCGCCCCCTTACCCAACCGCGTCACCGCCACCGGGGCCTGGAGCTTTTCGGCCAGCTCGCGCAGCTCCCGGCAGGCGTCTCCCGAGATCACCGCCGAGCCCGCCAGCAGGATCGGCCTCTCCGCTTCCCGAATGCGCTGGGCGGCCCAGGCAATCGCCGCGGCGTCCGGCTCGCCGTCCTCGGCCCGCTGAACCCGCGGTGGAACCAGCGCCTCACCTTCACCGAGGATCACATCCTGGGGAAACTCCAGCATCGCCGGCCCCGGGCGGCCCGACCGCATCGCCCTGAACGCCTCGGTTACCAGCCGCGGGATATCCTCAACTGTCCGCGCGATGGCGCAGTATTTGGTGATCGGCTCGAAGAAGCTCATCTGATCGAGGCCGTGGAACATCTTGCTCGGATGCCGGTGGTAGAACCGGGATTCACTCTGACCGGTGATCAGCAGCACCGGCACGCAATCGGTGAACGCCTCCAGCAGACCGGTGGAGGCGTTGCTGGCCCCCGGCCCGGGCACGGTCAGGGCGACCCCCACTTCGCCGGTTGCCCGCGCGTACCCGTCGGCCATAATGGTCGACGCGTATTCGTGGCGGACCAGGTAGTGGTCGATGACACCGGCGCCGCAGCGCAGAAGGGAGTCGTAGATCTGGATATTCTGCGTGCCCGGCATGCCGAAGACACAGCGCACGTTCTGCGCCTTCAAGCACTCGATGAGCAGGTCCCCACCCTTCATTCGCTCTCCTTCCGAGATCGCGCCGCTGATTTTCGCCGCCTGTTCACGTGCCCAGCCCGTAGCTGTACAGATGAGACCCGCTGGCAAAGTAGATACGCCCGTCCAGGATGTCTCCGCCCGGACCGACCGGCAGCGGCGACTCGGCCAGCATCTCGATGCCGTGAGTGTCCACGTCCACACGGGCGATCCCCTTCACAAACAACACGTAGATTTCGCCCCCCGGACCGCGGATGAAAACCCGAGGCCCCTGCTGATAAGTCGTCACCCCAAACTCCCCCTCGGTCTCCTCTTCGTGCACCACCTGCCTCTGCCGCGAGTCGAAGACGAAGAACCGCTTGCGGTCGGTGAAGCCGTAGACCAGGCCGTCCGGGCCGGGGCACATGTCGGTGTATTCGCTCACCCCGGAGAACACGACCGACCGCCAATCCAGCTGCTTCGACGACTCGTCCATTACATAGAGCTCCGCCGCCGTCGCCTTCTGCTCCCCTCCAGTACCGGGGGCCACCGTGGTGCCGCCCAGCAGCTTGCCTCCGGGCAGCGGCACCAGGCTCATGGTGGACTGCTCGGGAATGAGGTCGCTGTGCTCGAGTACCGTCTCCTCACCCGTCTTGCGATTCCAGAACAACAGTCCGCCACCGGTGTAGCCGTACCCGGGCGTGCCGGCCAGTACCAGCGTCTCTCCGTCCGGGTGAGCCAGCAGCATGTGTGGCCGGTTGATGGTCGGAGCGCACTGAGTGAGAAACCGCGGGTTGGACTCCGGGTTGTCCTTTTCGGTCGCCACCCACTCCCGCGCCGGGTCCCATTCAAGCAGAAAGCCACCGGTGTACCCGCCCACGAAGAATCGGTCCCCCCCGCACGCCACCGTGTTCCACTGAATGTAGCAAGCGCGGTTCGTCCACTCATCCCGCCGCGGGTGGTAGCTGAAGAATCGCATGGGGAAGGCGGTGCCCCCGCAGATGGTGCCATCCGGCGCCGTCGCCAGACCCATCAGGTGAGCCCCCTCACTGGTGTACTGAAAAGTCGCCTGCCGCACCGCACCTGCCGGATCCTCCACCGCCACCACGCCATCCACCAGGTCACAGCGCTTCAGGGTGCTGCCATCGGGAAAAGCGGTGTGGAAGAGCGACTGGCTCTCGGTGATGATCGGCTTCTCTCGCTTCTGGTGGTCGGCGCCGATCTTCTGCCACTCGCCCCGGTGGAACCGGTACCATCCATCATCGGTTGCCGGGCTGACGGCCAGCCCATACACTTTCCCGTCCAGGTCGCGGTACACGTACGAGCTGCCCTGGCGCCGCTCCTCCTCCGCCAGCACCGGACGCGCCTCCCCGCTGTCGGGATCGACGGCGATGATCTGGCAGGCGGTGCTACCCACCGCGAAGTAAAGCCAGCCGGCGTCGTCGGCGGCCACGTGGCGCTGGTATTGCGGCCAGTTCTGCTTGTACACGTGGCCGAAATCTCTGAACTGACCGCTCTCCGGATCGTAGCGCATCACCCCGCTGTCGGGGTAGGAGACCGCCCAGATGCCGCCGTCGTCGTCCTCCGTCATACCCATCGCCATGCGGGGGACCGTCTGCTCCGAGAAGGTGAAAGACCGCTTCTCCGGATCGAACTCGGTGAAATACTCGTTGAAGTGGGTGTAAAATCGATTGCGGCTGGACAGGATCGAGGTGAAGGGACAGTCGCCCTTCTGGGGAAAGGGCATGGGGAATTCCTCGCTCTCCCCGGTCTCAGCATCGATCATCAACAAGGCGTAACCGCCGCGGTGATCGAACAGCCACAGCAGCACGACGTTGCGACCCTCGCCGTCCACCGTAGCCACCGTGCCGCGGTGGTTGCTGATGGGGCTGGCCACGCCGTGATGCTGGAAACCGTGGCCCAGATCTTCCGTCTTGAACTCGCTCATCCCGATCCCTCCGCCTCGCCGCTAGCGGGTCGTCCGCCAATGGACGCAGCCTACTCGTGATTTAGCAGTCCGTGAGACCCTGTAGTCCACGTATAGCCATTTTCATTCCGTCGGTCCGTGCCGGAGGCCGAAGCGTCCGCCGTTACCGGCGCCTACGTTGCAATCGTGACGACTATCGGCGACACGGCGACTGACCGCAAGGCCCGACGATCAGGCGATAAATTTACCTGTTTATGGTTAAGTCTATCTATTTATTCGGTAGACGTACCTGAATATTGGCTCAGTGTAGTAGCAGGCGGGGTCTAGGGTCGAGTGGCCATGTCAGTGACCTGCCGCATCCTGGCGCTCTTAATGAGGCTCAGTATGCGGTGAGAAGCGGGAAGCCGGGAAGAAATGGGGGGCCTCCTTTGACCCAAAGACGAAATATCGTAGTTTGCCGATAGATTGTCGTATTCGACCCGAAACGATTGAGGTGGATGGCTGTGGACCCTCTGACCAATGCAGAATTCGCCATCATGGACCTGCTCTGGCAGACCGATCGCCTGACCGCCCGCAAGATTAGAGAGCAGCGGTATCCGGACGCGGCCAAGGCCCAGCACGGGACGGTGCAGAAACTGCTCCAGCGCCTCGAAGAGAAAGGCTACGTCGAGCGCGATCGGACGCTGTCGATCCATTTCTTCTCAGCCACCGTTTCGCGGACGGCGTATGGCGGGGGCCAACTCGAAGCCCTGTCGCAAAAGCTGACCGCCGGCTCGCTGGCTCCCTTGATCACCCAGCTGATCGAGAACAAGAAAATCACGCCCGACGAGATCGCTCGCATCCGCGCGCTGCTCGACGAGCAAGAAGGAGGGGAGACCGGTGCTCCGTCCACCGGCCATGGCGAGCGAAATCAATAGTCGCCGCATCCTTGAAAGGAGATTCAGCAATGATGATCACAAATCCCATCGAGCGCTCCGCGATCTGGCGTTTGGCGCAGGCCAGCGTACTCGTCCTGATGGTGGGTCTGGCCCCCTTGGGCATCGGCTGCAACAGCGAAAGTTCTGTGCAGTCAGACGCGACCGGTCCATCGGCGGACGAGGACGGCACCGAGACCACTCTCAAATTATCCACCGTTGGAAACATTGAGGATGCCTCGGACGTCGAGCGCCAGGCGATCGAGTACCGGATTCGGGAGATCGAGGCGGCCGTTGACAGTGGGGCGATCACTCAGGAAGAGGGTCGCCGGTTGATTGGGGAAACGCGCAGGGGGGCGCCGGCAGACGACGGCCGTCGCGACGAGGAAGAAGCCTTGCGCGAGTTCCAGCGCGGCGTCGCC
>PBRM01000028.1 GCA_002725915.1 Gemmatimonadota bacterium
CGGTGGTGGTGTAGCAGGAGCGAGACAGAACAAACTCGAAACGCAACCAACGAAGATAAGGGTTGGGACGGATTTTGAAAAAGCGGGTAGCTGGGGGCGAGAGCGAGCTGCCCACTAACCGGCCTCAGCTTGCCCCGGTTTCCCACGTGCGGTAGAATAGTCAATCTCTTCAAGTCGCTAAGGGCTGTTTGGCCCATGGCGTCCAATATCCTCCGGCGAGCGCCGCTCATCGAGCGCGCACCTCCTTGCACCTTTGCCGGTGTCCCTCGCAAAGCGAGACGACTGTGGAGACCATGAACTTGCCCGTCAGTCTGACCGTGGTGATCGCGTCAGGCCTGTACACCTCCCTGTGGGGTGCATTCAAGGATTCCCCTTACGAGGATTTCAAGCCCCGCACCTTTCCGCGCAGCATCTACTTCCACGTCGTCATCTTCCTGGTGCTCTACGCCCTGCCGCCCTGCCGCGACAACCTGCAACAGCTTGGGCTCTTTCAGCTGTTCTTCCTGGTCATGGGTGTCGAGCGTTTTCTGGCCGAGCTCTACAAGGGATTCTTCCGCACCGAGGATCAGTCAAAATATTTCGTGCCCTCGCGGATCACCTTCTTCGGCCGTTACGTGCCCAGCGATTTTCTGCGCTACGCCGTCGGCACGGTGCTGGTCATCATCGTGTTCTCACTCACCCTCATCGACGTGCCGGTGCAGAACTTCGTCTGGTTCGCCGTGGTCGCGTACGGCACCGGTCTCCTCGTCTCTCTGGGCGGGGCCTACAAGGACGCCCCTTTCGAGGGGTTCAAGCCGGGTAAGTTTCAGCGCTCGGGTGTGGTGCTGGCGCTACTCAGCCCCCTCTTCTGGGTCATCGACGACCCGCTCGCCCCGGTACCCCTCGGATTCCTCATCTACATGAACGGCGGTCTCGAGCGCTTCACCATCGAGTACTACAAGACCTACATCCAGAGGAACATGTCCGGCAAGTTCAGGCCCGATCTCGAGCGCATCCAGAGGCGGCTGGAGACACGCAGGAAATTCCACGTTCTCGCTCTCGTCATCATCGGAGCACTGATTGTGCTCTACATATTCGAGGTGCGTGCGCTTCCACTCGCCGCGCTCGCCACCGGGCACGAGTGAAGGCCTGACGCGGTCGTGCACTACGACGCGGTCATCATAGGATCCGGCTTCGGGGGATCCTGTGCCGCTTATGCCCTGGCCAGGGCCGGCCTGAAGACGGTGGTGCTCGAGCGGGGCGGCAAGGCACAGAGGGACGAGGGGGACTGGGATGCGGAAAAAATCCTGATAGAGCAACGCTATCGCAGCGAGTCGCCGATGCGGGTGCGGCAATACGGCCAGCGGCAGTACGCCGCCCTCTTTCCCAACGAGGTCGTGGGGGGCAATTCCGTGTTCTACGGAGGCGCTTCCCTGCGCCTGCGGGAGAGCGACTTCGAGAGCTGGCCGATCGGCTACGATGCTCTGGAGAAGCACTACTGTGAAGCAGAGCAGCTGTTGGGGGTACACGGCGAATCGGGGGTGGACGCATGCGAGCCCCATCGCAGTGAGGAGTACCCTTCCGCCCCGATCGAGCTCGCCCCGCCGGCGCGTCGGATCCAGGCGGCGGCGGAGAAGATCGGTCTGCGGCCCTTCAGGATCCCCCTGGCCATCAATTTCGCGGACGAGAGTCGCCCGGTCTGCATCCGCTGCATCACCTGCGACGGCTTTCCGTGCCGGATTGAGGCGAAGAACGATGCCACGACCACCGTTCTGCGCCGGGCTCAGGAGCTGGGAGCGGAGGTGATGGCCGGAACGATCGCGGACCGGCTCCAGGAGTCGGAAGGGAAGGTGCGGGCCGTGCACTGTGTGGACATGACGAGCAGGAGGAGGTTCGAGCTGCGGAGCGGGCTGTTCGTCCTGGGGGCCGGCGCCCTGCACAGCCCCGGCATCCTGCTGCGTTCCGGACTCGGGCGCTTTCCCGGCAGCCGGCTGATAGGGCGGTTCCTGATGCGCCACTGCAACTCGGTGGTGGCTGGCGTCTTCCCCTTCCGCACCAATCCGGAGAAGGTGTTTCACAAACAGTTGTGCTTCAGCGAGTTTTACGAGGAGCACCGGGACCGGCACGGGAGGGCGACCGGGGTGATTCAGGACATTTACACGCCCCCTGCCAGTGCCATTCGCCACTTCGCTCCGGCCGGCGTCAAGAGACTGGCGGGAGCCGCGGCGCCCTACATGCAGAACCTGCTGTGCATCGCCGAGGACGAGCCGCAGTTNGACAACGCCGTGCAGCTGTCCGGCGAGCTCGACGCCTTTGGGGTGGAAACGGTGAAGGTAGATCACCAGTATTCGGACGCCGACTTCGAGCGGCGCGATCTGCTTATTAGTCAGGCGCGTCGACTACTCAAGGCGGCGGGCGCCCTGATGACGCGGGTGCACGAGATCGACTCGTTCTCTCACGCGGTGGGTACCGTGCGGTGCGGCCACTCACTCGAAGACAGTGTGCTGGACGCCGACTGCCGCTTCCGGGGGGTCGACAATCTCTACGTCCTGGACGGCAGCTGTTTCCCCGCTTCGGGCGGTGTCAATCCCAGCCTCACCATCTGCGCCAATGCGCTTCGCGTGGCCGAGCGTCTGGGCGCGGAGCTGTCGCTGTGAAGAGAATCGGCCTGCTCGGCTGCGGCGCTATCGGGCGGGTGCACGCGCGCAATCTGGCCCCCCACGCGGAGCTGGTGTTCTGCAGCCGCAGACGAGCGCGCGCGGAGGAGTTCAGGCAGCAATTCGGCGGCGTCGGCGTTTGCCAGCGCTACGAGGATCTGCTGGCCATGGAGGAGGTGGCCGGCGTGGTGATCGCCACGCCTCCTGATGTCCACACGGCTCAGGTGGTGCAAGCTCTGGAGGCGGGTAAGGCGGTGATGGTGGAGAAACCGATGTGCGCCAGCCGGGCCGAGGTCGACGAGATCGGCGCGGCGCTTTCAGCGCGACCGGAAGCCGTGCTCATGGTGGCGGAGAACTACTACTACAAACCGTCGCTGGCGCTGATGAAGGAGGTGATCGAGTGGGACGGCATCGGCGCGGTGCAGCGGATGGTGGTGAAGAAGCTGACACAACAGAGCGCGGAGGGATGGAAAAGCGCGTACGGAGCCCTGTTGGAAGGGGGTATCCACTTCATCGCCCTCATGGCGGACCTGGCGGATACGGCGTTGGCGGCTGCTGCGCCCAGGGGAGGTGCTGACGGGGTTGGAGAGAGCACGACGGGAGTCCCGGTGGACACAGCAGAAGCGGAGCACGAAGGGGCGGGGGCTCCGGCGCAGCGCGTCTCCGCAGAGGGTCGGGGAACGGCGGAGGAATCCCCGCTGAAATTCGACCCAGGAGGGGGCGACGCGGCAAGCCATAGTGGTGGGGCCATACCGGAGCTGCGCGCCCCCAGTGAGATCGCAGCGGAGTTCCCGACGTTGAAGCGAGGGGGGGGGAGGGAAGAAAGGCACGCGAAGGTGCAGCTTCGGTGGAATGGGCTCGCAGGCAGTCTGCACTACGCCTGGGACAGACGCTCGCTGTTGAAGGGGGTGTTCCAGCATTCGGTCATCGAGGGGGACAGGGGGCGGATCCTCTTCGAGAGCAATGGTATCTACGTTCACATCAAGGGGGAGGGGCGCCGCGGCCTGACTTTCCCCGGGGTGCGCGACCTCATGGGGTACGGGGAGATGACGCGGGATTTTATAAAGTGCCTGGAGGAGAAGGGGAGGAAGCCGTATTCGGATTTCGAGAGGGCGAAAAGGGATCTGAGTGTCGTCTTTCAGGCGTACGAGGAACTGCCGTACTGACGACAGGGGGATTGGAGATGGACCACACCGTGAGATTCGAGAAGATCTGCGACGAGGCGAGAAGTCGTATTCGGGAGACGACGATCGATGAAATCAAGGAGCGGATCGCCAGCGGAGAGGAGCTCCACCTGATCGACGTGCGGGAGGAGAGCGAGTGGGAGGAGGGACATCTGCCCGGCGCCAAGCACCTGAGCAAAGGGATCATCGAGCGCGACATCGAGGAGCACTTCCCTTCCTACAGCACCGAGATCGTCCTCTATTGCGGCGGTGGGTACCGGTCGGCGCTGGCGACCGACAACGTGCAGAAGATGGGGTATGCAAACGCCATCTCCATGGACGGCGGCTATCGCGGGTGGACGGATGCGGGGTATCCGGTGGATGAGTGAGGCAATCTGGGCCGCTCTGCGGGGGTGTGGCCAACGCTCCCCGGCGACTTGCGTCCGGGTTGATGGCCGTGGCCAAGCACAAACAGCCACTTAAACGACGTGCAGATTCGAGCTGCGCCGAAGGCGCCCCGTTTCCCGGGCGAAGTCCGAGAACCGCGTTGTACTAGTGCAGAGGGCGAAAACCGTTACCAACCGGCCCCCGATGCATTTCGGCTCGCTACGTTGCGCTCAGTTATTCCAGACCGGTGCCCAGTCAGCCATGGTAGCCAGCACATAAGAAAGAGCCGGCCCGCTACAGGCCGGCTCCGTCAGCTGGAAACAGGGAGACCACGAGGAGGTCGCTCGCGCCCAGGCAGCGACACCCCTTAGCGCATCAGCCCCATCAGGCAGCCGCCACGGCAGCGGCAATCGCCCGTTTCGCGTACACCTTGGCCAAGTTCCGCCGGTAATCCTCCCCAGCAAAGGCGTCGCTGAGAAGATCGACGCCGTCAGCGGCTTTGTCCGCGGCAGCGGCGATGGCGACTTCGTCCAGGGAGCTGCCCTTCAGCCCCCNTTCGACACCGGAGTCGCGGAAGGCGGAGTTGGAGATGCCGGTGAAGGCGACGCGGGCATCANTGCAGTTGCCGCCCTCTACGGTGACCGACGCCGCGCAGCCGACCACGGCGAAGCGGGAGGCCGGGTGAGGGAACTTGAGATAGCTGGTTCCGGTGTTGGCGCTCTGAGCCGGTGTCCGCAAATCGACGATCAGCTCGTCGATCTCAAGTCCGGTCGTGAAGAGACCGAGAAAGAAGTCCTCGGCCGCGATGCTGCGCTCGCGCCCCGGGCTCACGACGCGGATCTCGGCGTCCGAGGCGAGCACGGCGGCGGGATAGTCGGCGGCCGGATCGGCGTGGGCGACACTGCCCCCCAGGGTCCCCATGTTGCGCACCTGGACGTCGCCGATGACGGCGGCTGCCTGGGCGAAGAGCGGGGTCTTCTGCTTCACTAGGTCAGATGACTCTATCACGTGGTGGGTGGCGCCGCCGCCGATGACGACGTGGCCGTCTTCCTCTCCGATGCCTTTGAGGTCTTCCAGGCGGCTTATGTCGATGATGACTGTCGGAGACGAGAGCCGGAGCTTCATGGCCGGAAGCAGGCTGTGGCCGCCGGCAAAGAGCTTGGCGTCGTCGCCGTGCCGGCTCAGCAGGTCGAGTGCCTCGTCGACCGATGCGGGGCGATGGTAGTCGAATTCGGTTGGTATCATCTCGGTTCGCTCCTGCTTTTTCGGTCAGTTGGAGGCGTCGCGAATGGCCTGCCACACGCGCTGGGGAGTGAGCGGCATTTCCAGGTGCCTGACCCCGAGGGGCCAGAGGGCGTCGATGACGGCGTTGACGACAGCCGGCGTGGAGCCGATGGTGCCGGTCTCGCCGGCGCCCTTGGCGCCCAGGGGATTGTGCGGGCACGGGGTCACGGTGCGGCCGGTCTCGAATGAGGGGAGATCATCGGCACGGGGCATGGCGTAGTCCATGTAGGAGCCGTTGACGAGCTGTCCCTCGTCATCGTAGATCGCCCCCTCCATCAGGGCCTGACCTATACCGTGGGTGACACCGCCGTGGACCTGGCCGTCGACGATCATCGGATTGACCACGTTGCCGACGTCGTCGCAGGCGATGTAGCGCTTGAGCTTCACTACCCCGGTCTCGACATCGACGTCGACGACGGCGATGTGGGCGCCATAGGGGAAGGTGAAGTTGGCCGGATCGTAGAAGCTGGTGAACTCCATCCCGGGCTCGAGGCCCTCCGGGTAGTTGTGGGGCACATATGCGGTGAGGGCGACGTCGCCGAAGCCGACGGATCGGTCCGTGCCCTTCACCGTCCAGCTGCCCTCGGCGAATTCCAGGTCTTCCTCCGCCGCTTCGAGCAGGTGGGCGGCGATTTTGGCGCCCTTCTCTTTGACCTTGTCGAGGCTCATGGAGATGGCCACGCCACCCACGGCAAGAGAGCGGGAGCCGTAGGTGCCCATGCCGAAGGGGACGAGGTCGGTGTCTCCATGGACAATCTCCACATCCTCCATGGGGATGCCGAGGCTGTCGGAGACGAGCTGGGCGAAGGTGGTGTCATGGCCCTGGCCGTGAGAGTGGCTGCCGGTTAGTACGGTGACCTTGCCCGTGGGCTGGACCCGCACGGTGCCGCTCTCGTAGAGGCCCGCGCGGGCCCCCAGAGAGCCCACCACCGCGGACGGGGCGATGCCGCAGGCCTCTATGTAGGTAGAGAGGCCGATGCCGATATAGCGCCCCTGTTCGCGGGCGGCCGCCTGCTCCAGGCGCAGCTCTTCGTATCCGGCCATGTCCAGAGCTTTCTTCAAGACGGCTTCGTAGTCGCCGCTGTCGTAGACGAGGGCGACCTGAGTCTCGTAACCCGGTTGATTTACGCCGTCGAAGGGGGGGATGAAGTTCTTCCGTCGCAGCTCTACGGGATCCACCTCCATCTCGTGAGCGGCCTGATCGACGAGGCGCTCGATCAGGTAGGTGGCCTCCGGACGGCCTGCCCCGCGAAGCGCATCCACCGGGGTGGTGGTGGTGAATACCGCGGTCACATCGACGTACACGGCGGGCGTGGTGTACAACCCCTGCATGAGAGTACCGTGGAGATAGGTGGGAATGCACGGCCCAAAGGTGGAGAGATAGGCGCCCATACTGGCGAACGTCTTGACCCGAAGGCCCACCATATTCTCGTCCTGGTCGAACCCCATCTCCGCCTTGGTGTGGTGGTCGCGGCCGTGAGTATCGGTGATGAAGCTCTCCGAGCGCTCCGCCGTCCACTTGACCGGCCGACCGACCTTCTTGGAACTCCAGACGACGATCACTTCTTCGGCGTAGTGCGGGATCTTGCTGCCGAAGCCACCGCCCACGTCGGGCGAGACGATCCGCACCTTGTGCTCGGGGAGGCCCATGACGAAGGCGCACATCAGCAGGCGGATGACGTGCGGGTTCTGGGTAGTGGTGTACAGGGTGTAGTGGTCCCTGGCACCGTCGTAGTCGCCAATGGCGCAGCGGGGTTCGATGGCGTTGCAGACCAATCGCTGATTGTCGAACTCAATCGTGGTGACGTGGTGGGCATCAGCCATCGCCTTGTCCGTCTTTTCCTCGTCGCCCAGGCCCCAGTCGAAGACTATGTTGTTGGGCACGTCGTCGAATATCTGGGGAGCGCCCGGCTCGGCGGCCTTGACCACGTCGACGATGGCCTTCAGGACATTGTAGTCCACGTCCACGAGCTCGGCCGCATCGACGGCCTGTGCCGGCGTCTCGGCGATGACTACGGCAACGGCATCACCTACGTACCTGACCTTGTCTACGGCCAGCGGGGGATGAGGCGGCTCCTTCATGGTGTCGCCGTTCTTGAAATCGACCTGCCAGCCGGCCGGCAGACCGCCAACGAGGTCGGGGGCCATTTCCTGACCCGTCAGCACGGCTACGACCCCGGCCGCCGAGCTGGCCGCCGAGCTGTCGATGCCTTTGATCTCGGCGTGCGCGTGGGGGCTGCGGACGATGGCGGCATAGGTCATTTTGGGCAGCACGATATCGTCGACGTATCTGCCTTCGCCGGTGATGAATCTCTTATCCTCAACGCGCTTTACGGACTGTCCACGTACGCTTGCCATGGTATCCTCCTTTCTATCCCAGCTCGTTGGCGGCGTGTTTGACGGAGCGGACGATGTTGTCATAGCCGGTGCAGCGGCAGTAGTTGCCCTCGATGCCGTGGCGGATCTCGTCATCCGTCGGATCGGGATTGCGCTCCAGCAGCTGCCACGCGGTCAGGATCATGCCCGGCGTGCAGAAACCGCACTGGAGCCCGTGCTCCTGGTGAAAGCCGTTCTGGATGGGGTGGAGCTCGCCGTCTGGCGCCAAACCTTCGATAGTGGTTATCTCGGCGCCATCGGCCTGGACCGCCAGCAGCGTGCACGACTTCACGGCGCGACCGTTGAAGATCACCGTGCAGGCGCCGCAGCTACTGGTGTCGCAGCCCACGTGGGTCCCGGTCAGGGTCAGGACTTCGCGCAGATACTGGACGAGCAACAGCCTCGGTTCCACTTCGTGTTCGCGCTGCTCTCCGTTTACGGTTACGCCAATGGGTATCGCCATACTTGCCTCCTGTGTGAATCCGGCTCGGCCGGAGATCACTGCTCCTTGCACTGGTAGAAGCTCGCGTTCCAGTCCCTGGAAGAACTGGTTGGTAAACATTTTTGCCACGCCAGACAGTACGCGCTGGCCCATGCGGGCGATGACCCCCGTCATCCTGGCGTCTCCGCTGAAGGATACGTCGGTGTCGCTGCCTTTGGGTCGCAGGCCGAAGGTCCCCTCGGCGTCGATGGTGCCGATGCGGCCTTTGACGCCGATAACGAGCCGGTAGCTGAGGGGCTCGGATTTGTCTCTCACTTCAAGGGTCCCCGTGAAGCCGCTGTTGATGGGACCCATCTTGATCTGAAAGACGGCCTCGTAGCTGTCCTCCTTCTCCTGGGAATTGAGCTCGGCAAGCCCGGGGGTGAGTCTGGCCAAGACGTCCGGATCGTTGAGCAGCTTCCACACCGCCTGCGGCGATGCGGCGAGCTGGTGACTGCCTTCCAAGTGCACTATGCTTCACCCGAGGATAAAAGGGTCTCGTATTCGATGAATAGATGCGCGCGGCATCGACTCCCGGTTGAGAGAGGGTTACTATATAGCGTTCTCGCCACTGCCGTGTCAATCTCCAATAATCGGGTAGTTGAGCGGTGTCTGACCGGCGCTCATCGGAACGACCGACTCAACGGGGGCCATGCACCGCAGGAGAGACCAGGATCCACATTGCAAGATGGAGTGTACGAGATCGCTTAGTGGGGCTTCTTACGATTGGATCAACGGGCGATGAGAGATATCTGGCACGAGATGGGAGAGTGGACGTCGGCGGGACGCCCGTTTGCGTTGGCGCGGGTGATCGAGACCTGGGGGTCGGCGCCGAGAGCGGCGGGCTCGGGCATGATCGTGGGGGACGATCTGCGCGTGGCTGGTTCCGTCAGCGGCGGCTGTATAGAGGGGGCGGTCATCGAAGAAGCCCAGGCGGTGCTGAGCTTCGGTTCCCCGAAACGGGTCACCTACGGTGTCGACGACGAGACCGCCTGGTCAGTCGGTCTGTCGTGCGGCGGCGAGGTGTCCGTCTTCGTGGAGACCCATCCGGCGGTGTCGGAGGATGCCGGAGCGCGGGCGGTGTGGGCGCAGCTGCACTCTCGACTGGAGGCCAATCGGCCGGCCGTTCTCCTGACCCGGCTCGAGCCGAGGGATCTTCCCCCCCACCTGCTGGTGAGCCCCGACGGATTGGCGGTGGGCGACTGGGGAGAGCAGACCGAGGGCGCGGTGGCGGCCGCCCTGGAGGCGTACGGGCAGCGCACGAGCGGGTTGAAGGAGGTGGCGGGAACGCCCGTGTTCGCCCACGTCTTTCCCAGGAAGGACCAGCTGCTGATCGTAGGCGCGGGCCATATTTCCGTCGCCCTGGTGCGTTACGCGCAGGTGCTGGATCTGGAGACGATCGTCATCGATCCCCGTCAGGTCTTCGCGGCGCCGGAGCGCTTCGCGGTGGCACCGACGCAGCTGCACGCGAAGTGGCCACAGGAGGTCCTGGCCGACTTGGACCTCAACGAGGACACCTATACCGTCCTGCTCACGCACGATCCAAAGATCGACGACCCGGCTTTGCAGATCTTCCTCAGGGCGCCGGTGGCCTACATCGGTGCGCTCGGCGGTAGGAAGACCCAGGCGGCGCGCCGCGAGAGGCTTCGCGCCGAGGGGTTCTCCGACGAGGACATCGGGCGGATTCGGGGTCCGGTGGGGTTGGATATCGGGGCGGAGACGGCGGCGGAGATTGCCTTGAGTATTGTGGGGGAGGTTGTAGAAATCAAGCGGTCGCGATCGAGGTAGTACGGTGGTGCCGGGGTCGGGCGGGCCCTCGCATGGCCGAACCGCTCCCTAAATACAGCCTTCAAGCGTACCCAGGATCGCAATCGCCCCCATCCCAACCCGACTCACTATCGTGCCTGACTTCCCCTTAACCGCGGTCATCCTCGCTGCCGGGCGTTCCCGACGGATGGGGGCGAAGAATAAACTGCTGTTGGGCTGGGAGGGCGGCAGGGCTCTGGTGCAGGCTGTGGTGGAGACGGTCTTGAGTGTGGGCTTTGAGCGGGTGATTGTCGTGGTCGGCTATGAGCGGGATCTGGTTGGGGATGTGGTGGAGGGGTATCCGGTGGAGGTTGTCGTCAACGATCGATATGAGGAGGGGCTGTCCACCTCGGTGCGTTGTGGCGTGCTGGCGTGCGGGGAGGAGACCGAGGGGTATCTGTTCGCGCTGGGGGATATGCCCATGGTTAAGGCGGAGGTGCTGGCGGCCTTGTGCAGGGCGTTCGTCGAGACTGGAGATCCACAGGGCATCGCCGTGCCGGTGGCCGGGGGGCGGCGGGGGAATCCGGTAGTTTTCGGGACCGGTCACAGGAAAGCTTTGATAGCGTTGGTGGGGGATCGCGGTGCTCGGGGGCTGCTGGCCGACAGGGGGGAGTGCGTAGTGGAGGTGCCGGTAGGAGATGATGCGGGGCTGTTCGCCGATGCGGACACGCCAGAAGACTACGAGAGAATGACTGGCGATCACAATAGCGCCGGAGAGTGAGAAATCAATGCCGAGGATAGCGACGATACCGCCTGCAGAGGCTTCGGGCCCGCTTAAGCAGCAGTACGACGACGCCATCGGGCGCGCCGGGCGCATCTGGAACATAGTCGGCCTCATGAGCCGCAATCCGCCGGTGCTCAAGGCCTCCATGGAGTTGTACGGCGCTCTCATGCACGCGCCCTCAACGCTGTCGCGGTTGCGGCGCGAAATGCTTGCCGTGGTCGTGTCGGTGCGGAATCGATGTGTTTACTGACTGCGCGCCCACGCTCACGACCTCCGTGCTGAGGTCGCCAAGAACGAACTGAGTGACGCGGACGCAGATGCCTTCGTTCATCGGCTGGCAACGGACTGGCGCACAGCCAATCTCAGCTCGTCCGACGTGGCGCTGTGCGGCTATGCCGAACGGCTCACCGACGATCCTGCCGGGATCGGGGACGGCGATATCGAACTGCTGCGAGCGTATGGCTTTGACGACGATGCCATTCACGACGCCACTCAGATCATCTGTTACTTCAATTACATCAATCGCCTCGCCATCGGACTTGACGTCGAGCTGGAGGATTCCGTGCGCGCCTGGGAATTGCCGCTGGCTGGCGATGAAGTGACGTCTTGAAGTGGTAGTGGCGCGGTGACGGTCTGACGTGAAGAGCACGTCTTGCGCTGTTTTCGCTGTCGTGCAGGAGATTTCGAGAGACACAGGGCGACATCCCAGCGCCGACAGCAGGAGTTCGCGCGCGACGGGTGAGAGCCGACGCCAAGCGGACGGCGGCGATTCTACCCCTTACTCTGTTTCCGCTGTCTTGCCAGGGTCATGAGATTGTCGCCCGAGGTGGGTCGTTTCTTCGCGGGGCTCCCCCCTTGTGGACCGGGAGCATCGGTAGCGGCCTGCTCTTCGGCGGCGGATTTTACTGGTGACTGCGATCCTCTGAGCGCGGGGCGCAGGATGGCGAGCTTGCCTACGAGGTCCCGCAGGGCGGCGACGTTGTGGGCCGGAGCCAACAGGTCGACGTGGGGTAGGGCTGCCTTCAAGGCAGCTGTCTCGGGGCGGAAGTCGGGATTCCCCATCAGCGGGTTCAGCCACACCAGGGCGTGGGCCCGTCGTCGAATGTCGAAGAGGCTGCGCTCCAACAGCTCCACATCTCCGGTGTCCCAGCCGTCGCTCAGGAGAAGGACGACGGTGTGCCGGTCCAGCAGAGAGTCGGCGTAGCGCTCGACGAAGGTGTGAAGACTGGCGCCGATGCGGGTGCCTCCTGACCAGCCGGGCACGCAAAGGGCGAGTTCGTCGAGAGCGCCGGGCAGGGAGGAGCTCTGCAGAGCGTGGGAGATTCGCTGGAGGGAGGTGCTGAAGGCGAAAGTCTCGATGTGGCGGTAGCGGTTCTGCAGGGCGTAGATGAACTGGATCAGAAAGCGGCTGTACAGATCCATCGAGCGGCTGACATCGCACAAGAGCACGAGCTTGAGCCGCTGGTGCCGCTTGCGCAGAAAGGCGAGGTCGACGATGTCGCCGCCGCGTCGCAGGTTGCGGCGCAGGGTGCGGCGGAAGTCCAGCCTGCCCCGGCGCCCGGCGGGGCGCAGGCGGCGGCTGAGGCGTTTCGCCAGGGCCCGGGCCAGGGAGGCGATGAGCTCTTCGATCTCCTCCAGCTCATCACTGCCGAAGTCGGCGAAGTCTCGCCTGGTTTCGACCTCCACGGGGCTGTATCCAGCGACCTGTTCCTCATCCTCTGTCTTCTGCCCCTTTGCCAGCCACTCCTTCACCGACAGCGCAGAAGGCGTGGCAGGAGGCTCCTGTTTGGCTTCATCCGGCGGGGCGGGTGGCACGCTCTGGCTTTGCGGTAGTGGTCCGTCAAGCTCCAGAGCCTGGTCCCAGACGCCCCAGTAGGAGGCGAAGCGGTCGTCGAAGATCCGCTGTTCGCGCACACTCTTGGCCAGTGCGGTGCGAAGGCAGTAGTAGAAGGCCTCGCCACGCCCGAGGTCGATCTGACGGAGGGCGCGCAAGGCGTCGCTCTCCTCTCCCGGTCCCACGCCTGTACCCGCGTCTCGAAGCAAACGACAGAATCCGACTACGTTGGCACTGAGCTCGCCGTGGAGGGCGAGATCCTGGCGCAGCGGGGCCGGACCGCGCTCCTTCACCTCCGACTCGGGGCTCACGCCGGCCCTGTGTCTGCCGAGCTCTGGGGAGCGGGGAGGATCTTCGAGCGAATGCCGAGCTGCTCGAGAAACTCGGCCAGCGAGGCCTTCATGTGCCGCGTGTCGGCCCAGTCCTTGAAGACGACGCCGAGGGTCTCTTCGACGATGTCGGGATCGAGGTGGTCGCGGTGAAGGACCACTAACGCCTTGGCCCAGTCGAGGGTCTCGGCTACCCCCGGACACTTCTCGAGGCGCTGCTTCCGAACCTCGGCCATGAAGCGGCAGATCTGCTCGGCCAGGTTCCCGTCGATGCCGGAGACCTTGGCTCGAAGGATGGCCAGCTCCTTGTCGAAGTCGGGATAGTCGATCCACAGGTAGAAGCACCGTCTCCGGATGGCGTCGGAGAGCTCGCGAGTGCGATTGCTGGTGATGACGACGTGGGGTATGGAGGTCGCCTGAATGGTGCCGATTTCGGGAATGCTGATCTGCCAGTCCGACAGCACTTCGAGGAGGAAGCTCTCGAACTCCTCGTCGGCCCGATCGAGCTCGTCGATGAGCAGGACCGGCGGCCGCTCGCGAGTGATGGCTTCCAGCAGCGGGCGCTTGAGCAGGAAGGCCTCGCTGAAGATGGCGGCCTCGCGCTCCTCCAGGGAGCGGTGGTCGGCCTCCTCCAGACGGATCTGCAGCAGCCGACGCTGGTAGTTCCACTCGTAGAGGGCGGTGCTGGTGTCGAGGCCCTCGTAACACTGCAGTCGGATGAGATCCGTCTCCAATACGCGGGTCATGACCTTGGCGATCTCGGTCTTGCCGACGCCGGCGGGGCCTTCCACCAGGAGGGGCTTTTGCAGGGCGCGGGCAAGGTGGATCGCGGTGGCGATAGCGGCGTCGGCGATGTAGTCAAACTCAGCGAGTTTGCTCTGTATCAGGGTTCTGTCGGCAACAGTCACTGTGTGTGTGTCCAGTTCGCGTGACAGGTGGGTGAAGAGAGGACTAATATGCCCTTCGCCAGGTTGACGGGCAAGCGCGGGGGAGCATGCGTCGATTGCCGCCACCGGGCCTGTCCGTATATTATCTGTTCACCGAATGAGTGCAGAGGAGCGGAAACCGTTGCTCGGCGCCGATGCTTCCCGATTCGCCCACCGGCGTTTCCCTCACATCCGCAGTCTGTGTCACCCACCTCACCATCAGCCTCTACCAAATGGCGATCGAATCACCTGCCCAACAGATCACCTTGGATCGCTTCAACCGGCCTCCGGCCAGTCTTCGCATATCCGTCATAGACCGCTGTGATCTGCGCTGTGCCTATTGCATGCCGGAGGAGGATTACACCTGGCTGCCCAGGGAAGACATCCTCAGCTTCGACCAGGTAGAGCGAGCGGTCGAGGCGTTTTCAGCTGTCGGCGCACGCCGGGTCCGACTGACCGGTGGCGAGCCGCTGCTGCGCACCGGACTGGTGGAGCTGGTGGAGCGACTGGCGGGGAAAGAGGGCGTGGACGATCTGGCCCTCACCACGAATGCCACCCAGCTGGGGCAGTGGGCGGGACCTCTGCACAACGCCGGTCTACAGCGGGTGACGGTGAGTCTGGACTCCCTGAACCCCGCCCGTTTCGAGACGCTGACCAGACGCGCCGTGTTGGACCGGGTGCTGGGTGGAATCCGGGAGGCGAGTCGGGTGGGGTTTGCCTCCCTCAAGATCAACGCCGTCATCATGAGGGGTTTCAACGACGACGAGATTATCGATCTGCTCGAATTCGGCAGGGAAGTCGGCGCCGAAGTGCGCTTCATCGAGTATATGGACGTTGGTGGCGCGACCTTGTGGTCGATGGAACGCGTCATGTCCAAGGAGCAGATACTGGAGCGGGTCCGCACTCACTACGGCGCCGACGTAGAAGCGACGGGAGGACGGAACTCCGCCCCCGCGGAGCGCTTCCGCCTGCCGGACGGTACCGTCTTTGGCATCGTGACCTCCACGACCGAGCCGTTCTGCGGCAGCTGCGACCGCAGCCGGCTCACCGCCGACGGCATGTGGTACCTTTGCCTGTACGCGCAGGACGGGGTGAATCTCGGAGAGCTGCTTCGCGCCGGTGCGTCCTCGACCGAGCTGGCAGCGGAAATCCGCCGAGTGTGGCAGGGGCGGGAGGATCGGGGCGCCGAGATGCGCCTCGCCGATCCGACCCGGGGGGCTCTCTACCAGGTGGTGGAGCTCAAGCAGGATCCCCACCGGGAGATGCACACGCGGGGCGGGTGAGAGGGCGCTCCAACCTCAGCTTCTACCGCCCCCGGATAATACGCCCATCACCTTTTCGCGCCGGCTGACATGGACTACTTCCACGGCAAGCGATTCCTCGACACGCTGGCGGACTGGGAACGGGGTCGCCCCCCTCCACACTCGTCGCTGGGCCATTACCTGCCGCGCACAGCCGCCCTGCTGCAGCGTCTGGGCGATCCTCAGCTCCGCTTCAAGAGCGTCATCGTAGGCGGCACGAACGGCAAGGGTACGGTGAGCAGCCTCATCGCCGCCCTGCTGGAAGAGGGGGGGTGCCGCACCGGGCTGTACACCTCGCCGCACCTGCACTCCGAGCGCGAGCGCATCCAGGTTGCCCGCCGGCCGTTGAGCAAGGACCATTGGGCGGAAGCGGTGACCCGCCTCTACGACGTCACCCGAGGCTTCGAGAGCGAGGGCGTAGGAGACTTCACCAAGTTCGAAGCCCTTACGGTGCTGGCCGCGCTCATGTTCGCCGATGCCGGCATCGAGCTCGGCATCTTCGAGGTGGGGCTCGGCGGCAGGTACGACGCCACCAATGCCTGGGACTCCCACCTGGCGGTCCTGACCTCCATCGGTCTGGATCACACGGCGGTACTTGGTTCGGACCTGGAAACGATCGCCAGCGACAAGCTGCACATCAGTCGCCGTGGCCGGCCGCTGTTGACGACGGCGGCGCAGCCGACTGAGGCGATGGCCACCATTCGCCAATGGTGCGCGGGTGGGGGAGTGCCCCTCTACGTGGCGGGGCCCAACGCCGTAGAGACCGCCGAGGGCGGGAAATCTGCCCCCAGTTCTGGGCTGGGCGGGATCAGCTACCCCTGGAAACCCTCATTGAGTCCTGAACGTTCCTGCACTTTTGTCGAGAACGCGCGCTTGGCTCTGGCCGCGGCCGCACACCTGCTGGGCGCTCGTCTAACGGCGGACAGGGCCCAGCACACGGTGGAGGCACACTGGTGGCCCGGCCGCTTCGAACGCGCGTCGAGTCAGCCGTTGGTGCTGCTGGATGGGGCCCACAACCCCGCCGCCGCCGCGGCTCTGGCCGAGGACCTGCGCTCCCTGGCTCCCCGCTGGACCTTTGTGATCGGCATCAGCAGCGGCCACGACGGAGCCGCCGTCCTTCGGGCGCTGCTTCCCCTTGCCCGGGAGGTGATACTGACCTGCTCCGATCACCCGAGGGCCGTTGATCCGGAAGAGCTGCCCCTGACCGCCGCGGTGCCCGGCCGCCGAATCGCCAACTGCAACCAGGCCTTCGAGGCCGCGGTGAAGTCGGCCGGGACCGACGGCCACGTCTGCGTCACCGGCTCTCTCGCCCTCGTGGCCCGAGCTCGGGAGTACTTTCAGCTCCCCTTCGAGCGGGAGGGCATCAGCGAGGAGGTGGCGCTGGAGAGTCTGGCGTGTCTCACAATGGCCTGTAAGCGATTGGGGCTGAAGCACCAGCGCGTCTCCGCCAACGGCAATGTCCTGCGCGTCTCCGCCAACGAAGGACCGGTGT
>PBRM01000029.1 GCA_002725915.1 Gemmatimonadota bacterium
ACGCGCTTGGGCTGCTCACCGGCGGTATCATCGGCACGGTGTCAGCCATCAAATTGACCAGAGGACTGGACTTCATCGGGACGAAGAATTCGATGGCCTCGTTTTCATTGATACCCTGGTTTGGAATCGCACCCACCGATTCAGGCGCTCGCGGGTCCGAAAAACACACAGTAAACTATGGAGGTATACTACTACTATCCTTCTAATACTTGGAGTTCCGCGAAGACGCAGATCTACCATCGGGTATCACAAGCCGCATTTCTAATACTGCGTCGACAACCCTCACATCGGCCCAACTGGTACCGATATCGACATCGCTTGAATGCAATACAGCGGAGATCGCTACCGGTATAACACATGACTCAGGGCGGAAATGGCATGGCTCAGGCGAATCCTGTGGAGATTCACTGCATCGGTAATTCAACCCTCGATCTCTTTGTTGCCGAGGGAGCCGAGGCCCAGCTCGATATCGGCAACGTAACCTTGCTCGATAGCGCTGCGCTTGCGCGCAAAGGCTTCGCGGTCAGGCGCTTTGTTCGGATATGAATAAGATTAAAGAACGGCGTCCGATGGCGTCGGCGATCACGCCGACGTCGATGTGTTTTATGGGATATTGGACGACTTACTGATCCGATTTTCTGCTCGATGCGCAATAGACCCGAACATCAGCGTGTCTCGATTCGCGGTGGTCGTGGGATTTTTCGGTGGGCGCTCAGTCCGCTGCGAAGAGCGCGCCGAGATTGCCGCCGAGGATTTTCTGGCGATTGTCGTCGTCGAGGAAATCGCAATAATCGAGATAGGACCGCGACTGGCGGTAGGTGCAGTAGCGCTCGACATTGGGCATGTCGGAGCCCCAGACCAGGCGGTCGGGGCCGACGAGGTCGCAGAGTTGGCGGATGTGGTCCTGCGCCCGCGCAAAAGGATAGTCGGTCTTGCCGCCCCAGGCGATGGGGTAGAGGACTTCGGAATAGACGGGGAAGCCGCGCATGATCTCCGCCATGTAGTCGGGCAGGATCAGGCGGTCTTCATCGTCGGCGAAGAGTGTGGTGGGTAGGCCGTGGACCAGCACCGAGGGAATTTGTGGATAGCGTTCGAGCCACCGTCTGAACAGCCCCATCTCCTCTTTGAAACCACCCGCCGGCGAATCTCCCAGGAAGACCCAAAACACGGGAATGTCCAGCGCCTGTACCGCGTCCCAGAACGGATAGTAGGCCGGGTCGCTGAAATACTGGCTATCGCCGTTGCGAAAGAAATCCGAGAGGGTGTAGTAGAGTCCTTGCATGTCCAGTTCACCGACCGACCGATGCAATCGCTCGATCTGCTCGTCGCGGTGGGCCAAGGCCTTGTCCACATTGGCCAGGCCGATAAAACGGTTGGGAAAACGCGCGCGGGCTGTAGCGAAATACTCGGCGAGGTCGCCGTAGATATGGTCGTTTTGCAAGACGGCGGTCTGGATGCCGGCGTAGTCCATTTGCGCGATTAGCGCTTCGGGTGGACAGTGCATGTCCTGCAGGCTCGGCGGTAAAAACTGCACGTAGTAATCCTCGCCGTCTTTGCTCCACTCGAAGCGGCCCATGGCGCCGACGCGGAAGTCGACGTCTGTCGCCCGCCCGGTTTCGGAGGGGTCGTTGGGGTCCCAGAGATCGCGAGCTTCGATGATCGCGTCGTCGCGCAAGCGGCGCACCGGCTGGTTGCCGTGGGTGTGCATGGCTCGCTGCTGATAGAGCAAGTGGGTCTCGCCGTCGGGCAGGCCGCAGGCTTCGGCGAGCGGCGGGAAAATGTGAGCGTGGCCGTCGATCATATCCATAGTCGGGGATCGCGGAGGTCGGGCCTTTTGCGGTGCGGGCAATACGAGAAGCCCCGGGCCCCCATGCTAACGTCCGAAGGACGTAGAGTGTTTATAAAGGGTACTATCGATCGTCTGGTCAAGGATTTTGGGCTGGTCTTGAGAGAGGTTGTGGAGTATCGGGTGCCAGGGGCGTCCGGCACAGTGTGCAGCCGTGGCCTGCAGGATTCAGGGATCGTGGATGGAGGGGAGAAGGGGTCCTATAGGGTCGTCGGAGTGATTCTTGCGCAGATCGCCGGCATGCCGGCGGTGGCATGCGGCTTGTGAACTTTCGTGCCATCTTAGCTTTGTTCTGTCTATATCGGGTATGTTTCCCTTTTCCTTACCTACTAATACGGTAGGCTCGCCTGTAAGTCATCTATGTCCACCCGGTACTCATTTATACCATCCATATCAAGCTCTATCCCCAATCCCGGCTGGCCGCTGGGATAGATGGAGCCAGCGCGTATGTCCAGCATCGGAGTAATGAGTCCTTCCATATGGGGAAACCAGGTGTGTAAGCATTCCTCTCGGTAGAGATTGGGGGTTGCCATACTGAGCTGAAAAGACGCTGCCAGAGCAATGGGACCTAATGCGTCGTGGGGACTGACGCGGATATACTGCACCTCTGCCATGGCCGCGATGCGACGCCATTCACTGATCCCGCCGCACCAGGCCACGTCCGGCATCACGTAATCAACCAGCCGGTCATTGAGTAGCTGCCAATAATCCCAGCGCGTAAAGTGGCGCTCACCTACACAGAGCGGAACATTCGTATTCTCGCGTACCTGACGCAGAGCATTGTCGCTTTCCACATGTGTCGGTTCTTCAAACCAGACCAAATCAATATGCGCTAGCGCGTGGCAGGCTTTGATGGCACTGGCCACGTCAAAGCGCCCATGAGCATCGACCAGCAACTCAAAATGTGGCCCTACGGTTTCGCGCAATGCTTCCATCCATTTCACCGCTTCTACAATAGCTTTTGCATCTAGATACTCTACTTGGGTTGCCCCCTTGAACGGGGAGTTTAATGAGCTTAGCTGTGGGGGAAAGGGGTCTGTTTTAATAGCCAGATAACCCATCTCTTTGGCTTCTCTGGCTTCTGTCATCATCGTGTCCACGTCAGGGCTGTGCCACTGATCCCGTACATGTGTGTAAAGAGATACCTCTTTGCGTACGGGACCACCCAGCAGTTCGTATATCGGCACGCCCAACACTTTGCCACGAATGTCCCATAGGGCAATATCTATAGCCGAGATTAAATGAGAGATATAACCACGGCTGTTGAGATTGGAATAGGCGTGAAATAGACGCTGCCAGATTTCCTCTATATGCCGTGGATCCGTCCCAATTACTAGAGGTTTCACGGCCTCTAACCCACGGACCAAATGCGGGTTACCTATATATTCGGTACACTCGCCAAGACCGCTTATACCTTGATCCGTATCCACTTCGACGAATACCCAGGCAAGTTTATTTATCGGCATGACAATGTGCGTTCTAATATTGGTAATCTTCATCGCAATATCACCATTCGTGTGATAAAATGAATGCCAAATTTGCCACCTCTCCCATTGCCTATAACGGACTCACAATTCACCATCCCGCGCATGCGGGGTGGCGAAGTCCCAAGGAGTGTAAACGACGCAATTTCTGTGATATCTGATCTGGGATTTGAGCTCTTCCGGAAATAAATAGACTAACTGACAATCGACCTGAGCAGTGCGCCTGTCTGCGTACACTCAGGGCTCTGGTTCGGCAAGGACCGGGACGTCTCCAGATACCATCGCGCCGTGATCACGAAGGAGGACATACACATCCGATATAAGCCGGTCTTCCGGGTCAACACCTGTCGATGCGCTGAGTGCGGCCATCGCGCCGGCGGCCTGACCGGTAGCCATACAGGTCGCCTGGATGCGCAAAGCGAAGTTGGCCGGACGATCGGCAACCTCATCCCCGACCGACGTAAGGCATCTTGGTGGCCATAATGGTCATGGAATCAGAATATGAGGCACTTGCGATATAGATGCCACCACACGAGTAAACGGGGTGATGCCGGCAATGCCCGACGCGGCAAGGATGCCAGAGGCGCGTAAGTGTTTGTCCGGCATGTTGCATATCTGTTGTCTCACGACAAACTCACCCGAACAACCTCCTTTCCAGCTTCCTCGACGCTTCGACGGTATCCTCCGGGTAGAGGTGTGCGTAGGTGTCCAGCGTCACCACGACGCTGGCGTGCCGCACCTTCCTCGCCACCACCTTTATGTTCTCCCCCTGCTGAATGAGTAGGCTCACGAACGTGTGGCGCAGATCGTGGAACCGTATCTGGGGCACGCCCGCGTCTCGGATATCCTGCGGAGCGCTCTCAGGGGCGAGCTGTGACTCATCGGCTTCCCTCCCTGCCCTGGGAAGATCAGGTCGAGATCGGCCCACGCCGCGGATCTGAGCTGCAGCTCGGCGACTCTCGCCTGCGCCTCGGCTACGTCGACGCTGGCGCGACTGGCCTTGGTCTTGGGCGGACCGAAGCGCTGGGTCTTGCTGTTGCGGGTCTGTGCGACGAAGTAGGTGTGGCCGGCCAGGTGCTCCACTTCGCGGCGATGAGCTCACCGACGCGCATCCCCGTGGCCAGGGCCATGCTGAAGAAGGCATACCACGGGGGGGGACATGCTCGAGAAAACGGTGGGCCTCTTCCTCCGTCCACAGCTGCATCTCCAGCTTCTCCACGACAGGAGCCTTCACTCTCAGGGCGGGGTTGACGCGCAGGTAAACCCAATCCACGGCCCGGTTGAGCATCTGCCGCAGCAGCGCCAAGATATGGCCTATGGTGCGCGCTGACAGCCCATGCTCGTGGCACGCGACCTTGAACGCCTCGATGGTCTGGGGCGCCAGCTTGCCCATCTCGACTGCGCCAAGGCGGGGCAGGAGATGCAAGCGCAGATAGCCCTCATAGACCACCTGGGTTCCTGGCTTGGAATTGCTGGCCGCGCTCCACGCGGCGGCGAAGTCGGCGAAGGTGGTGGCGATCCACCGCATGATCCACGAGAATAAATTCGACCAGCCCACGAGTCGAATTCCTGCACGTCGAATCTTGGAGGCGGACATCACCTCCTACTTCGACAACCTCGATCGCCGAGGCTGTTGGAGATGATGTCTGAGCGGGTCCCCGACGGGTCGATCAAACGACTCGTCGGCAAGTGCCTGCACGTGGGCGTGCTGGACACCCGCCGCTGAACTCTAGGGGCAAGGACCGCCCGAAGCAAGCGCTGTGGGGGTGCCGCTGTCTCGCCATGGGTGCCCGTGGCTCCAATCCAACCAAGGAAACAGCGAATAGCCGATTCCGGCCCAATCTAGACCGACCCGTTCTGGCCACCAACTCGACACCGCCGGCAGAAATCGACCGATCCTGCTTGACCGACTACCAAAATTGGCCCTTTGTACGTCCTGTTCGTCACATTGTCGCCACCGGGGCGAGCGAAGCGACGGCACGCTTGTGTGGTGTTCCTCAAAACTGGACACTTCCAAGAGTACGGACACCGAAGGCGTCGACGACCTGGTGGACAATGTGTGGGAACTGGTGGAAGGCAGTTGGACGATCTACCCTTGGAGTGACGCCGACCCGAGATCGCCCACGCGAGGTCCTCTGACCCGTGGCGGCTCGTGGGTCACTCCGGGGAGCAATGCCAGCAGTTATCGAGGTGCATGGAAAGGAACAGCGCCATGGTCGGCTTCCGCTGCGCCATGGATGTGTCGAAAGGTGATGGATCATGAAGGCGTGGATCTTCCTCTGCAATGACAGCCCCCTCGAACACTGGATCGAGGGCTACAAAGAACGCTTCGATGCCTGGGAAGCCGGTGGCGTCACGGGACTGGCCGTGGGACGCATGCAATTCGTCGGCGATGACGGAAGTGCGGTGCGCGCCTGGGCACCCGATTCCACCATCTTCGCCGCCCACGGCGAACAAGCGCCAGAAGCGGCTCCCCGGGACGCGGAGAAAGAGAAACAGCTGCACGCCATGCTCGCTGACGCCGCCTCGCGCGGATGGCAGATGCTCATCTTCTCCGGTGTAGGGTCCACGGCGCACATGCAGGATCTCATGTCCGCCTTCCCGCAAACCTCTGGTGTCATCAGCGACGGCCCCGGTGAACATTCCTACGAACTGGCCTTCCACCATGGCGGAGAAACCCTCGAAATCAGCGAGGGCATCGATGCTCGCCTGTCACAGGCCGGGGCCGACGTCGACCGTGTGCACCGCGGCATTCAGCACTTCAAGGATGCCCTGCACAACCTCACCCCCGAGCGTGTCCGTTTCCATGCGGGGGGCGGCACACTCGGTGGCCTGCAGCTGTTCGATATCAACGAAGATGCCCTTTACTGGCTGCGCGCCCGCTGGGAGGCATCACGTTGTGAGTGGCAGCGGATGCGCGAACAGGTGGATGCCGTCGACGGCGACGTCTTGCTCGCTGGCATCCCTCGCACGCCCGCCTTCTCCGGCCTCACGGGCCAGGACTATGTGGGACTGGCACAATACTTCGACATCATCTTCCCCAAACACTACTACTGGCATCGCGGCATGGATGGCTTGTATGGCACCATCTATCGCTGGGTGAAACGCCTGCTCATCTGGAACCCCTCTCTGACCGAGAACGACGGACTCCGTGTCGTCGAATTGCTCACCGGCATCCGCATCCCCGAAGTGAACACCCTCGTGGATCTGGAGAAAGGCCACACACAGGCCTTCTTCGACGAGATGGTCCTCGCCGAGACGCGACGCACCCTCGAGGCGATCGGCGATCCGAGCCGAGTCATCGGCTGGGTGTCCACGGGTCGCGAACCCCACGGCGGTGATCAGATGCCGCCAAGCGCCTTGAAGGGCATTCTTGAATCAGCCCAGGCGGCGGGATTGCAGCGTTTCCTCTACCATCCCGAACCCGACATCGGCGCCGGCGAGTGGCTGGAGATCTCCACCATGTGCGGCACGCCCTGGCAGGAGGATCTCAAGGCCAGAGGATATTGGCCGGGCGGCACACCACGACCCGACACGTGGAATGGCGGGCGTCCAACGCCAAATGAAGAGTAGCAGATGAGGAGTAGCCAGATGATGAGTAGCCAGGTGATGAGTAGCATGAACGCTTACCTGCGACGTGCCGCCGTTTGTCTGCTCGTGGGAATCGTCGCGCACGCCTCTGCCCAGGGTCCCCTCGAGAATCCACCGCCCACGTATGTCGGCTACCGCGTGACGTCACCAATCCTCATCGATGGCGAGCTGTCCGAGGCACATTGGAAACACACGCCCCGCATGGGGTTCGCCGGCCTCGTGGATGGGGCACCTGCGCGGTTCGATAGCTACAGCCAGATGGTCTGGGACGACGAGAATCTCTATTTCGGTTTCTGGGCGGCAGATCCGAATGTGTTCGGATCGGTCGGTCCTGACACGCCGGAACCTCGCGACTTCTGGAAAGACAATGACCGCTACATCATGCTGCACGATCCCCTGTTCATGGTCTTCGTCGACCCCGATGGGGACCATCGCAACTACATCGAGATGCACATCAACGCGCTCAACAACGTCGATGACGTCTGGCTGAATCAGGGATCCACCGAAAGGACCGGCAGGTGCTGGACCTGCACGCGCCCAACTATCACCTGGAATGGGACTGTCCAGGCGTGCAACACGCCGTCGCCATCTACGGCTCCCTCAACGACGCGACAGACACGGACCGAGGCTGGTCCGCTGAAATCGCCATCCCCTGGACGGCCCTCGAGCCATTTACCCTGGGATCCCTGCCCCCTGTTCAGGACGATCAATGGCTCGTCCACAGTGGCTGGGAGTATCGCCTCGCCGTGAACGAACCGGTCACCTACTGGACGTGGCCCGTCATCGGCATTCTGGATAACCATCAGTTATGGCGTTATGGACGATTCGTCTTCTCTTCCGAGTCGCCGGGCAGTCTGTCTTACCCAACGCCATCCCAGAAAGAGGAATAGGTAGGCACCCAATGCCTCCATTCTCCATATCAAAGCTGAGAAGTCCGTCCGACGGATAGCAATAAGGGCACTGATATGTATTGCCCCCCGCTCCCCGTGGGCCACTCGGCCCATGGGACCCCCAGTTTACATAGGGCCGCACGTGGTGTCCATTGGCTCCAGACAATCCTCCGTCCAGCCGTAGAAGACCCTGTCGGCCTTTTCGCAGAAGTTCTCGTCGAGGACTGTGGGCATCTCGGCGACCCCCGCCAGGATCGTTAGCAGCAGCTTGCCCGTCGGCGACGTCGTGTCAATCGCGCCCTGGGTGTAGCTGCGGAAGTGACATCCTGGTGTGCAAGCGTCGGTAGCATGGGTTGAAACGCCAGGCGTTTACGATTCAGCCCGGCTCCCGATTACCGCGTAAACGGGATCTCCCGGCAGCTCGGACGGCGAACGGTCGAGAACCTCGACAGGGCCAAAGCACTCGGAGTCACGGAAATAGGTACGGACGATTTCCCCATGCTCCAGATTCCCTGTCATACACCAGATACGGACGGCTTTTGTGGGGAAGCATCGGTGGGAGAATACGACAATAAAAGGTCCTCCGTTCCTCAGGATACGACCGACCTCGCGGAATAGCTGGCCGGGATGGACGACATACTGGATGCTGACAACACAGATGGCTGCATCGAACTCGCCGTCTCCGAAAGGAAGCGCTCGACACCGGTTGATATCGTGCACGACGAACTCGTTCAGTTGGGGGTTCTCTTCCATCTCCACCCGGTTTAGCCCGAGACCTACGACGTGTCGATCCTCCGGTACTCCCTCAGGCAGGTGGGAACGCCAGCTGCTCATAAGATCCAGGATGCGCCCCTGGACTGGCAGAGCCTCTTGGAACAGGGCGCGAACGGCGTCGATCGCTGCCGGGTCAAGGTGGGTGCACAACCTTGGAACCGAATAGAACAGGGAATCATCCTCAGGGTCTTCCCGTTCAAAGGACTCAGGCGGTAGGTTCACAAGTTCATCGACCTGTATCAGTGGATATCGACGCCGCTGTGCGCGGCGATGCTTCGGATGTTCGCCGCGGCGACGGGCACCTTCTCCCGCGGTAGATGCTCGATCAAGCCGTAGCCCTCGGGAAACAGGGCGTCGAATCGCTGCAGCATGAGGGCCAGGTCGAGCTCCCCCTCTCCGGGCACCTCCTGGTCGATGTGGACCACGAGGCCGGGCGATACCTTGACGTCCTTCAGGTGTGCCACCGGCGCCAGCGGGCCTACCGCGTCGAAGATGCAGTTCAGGAAAGCGGAGCTATGGTAGACGTCCTGGATGCTGCCAAAGTGGTTGACGGCATCCATGATGAGGCGCAGGTGGTCAGACCCCACGGCCTCGACGATGTCGCGGCACTTCTCGGGCGGGTCCATAATGGAGACGACGTGGGTCTCCATCGCCAGGATCACTCCGTCCTCCTCGGCTTTACGCGCGATCGGCTTCAGCGTCTCGACGAGGAGGTCGCGGCTCTCGGGCAGGTAGTTGTCGCGGTGCGGGGTCCATGACCCGGCGGGACTCCGCGACCCGGGCCGCAACAGGAAGGCCTGGGCACCGAGGGCGGCGGCGATCTCGGTCCCGCGGTTGATCTTCACCGTCACGGCGGCGCGCTCCGCCGCGTCGGGCGAAAACAGACACTCCCTGTAGAGGATCGCGAACTGCACCAGGTCGAGGCCCTCTCCAGCCATGAACTCGTGGTAGCGCCGGCAGTCGTCGGGCGTGATGTCGAAGGCTGTCTCACCGTCGAGGTGGAACCCGAAGCCAGTGAACCCGAGGTCGCGTACGGCCCGGGTGTGGTCCTTCGTCCAGGTGCGGAAGTCCCCCGGCATCATCTCCACAATTCCTAGTCTCATAGGCTGGCTGCTGCCGTGGATTTCCCCCAGGCATGGTCGTGGTCGGCGAAGACGGGCGAGTAGGAATTCGCTCATCCGAATTTGGTCAGAGCGACCCCAATATATGGCACAGACCCAGCGCCAGCGAGACGGCGGTAAGAGGCCCGCGGTGGGATCATCCTGGCGGCTGGGAGCAACAGCCCGATCATATCAGTAATTGCGTACCGGCCGACGCCACCGCCGAGGAGATGAACGGCCCACGCGCCGGCGAGGTCTACAGCAGCATGATCGTCGATCGGCCCCCTGTAACGGATCTGCTGGTGCGGACGACGACCTCCTTCGATTACCGCATGGCTCCGTTGATCGTGTTGACCGGCCCCCTGGGCGCGGACAAGGCCGGCCATCCCGAGCATCGCGAACACATCGAGATTATCATCTACGACAAGGGCGTAAGCATCTGGCACCACACCTGGGAAAATGAGACCCCCTCGTGGGTGAGAGCAAGGCTGGTGTGACTTCCCGCTCGAGGCGGGTCGCCGGTACCTGCTCGAGGTCGAAAATGTTGGACAACTACTGACCGTACGGGTGGACGATCACACCTTCGGTTGTCACCTCGCTGGTTTCGACACTGATGTGCAGGCGGGTATCATCGCCTGCGAGGGAGTAAACCGGTTTTACGACTTCGAGCTCCGGGTTTTAGAAGATTGACATTCAGGCGACGGAGGCTTCGCAAATTGACAATGAATATCGATGGTGGTGTGACGACGGCGACCCCGGCCAAACCGGCGACCTTGGTCTCATGACTCGTGCTCAGTACGAGTTGCGTTGGGCTCAGTATGCAGGAAACCCCCCCGACCAATTCCACCAAACGGAAGATCCGGTTGAGCTATATGGAGTCCGTCGTCGTTTATCAGACCCTGTTCGACCCGCCCCCCGCCGACCTCCGCATTGCCCACCCCAAGAGCACTCGCCCTAACTGGGCGAAGGAGGATGCGTGAGCGAGACAGCCAAGGTTGTTGATCTCCGCGAAATGTTGGCACCGCCGGAGCGGCTCACCGCGTTCTTCCACACGGTGAACCGGCTCCTGCCAGTCAGGACCACGCCGCTCCGTGGGATGCGCCTCGGGCTCTATTTCGGCCACTTTTTCTCCCGCATGTTGCATATCTGTTGTCTCACGCCCTCGGAATACCCCCTGGTACGCTTCTCGCGCGGCGGTCCTAATATCCTGTCCTGTCTATAGTTAGGCAACCTCATCCCCGACCGACGTAGGGCATCTTGGTGGCCATAATGGTCATGGTGAGCACATTCGCATCCAAGGGGAGATTGGCCATGTGCACAACAGCTCGAGCTACGTGATCGGCGTCCATGCGCGGCTCGACCTCGACGGATCCATTGGCCTGGGGAACGCCACCCGTCATCCTCTGCGTCATTTCGGTCGTCGCATTGCCGATGTCGATCTGGCCGCAGGCGATATCGTATTTGCGACCATCGAGTGCCGTCGACTTGGTGAGGCCCGTTATAGCGTGCTTGGTGGCGGTGTAGGGGGCGGAGTTGGGGCGGGGTACATGCGCGGATATGGAAGCGTTGTTGATGATACGCCCCCCTCTGGGCTCCTGGCTTTTCATGAGCTTGAAGGCCTCCTGAGTACACAGGAAGGAACCGGTCAAGTTGATGTCGACTACGTTGCGCCACTGCTCAGGCGTGAGATCCTCCAGTAGGACGGCGGGCGCGCCGATGCCGGCGTTGTTGAACAACAGATCGAGGCGACCGAAGGCCTCCATGGTGGTGGAAAACAGGTTCGCGACCGAGGCGGGATCACGCACATCCGTGGGCACGACCAACGCCCGCGAGCCGTCCGCACCCGCATCAGATACGGTGGTCTCCAAAGGCTCCACTCGCCGGCCGGCCAGAGCCACCGAGTAGCCCTCGTGAAGCAGAGCGAGGGAGGTGCGGTTGCCAATGCCCGTACCAGCTCCTGTTACGATGGCTGCTTTCCCGATCGAGGTCATCATCTCTCTCCTTGGTTGACTCGCGTCCTGTCGGAGCGCGGGAATTCGCCCGCGAATGAGTGCCGCTCTCACTCCCAGAACTACACCATCTACTCGAAGACATCAAGGCGTTGCCGGGACGGACCCCCGCGGAGTTGGCTCACTTCCGAAAACGATGCGGGTGCGAGCATCGATTGATCGGGTGTCCATCTTATTCAAAGAGTGTCCCGCCAGGTCTCGAGTTGCTCCAGCGTAACACCTACTCCGCCACAGACCACGATCAGAACGTCCCTATTTTCCTTCAGGAGGTCGAGCGGCTCATAGACGGTGGACAGGGATGCGCCGCAGGCAGGCTCTACGAGCACACCATGGTCGGTGACAAAGCGTAGACAGGAGTCTACCGCGCTCGCGTCGGTGACCACGACACTGTGAATCTCGTGCTCGCTCGTCCACCTCAGGGCGCGGGCGCAGACGCGTTTAGAGCCAAGAGAAGTGGCAATGCTGGTTATCGCCGCCAATTCAACGAGCCTTCCGCTCTCGACTGCCTGATGGAGGGAATCGGCACCCTGGGTCTCGACGGCGATCACGGGGATATGTTCCCAGCTATTCCGGTGGAGCCCTTCCAGAATACCACAAAGGAGGCCGGCCCCGCCGACGGAGGCCACGATCACGTCCGGTTCCAGGCCGCTGGCGGCAATTTCGTCGATCAGCGTACTGTGGCCCCGCCAGATGAGGGGGTCATCGAAGGGATGAATGTAGGCGGCGCCGTCACCAGCCAGAGCGAGGGCATGTTCGTGAGCCTCATTCCAGGAGCTGCCCTCGACAATGACCTCGGCGCCATGAGAGCTGATGCGCTCCCTGGCGGTGTCGGTCGTGGTCGCGGGGACCACGACGGTGACGGGAACGCCAAGCTGATCGCCTGAGTAGGCGACCGCTATGCCGGCGTTCCCCCCCGACGAGGATACCAGACTCCGCGCGCCCTGCCGGATACGTTCGCTGCAGGCGAGGCCGATGCCGCGAATCTTGAACGACCCGGATGGCTGCAGGGCTTCCATTTTTAGCCAGATCGAGGTACCGGAGAAGCCGGAAAGAGGCCCAGATCTCAACAGCGGGGTGCGGATATGAAGGGGATCCATGTCAGGCGATACCGATCAACTCTTCTTGATGAAGGTCTGGTCGCCGAGCTCGGCGTATGCCTGGCGCAGCTCTTCATCGGTATTCATCACGATCGGTCCGCGCCAGGCGACCGGCTCTTCGAGCGGCTGACCCGATACCAGCAGAAAGCGGATGCCGGATTCTCCGGCCTGCACGACCACCTCGTCGCCTGAGTCGAAGAGCACGAGCGATCGATTTTCCGCTTCCTCAAGCTGGGCGGGAGCGGTCGATCCGACCTCTTCGGTCAGGACGGCGGCTGGATGGGAGGCGTCGCGGAAGGTGCCGGCGCCCTCAAAGACGTAGGCGAAGGCGTGTCGAGAGGTCTCGACTGGAAGCCGTTTGCGCACACCTGGCGGGACCCAGACGTCGAGATAACGCGGGTCGGCGGCGATCCCTTCGACAGGTCCGCCCTTGCCCCAGAAATCTCCGCAGACGATGCGCACGATGGTGCCGTCGTCGTCGACGACTTCGGGGATTTCGCCAGAGGGGACATCCTGATAGCCGGGGGAGGTCATCTTGAGGGAAGAGGGGAGGTTGGCCCACAACTGGAAGCCGTGCATGCGTCCACTGCTGTCGCCCTTGGGCATCTCCTGGTGGAGGATTCCGCTGCCGGCTGTCATCCACTGCACGTCGCCCGCTCCCAGGATTCCGTTGTTTCCCAGACTGTCGCCATGGGTGACCTTCCCGGCGAGTACGTAGGTGATGGTCTCGATGCCGCGATGGGGATGCCATGGAAATCCTGGGAGGTAGTCCTCGGGATTCTCGTTTCTGAAATCGTCGAGCAAGAGAAAGGGGTCGAAGTCGCCCGTCTCCCCGAAGCCGAAGGCGCGACGCAGCTGCACTCCCGCGCCTTCGATAGTGGGCCGGGCCACGGTCATTCGCTTGACCGGTCGTATGGACACGAGTCCTCCTGTTGGTTGGCGCTCGCGTGAGGGAGAGCGGGCGAGAGTGCAGGGTTCCGCGCCGAAGGCGGCGGCGAAACACGCTTGTTGAGGTGCGCAGCCCGAACGCCGAAGTATGCCGAAGGCAATCAGCGCGAACCCGACGCAGCGTTCTGCCCATCGCCAACTATGGCCCGGTCGATGGTGGTCGACGCCGATGTACACATGTACCCACCTGTCAGACCGGTAATACGATGGAGAATCGGTTCATCCATCGATCGCACTGGTGCGATCGGCAAGCTCGGCCAGAGTGGCGCAGCCCAGTTGGATCATGTTGTTTTTCAGATCTTGAATCAGGATCTCCGCGGCGTGGTCTCCGCCCCGTCTGCCCAGGGCGGCAACGCCGAACATGAAGGCGCGTCCAAGCATTACAAAATCCGCACCTAGTGCAAGGGCGCGAGCGATGTCGAGTCCACCTCGCACCCCGCTATCGAAGAGTATCTTGGCGCGATCTCCCACCGCCCTGGCGATGCCGGGCAAGACGGAAATTGCAGCGGGCGCCCCGTCGAACTGGCGACCACCGTGGTTGGAGACCATGACGCCTTCGAGTCCCAGTGACACCGCGCGCTCCGCTTGTGCGACATCGAGTACGCCTTTGATCACCATGGGTCCGTCCCATTCGTCTCGGACAGCCTGTAGGTAGTCCCAGCCGAAGGAGCCACCGAGTTCCTCTCCGATGAAAGAGAGCATCTGCTGCATGTCGCGCCCGTCGAGGTATTTTTCCAGGCCGCGGAAGCGAGGCCGACCCGCGCGCAATGTCGCCAGTGCCCAGGCTGGACGCACGGCGCAGCGATAAAGCATGAGCGGGGTGATTTTCGGCGGCACGCTGACACCAGCGTGCACCTGCCTTTCGCGACGACTCGCGATGGGCACGTCAACGGTGACCAGCAAAGTGGTGAAGCCAGCATCGCGAGCGCGGATGAGCAGGTCGCGCCGTATTTCCGCGCGGCGTGGCGGATAGAGTTGGAACCAACCCATCCCGTCAACGAGGGGGCCGATGGTCTCGGGCGCCTCGGTCGCGGCGGTACTGAGCGAATAGGGGAAGCGGTACTTCGCCGCGGTGCGGGCGAGGATCTGCTCGGCTTGCGGCCACATCAGTGCGGTCAACCCCACGGGGCTGACGCCAAGAGGTGCTGCGTAGCGAATCCCAAACAGGGCGGTTGAGATATCCGGCTCAAACTCCCCCTTCATGAACTGCGGGATCAGGGTGACGGCCGAAAGCGCCTCCCGATTGCGCCGGACGCACTCATCGGCGCCCGTGCCGCTATCTATGTACTCCCAGGCGAAGTGCGGTATCCGCCGCCGGGCACACCGGCGCAGATAGGCAATCGATGGATAGCGGTTCATGAGGTCTGTGCTCATGCGAGGTCTACGCTCAAGTGATCAGCTGGTGGGATTGCAGGGATGATCGCAGCCAGACAGGGGCCCGGGGGCCGCAGCCGCCGTAGTCAAAAGAGCCCCACTAGGGTTCCCAGCGAAACTCCAACGACGGCGTCATCCGACGTCGGAGCCAGCTCTGAGAAATATCCGCCAGGACGCTCAGATCGGGACCTCTGCTGCGCAGCAGAGTCTCGATCAGCGTGGCTCCCCGCTTCAGGAGAATTACGCGGGGCTCGCCTTCGATCTGGCCGAGTTCTGCAGCGNCCTCNACGGCATCCTCTTCGTACCCGAGCGCATCGACCAGGNNCAGGTCCAGTGCCTGCTGCCCGGTGTACACCCGCCCGTCAGCCAGCTCNCGCACCTGCTCCGTTGGCATCTTGCGCCCGGAGCTGACGATGTCGACGAATCGGTCGTAGGTNTCATCGATGATGCGCTGGAAGATGGCGCGCTCCTTGGCGGTCATCTCGCGGAACGGATTGCCGATGTCCTTGGATTCGCCGGACTTTATGGTGGTCATCTCCAGGCCGATCTTGTCCATCAGCTCGCGCGCGTTGGCGAACTGTCCGATGACGCCGATCGAACCCGTGAGCGTGTTCGGGTTGACGACGATGTGACGGGCCGTCATGCTGAGGTAGTAGGCCCCGGAAGCCGCCACCTCTTTCATGACGACGACAACGGGCTTCTCGACGCCTAGCAGGGCGTGATAGATCTCATCCGAACCCACTACCGAGCCGCCGGGACTGTTGACACGCAATACCAGGGCCTTGATATCCGATCTCTCCGCTACGGTGCGGATCAGCGGCACGATGTCAGCCGAGGCCGCCATATCGGCAGCGTCGAACACATCCGCTCTGCCGCTGACGATGGGTCCAGTGATGTCGATCAGCGCAACGGCCTCCCCGCTTGTCGGTCCGGAGACCTGGGAGACCTCGCTTGGTGTCGAAAAGGTCGGGTCGCTCAGTTGAGACGCGCTGACCACCAGCGCGACGATCAACCCAATGACGGCCAGAACTGGCAGGCCGAATCCCAGTACGACACCCACCAGCAGCCATATGGCAGAACGATTGGCGTTCATGTTTTCTCTCTGAGGTCGTATTGATGCATGTCACAGGGCCCAGTGCTGTCGGTTTCTGTCTCGTTTCCGTCCGAGTTGCAAAGTACCACACAAGGTGGACGCCTGCAATCTGAGCCGACATTCCAGGTCTGACTCTCACTTTTCTCACTCGGTGGCCCGGTGGGACGGCAGCTTGCCATCCGAGAGGAATACCCGATCTCTCAAGTCAGGGCGACGTATCCCGCGATGGCGGCGGAAAGGCTTCTCAAGTTGACAGACACAGGCGATTTCCCTAGCCTTGCATCCGCACCGGCTTGGGGCCAATGTCCTTAAAATAAAGGAGTTGTCGCAATGGCGAGGAAGGTATTCAGGTGTGGAGTTATCGGCTATGGCGGAGCCTTCAGCATGGGGAATGCGCATCTCACTTCGCTGTCGAAAAACGCGGGAATGGAGGCTGCCGCGATCTGCGAGTTGGACCCAAAACGGCAGAAGGTCGCGGCTGAGGAGTGGCCGGACGCCGCCATCTACGGACAGGTGGGCGACATGCTTCGCCACGCGCAACTAGATCTGGCGACGGTGATCACCCCCCACAACACACACGCCCCGCTGGCGCTGCAGTGTCTGGACGCCAAGGTGGGCGTAGTCCTGGAAAAGCCGATGGCTCTCACTGGCAAGGAGGTAAAGGACATGATCGCCTTGGCAAAGCGGCGCAAGGTGATGCTGTCCTGTTTTCACAACCGGCGCTGGGATGGGGATTTCCTGGTGCTGCGAGACCTGATCCGCAAGGAGAAGATCATCGGGCGGGTGTTTCGCATTGAGGGTGGCGGAAATGGATACAACCCGCAGGGGACCTGGTGGAGGTCCAACAAGAAGGTCTCCGGCGGCGCTATCTACGACTGGGGCGCCCACTTCACCGACTGGATTCTCAACATAGTCACCGACGATATCGAGTGGGTCAGCGGCTATCAGGTCAAGAACAAGGAGTGGGGTCACTACACCAACGAAGACCATTCGGAATACACGGTGAAGTTCAAAGGGGGGTGCGTGGCGACCCTGACGATCTCCAATCTGGCGATGAGTCCCCGGCCCCGGTGGCGGATTCTAGGAGAGCAGGGCGCGATTGAGGCAGGCGACGGCAAGTGGCTGGTGAAGAGCGTCGTCAACGGCCGTCAGATGACAGCCGAGGTGCCCTTCGCCGAGTCGAACTGGGACGCTTACTACAAGAACGTCTACCGCCATCTGCAGGGCCGGGCAAAGCTGGCGGTGACAGCGGAGTCGGCGGGGCGCAATATCGGCGTGCTGCACGCGGCCAACGTCTCGGCCGCAAAGGGCTCGGCCCCGGTAAAGCCGGCATTCAAGTGAGGAGTTTCCGAGGCGAACAGCGCCGGCGTCGGCATCAATGCGGAGCGGGTCGTGCATGAGGACGTGAGTGAGCTGGACAGCGAGGCAGCATCGGCGTTGGCGTCGCTGGTGGGGATCGGCTGTCAGTCGGGCGACACGGTGATGGGGCTGTCGGCGGTGCGCCGGGCACGGGAGCTGGCCTTCGTGTTCGCGGACGCGGCGCTTGCACAGGGCACGCTGGGGGAGCTCAGCCGGCTGCGGAGTTCCGGTACCCGCGTCTACCGGGTAACACCGTTGCGTCTGCTGACGGCGGCGGCGGGACGCGAGGATGTGCTGGTTGTCGGCATCAAGCCGGGCTCGTTGGCGGACGGCATCGCCAAGAAAATGTGAATCCGGGCAGCGATCTCCGTGAACACCTGCCTCAAATGGAAGTGTTCAAGACGCTGGGTGAGCCCTGGCGATCGGCATGCTTGCTTTCTCGTCGGCATTGCTTCAGGCGCGGCGGGCTGGCGAGAGGCGGTCGGCAGGGGTGCGGACGTTCACCATCTTCGCGGTTATGGGTGCGGTCTGCACGCACGCTCGTGGACGAGGCGTCGCTGACGGCGTCAGAACCGCTTCGGCTTCGGTCCGCGAGGGCTGGGCCGGACTTTTCCAAAGGCAAGGAGAACACAGATGCTGTTGATTGAAATGACCTCACCTGAGGTCGATGCTCTGCCGCGCGACATCGTCGTGCTCATTCCCATTGCTTCGTGCGAACAACACAGCATTCACCTCCCCGTGTTTACCGACAGCATGATTGGCGGGGAGGTGGCGCGCCGCGTGCACGAGCGCATTCCCGACGATGTGCTGGTGCTTCCCGTGCAGTGGCTCGGATACTCACAGCACCACATCCGCTACCCGGGAACGGTGAGCGCGATTTCTGAGACCCACCTGCTGTTGATGATGGACATCGTCGCCTCGATGGTCGGTCACGGCTTCCAGAAGATCCTGGTGCAGAACTCGCACGGCGGCAACAGCTCTGGCATTTCGGTGTTGCTGCAACGGCTGATGGAGCGCTACCCGGAAGGGGAGGTGGAATTCTACTTCCGCTGGGCGTGGGCGAGTGGCGACAAGCTCGACGAGATTCGGGAGCCGGGGAGAGGCTCGGGTCACGCCGGGGAGACGGAGACATCGATGGTGATGGCGATGCGGCCGGATCTGGTGCGCACGGACAAGCTGGATGCGGATGGCGAGCGCGATGGCATGCGGGTGCCCGGGGTGGCCTCCTACTACCGCTTCGATCAGCGCACCAGGCACGGCGGCGTCGGCGACCCGAGGGTGGCGTCGGCGGAGAAGGGGGAGCGCATGCTGGACGCGTCGGCGGAAGAGGTGGCCGCGCAGGTACTGGAGATCCGCAAGCTTCATCCGTTTGCCGGCCAGTGAGAGTCCTGATCCTGATTGAGCGGCAAGCGCCTTGACTCGAGAATCGCTGGCCCGAGTCTCCGTGGGGTGTGAGCAGATGAGACCTATTGAATGGGGCGTTGACTTGGCCCGCCGGGGGGGCAGCTTCCGCCGGTGCCGGGAATATCTGCAGAACGGCATCGCCCTGCCCCTGTCGCTGGCGGGGGAGCTGGGGGGGGTTGCTCCCAATACAGCGATGAGGAGAGCGCGATGCCAACACTGATCACCGGTGGTACGGGCTTTATCGGCGCAGAACTAGCGCGAGTTCTGGTCAGTCGGGGCGAAGGGGATGTCACCCTCTTCGACATCACCGACTCGACGCACCGGCTGGAAGACATCGCCGCGAAGGTGGAAGTGATACGGGGCGACGTGGGCAATTTCAGCCACGTCCTGGACGCGGTTCAAAACAGCTCAGCCAATGTCGTCTACCACCTCGGCGCCATGCTCTCCCTGCCCTCGGACCACGATCCTTCGGCGGCGTTTCACACCAACGTGATCGGTACCTTCAACGTGATGGAAGCCGCGCGGCTGCTGGACGTGGGGAAGGTGATTTTCAGCAGCAGCATCGCCACCTATGCTTCCGGCATCACGGAGGAGACCATTGACGATCTCACTCCGCAGAGACCCCAATTTTTCTATGGCGCCTGCAAGCTGTTCGGCGAGCACACAGGGCTGTTCTACAAACGAAAGTATGGGATCGACTATCGAGGCATCAGATACCCGGTCATCGTCGGGCCCGGCGTTCGATCTCCGGGGGCGGCGCAGTATTCCTCCTGGGTAATCGAGGAGAGCGCCAAGGGAAAGCCTTTTTCAGTGTGGGTAGAGCCGGAGCAGCGGGCCTCTCTGGTCTACTTCAAGGACGCCGCGCGGGCGACCGTTGCTCTTGCAGACGCGCCTGCCGACAGCATCGAGATGGCGAACTACCTGATCAGCGGCACTTCGCCGACCGCTGCTGATCTGGTGGATGTCGTTAGACGGAAGGTGCCGGGCGCGGAGATCGATTTCGTCGTGAATGAAGAGATTCAGGCCATCCTGAATGACGTGCTGAGGCCGATCGACGACCGCTTCGCCCGTCATGAATGGGGCTGGGAACCGACGTACGATCTCGAGCAGATGGTAGACGACTTTCTGAGGGAGTTGCACGACAATCCCCAGAGATACCCCTGAGCAGGAGACTGAGATGGCGAGCATACCGAAGGTGTTGTTGCTGGGCGACTCGATCCGGATGAGCTATCAGGCTCTCGTCGCCGAGAAGCTGGAAGGGAAGGCGGAGGTCGTCGGCCCGACGGACAACTGTCAGTACAGCCTGTTCACCCTCTCCTCGCTGGACAGATGGATCGGCGAGCTCGGCCAACCCGACATCGTCCATTGGAACAACGGCCTGCATGATTGCGGCCACAATCCCGCAAGGAATCCGGTGCAGATACCGGTGGACATGTATCGGGAGAACCTGAAGTTCATCCTCAATCGGCTGAGGGGGATGACTCTCAACGTTCTCTGGGCCACGCTTACTCCCGTACACCCGGATCGGCCTTTTCGGGAATCGCAATGGTCGTGGCGCAACGAGGAGATAGATCGGTACAATGCTGCGGCGCGGGAGCTGATGGAGGCCCATGAAGTGCCGATCACCGAGCTGCACGAACTGGTGTGGGGGGATGTCGAAGGGTTCCTGAGCGAGGACCAGCTTCACCTGTCACAGACTGGGCAGATGGCGTGTGCCAGTGCGGTTGCGCAGGCGATCTCCGCGCACCTGGCCTAAAACAGTACGAGCGCGGACAGTTTCGCGGGCCAGAGGTGTCCCCCTGCACCAGGGTCAGCAGGCAAGGGCTGTCAATGAGCGAGTACAGAGACGGTTTACCACAGCTGCCGGGAGAAGTAGTCTCACCGACGGCGGGCTTTGGCTCCCGGTTCAGCTTCCGCGCTGGTAGCGAGTCTCTCCGTAGGTAGATCCGGTGCTCCCTGGCGATCGGAGCAGCCAAACACCGTCTTTCGGGCGGGCTTCCTGACTCCACTCCCGATCGCCACTCGGAGATCATCCTGTATTCCCGCGATGTAAAATCCGTCCTGGATAGTCCAGGAGCGATGCAGCGGCCAGTGAGAGAGAGTGAGACCCAGTCGCCGCTGTCACCTGAACCGCCGTAACTATCTTTTCAACCGTTGTTGCCAGAAGGAGGAGGAAGAGATGACACCCCTGGTCAGCACCCTGTGTGAAGGTCCGCTCGGCGTCGCCCACCTGCCGCGCTTCTGGTGGAAGAATCTCCTGCATCAGGCCGGCGAGCTCGACGAGGCCTATCCCTACTGCAGCGGCGGTCTCGACACCCATGTCCTGGGGGTGCTCGAGCTCGATAAGGAGCAGACCCTGCGGCACCTGTGGGAACAGAAACCCAACTACCTGCAGTTCGAGGCCTGGATCGGGGAGCACGGCACCGTGCACCGGCCCAGTATCACACGCTGGAACACCTCACTAGGCGGCCGCACGCACTACATCCCCGCCAAAATCGACGAGACCTACGACGATATCGGCTTTGACAAGGAGGAGGTGGTCGAGGTGTCCAGCGTGCTGCTCAACTGTCTGCAGGACTGGCAGCTCTTTCATCGCAACTGTCTGACTGGCGATGCGATCAAGGGGGCCGTGCCTCCGACTCTCAGCAGCATCGACCGGGGACGACTGGGCATGTGCCAGCTGCCGCGCACCTGGCTAAAGACCTGTTTGCGCGCCAGAGGGCTCCTGCACGACGACTACCCCGACTGTGCCGACGGCAGTCTCGATCAGCGCGGCATCAATACGCTGAAGCTCGACCAGGAGAAGACCCTGGCCTTCCTGCGCGATAACCTGCCGACCTATCTCGAGTTCGAAGACTGGGTGGCCCAAGAGGGCGAGGTCGACACGCAGGCCATACAGGCGTTCAACACGAGATTGCTGGAGCGCGAGCACAGACCCGAGAAGATCGAAGATATCCACTCGACGCTGGGTCGCGAACAGACGTGGACCTCCGGCGTGTTGCTCAACAATCTGGAAGACTGGCACTACGCTCACCACGTACTAACAGCTTCGTAAGCCCTCCGCCGAAACCAGGCTTGGCGGGTCTACAAGAGGCGGAGGCCGGCGATGGCCAGCAGTGGTAGAATACGTGAAGATCGATGAGGAATGCGGCCTAGCAGCGATCCGGGTGTTGTCCTCGAGTGGCGGTCCGCCGATCATTATACCAGACGAATGCAACTTATGTGCTCCGCCGAGACGTCGGGACCTGGGCGGGTCCATCACGTCTGGAGAGTTATGAGGTGAGGCCAAGGTCATGAATGCACAACCGCTGGACGGAAAAACCGCCATTGTCACGGGAGCGGCGCAGGGCATCGGCTATGCCATCGCCCGGCGCTTTTCCGCCGAAGGCGCGCGAGTCGCGATCGTGGACGTGGACCTGGATGGAGCACAGCGGGCGGCGGATGAGATTGGTGGATCCGCCATTGCCGTCGGCGCCGACGTGGCCAGGGCAGACGAGGTGGACCGGGCCTTCGCCGAAGTCGTAGATAGATTCGGCGGCGTGGACATTCTGGTCAACAACGCCGGGATCGTGGGGTCCGACAGACCGGTTAGAGATCTCGATGAGGCAGACTGGAATCGCGTCCTGGACATCAACCTGAAGGGAACCTTCCTTTGCTCGCGCGCCGCTGTCCGCCACATGATCCCAAAAAGGGCGGGGGTCATCGTCTCGCTGGCATCGATCTCGGGCAAGGAGGGGAACGCCAACATGGCGCCCTACTCCGTGTCCAAGGCGGGGGTCATCTGCTTTACCAAGACGCTCGCCAAGGAAGTTCTGTCGGAAGGAATCCGTGTCAACTGTGTAGCACCGGCCTTGATCGACACGCCTATACTGCAGGGAATGGAGCGGGAACGCGTCGATTTCCTGACGTCGAAGATCCCCCTCGGCAGGCTCGGCCGGCCGGAGGAAGTGGCGGCTACCATCCTGTTCCTCGCCTCGGAGGAGTCGACGTTCACCACGGGGCAGTGCTTCGATGTCAGCGGCGGACGGGCGACCTACTGAGCTCCGAAGGCCCGACTCAGGCGCATCTCACTGCAATGAGAGAAAGGAGTGCCTCGTGACCCCCGAGGAGAGGTTCACGTTTGATCTGGAAGGCTATCTCGTCGTCAAGGGCGTACTCGACCGCGACGAGGTTGACACGCTCAACGCCCTGGCCGACGACGTCTGGCCTGGCGACTACGCTGAGAGCGGTTTGAGGCGAACGAGCCGCGTTTCGATGTGGGGGCCGGCCGCCCTGGCACTCGTCGACCACCCCAGGGCTCTTCCCTACATGGTTGAGTTGCTCGGTCCCAAGGTGCGCGTCGATCACGACTATTGCATCTTCATGCACAAGGGCGGCAAGGCGGGGAGGCTTCACGGGGGGCCGACCATGCAGGGCGGCGTGCCCGGCGACCACTGGTACAAGTGTCACGATGGCACAATCCGCAACGGGCTCACCGTCTTTACCTACTGTCTCAGCGACGCGGGACCGGGGGACGGTGGCTTCGGCTGCATTCCCGGTTCGCACAAGAGCAATTACATAGCCAGTATTCCCGACGAGGTGCGCACCTACGGCCGTCATCCCCATTACGTGCGCCAGGTCGAGGTCGAAGTCGGCGATGTGATCATCTTTACCGAGGCCTTGATCCACGGTACGATGGAGTGGACGGCCGAGCACGAGCGGCGCTCGCTGCTCTACAAGTACAGCCCGGGACATTCGTCGTGGTCGGAGACCTACTACAATGCAGCGGAGTATCCGGACGCCACCGAGCAGCAGTGTCGCATGATGGCGCCGCCATCGGTCGGCAACCGGCCCGATACAGTGGAGGCGAGCGCTTAGACGATCGACCTCTGATGTCGCCGTGCGGCTCAGCGACAACAGCGGTGACTCACCCGGCGGCCACCCATTCCTCGG
>PBRM01000030.1 GCA_002725915.1 Gemmatimonadota bacterium
ACGCTCTGGGTATTCCCGCAAGCGATATCAAGGTCTATTCGCGCGGAATGAATCGAAATGATTTCGTTACCCTGTTTGAACAGAAGCTCGGCGCTGCGGTCGACGCAGACACGGAGCTTTATGTCTTCTATTCGGGAGGCGGGGTCGTAGACGAGGGAGAGAATGGCTATCTCCTGCCTCTGGATGGCAGCAGAACGCTCACACTAGCCCGGAAAACCTGGTATCCACTGAGCGACTTGTACGGCGCACTGGATGCACTGACCGCCAAATCCAAAACCATTATTCTCGATGTTCATTCTCCCGCCGCTGACGGGAAATCGATGCCGTATCCCAGTGTCTACTCAGGCGAAAGCCCCAGTGATCTCACGGTGATCTCCTGTTGGACGGGGGAGCGGACAGATCGTGCTGCACGGCACTCCAAGTACGGACTTCTCACACATTTCCTAGCGGCAGGACTAAAAGGGGATGCGGACCGCGACGCCAACGGCATAGTCACGCTGGGAGAAATCGGGAAGTACGTCCAGAAGAATGTCGCCGCACAGAGCGGCGGCACGAACCCTCTGACGATCTGGACGAGGGACGGGAACTACGACAGAATGTTCGCGGAATTTGCGCCCGCCGATTGAGCCGGCACCGCAGCCATCACCGCATGAGGGTGACGTGTCGACGAAACGCTCTGCCAGCCAGTATAAGAAAGGGAGACAGACGCATGGAGAATGCTGCCATACTGCGCGCCAGCGAGACCGAGACGATGTCCGCCGACTGGGGCAGTCTGACCTGGCATGCCGGTCGTACCCTGGGCAACTCAGTGGATATGACCGTGGGAATCGCCGTCATCAAGGCGGGTTGCGAGAACCCGCTACACAGCCATCCCAACTGTTCCGAGGTGCTCGTCGTGATGCAGGGAAGGATCGCCCACGTCATCGAGGGCGGGAAAGAGGTGGAGATGGGGAAGGGAGACGCGATCACTCTGCCGGCGACACTGCCACACAAGGCGCGCAATATCGGCGAGGAGGACGCGGTCATGTTCATCGCGTTCTCATCGGCCGACAGACAGATGCAGCTGGAGAGGGAGTAGAGGCTGCGACCAGGCCGCGGCGTCGAAGAGGCTGCCTACCGCCGATTCGACAACCCTCTGCCGGCGACAAATTCGCCGTGTCGGCGGCAAGGTGGCGGTGCCCGCCGACCCGCGTCTCGGCCTCTGCCGCTACGGAGGGGCCGCGGAGTGTGACCGGGCATGCAATCGCGAGCCTAGTTCTATCGAGGCGTTGCCTCAGACGAGGCATGTTGTCTCCATGGCCACATGGCGCACGGTGCTGTAGTCGCGACGACTCACCGCCTAAGACGGCCATGACCGCATATGGGTGAGCGTTTCCTGTGACCCTTCAATTGAGGGCCACGCGGCACTCCAAGCCAACTACCGTGATCGGGAGCGTCGCGGTGGCAGGACCAGTGCGATGAGCGAAACCCCTCGCCCCCGGCGGCCAGATCTCTGCGAGGGCAAGGGGGTTTTGTGTAACCTTGATCCAAAACTTGACTCAATTGCACTAACTTTCACCACCAAGCAAGCTAGTACGATGTTGCCGACAGAATCCTGGTGCTCCCGTTGGCGTCTTTGGCCTCGTAGAACATGCGCGAGCGGCCGTCGGGCAGTTCGATGACGCACGGTTCGGACACCATGTTACTGTCCCAGGGTCCACCCAGATCGACCAGCGGATCGGGCCCCTTCGTCCAGGTCAGCCCATCTGCCGAGGTGGCCGTGAATACACCCCCCTTGAATTCGTCACACCACGGCGGGTAATACATCCGGTAGGTGCCGTCACCGAGGCGAATCACCTCTGGCGCGTATACTGCAAAGGTCTCGCGCTCGGTCTCCTGGGCGATGCGCACACCATCCTCCTCTTCGAAGCGCAAACCATCTTTAGAAATGGCACTGATGATGACGTTGCGGGCATCCAATCCGGAGCGGAACGGATCGTAGGTATATCGATGAAAGTAGAGACGAAAGCGGTAGTCCGGTCCCAGGGCTGACTCGTAGATGTAGAGGCACCGCGGGCTGCCGTAGGACCAGTTGTCGTCGCCGAATCGAACCCCCGGTTCCAGATCCCATTGCAGGCCGTCGTCAGACGTCGCGCTCAACACGACGGTCGGCCTAGCCTCGGTGCGAGCCTCGTAATACATGCGATAGCCGCCGTGCGCCAATGGGATCACGTCCGGACACATGGTGCACTTAGCGGCATAGGGAGGATGCACATCGACTCGTATCCCCGGGTCTTTCTCCCAGGAGTCGCCGTCTTCTGAAATCGCACTCAGGATGTAGGCCGACGCGCTCGCCGAGGTGCGCGCCGGCCCGCACCCGAGGTAGTACATGCGATAGCCGCCCGTCGAAAGCCGAATGACATTAGGCGTCAGGATCCGCTCCGAATCCAGGGGGCGGTCGCGATCGATGGCGATGCGATCATCCTTGCGCCACTTCGTCCCTGGATCTGTCTGGTGAAAATGAACCGCCCTGAGTCCGTCGAATGTCTCCACAGATCTCTCCCTCGCTAGTGCAGCGTCAATGGGGTTGGACGCCAGGATCTTTCCAATGTGCGCGAGCTCAGACAGCACGTCGGCTGCCGCCTCGCGCCTGCTGCTGCCTCTCTCTGCCGCCGGATCGCTGGCCGCGTAACGACATCACCCGCGGAAGAGTTGGGTCCCCAACTCGAGCGACAGCGGTTCCAACGAGGCCCGATCGATGAAGCGCTGCCGCACAGAGGCAGCCCCGGCTAGAGCCTCTCGCCAAGAATGTCGTCGACGATTTCAACGAGGCAGTTGACCGTGGCATCCAGCATACGCTGACCCTTGTCCGCCGTCGCTACCGTTGGGTCACCGAAGTTGCCGCGGCTACTGTGTTCGTCGATTCGGCAGAAGTGCTCGACGCGGCCGGCATAGACCGAGGGCGGACGCCCGCCGTCGGGGTGCAGGCGATCTGTTTGGACCAGGTCCGGTCGCAATGTCAGCATCATCGATGTTTCGGTCTCGCCCGCGTGCCCTGATCCGTTCGGCCCGGCCTCGCGAATAGAATCCAACGCCGGGGCCGCGACTCCCCACCAGGAGGCGCCGTAGACGCTGGTTTCCGCATGGGTTTCCTTCAACTCCTGCAGAGCCACCCGGAGGTCCGCCGAGTTGCCTCCATGGCCGTTGATGACGAGGACCTTGTCGAAGCCAGCCCCGATCAGACCATCCACGGTCTCCACGAGCATGCGAATATGGGTCTGTGAACGCGCCGTGAGGCTGCCGCCGAAGCGCATGTGGTGGAAGGAGTAGCCGAGCCACTGAGTCGGCAGACAGACGATGCGATCGCCAATCTTACCGTCCATGCTCTCCACCATAGCATCCAGCTGAATCGTGTCGGTGAGCAGAGGCAGATGCAGCCCGTGCTGTTCGAAGGAGGCGATGGGGTATACGGCGACCAGGCGCTCCTTATCAAGGTCGCGGATATCAGGCCAGTTCATCTCACCGAGTTTCATAGGGTTCTCCGTGCCGCCGGTAAAACCGGCGAGCAGTAAAATGTGAAAGAAGGCCCTATCCGTCGCCGCGATATCGCGAGCCGCATCGGGCTCCATTTAAGGCTGCTATCAAGCCAGACCACGAATGCCTGATAAGATTCGTGGAGGGCGGGTAAAAAGACAAGAGCGTCCGCCCAAGCGACTGAAGCGCGGGTGCGCTTATCGCAACGACAGGATCCGTTGGAAGGGGGTGAGCGAAGGGGTGCGTGTTCGGCAACTCCGGCTTGACCCTTGCCATGTATGGCAGGTTATTATGGGTTGCATAGCAGGAATGGGCCATGAGGAATCGAAACCCAGGTCTGCTGTCTGGAACTTGACTGTTTAATCACAACTCAACGAAGGGTGATTCAAATGGCTGGCAACGGAAAAGTGCAGGTCCAGATGATCGGGTTCGCCACCCTCAAGTTGACCTCGCCAGAGGGCAAAGTACTGCTCGTCGATCCGTGGTTGACTGGCAACGCGTTCTTTCCGGAGGGGAATCCCGCTGTACCCGATGCGTACAAGAAAGACGTGGGTGCGTTCGGCAACATCGACATCATTCTGCAAACGCACGCCCATTTCGATCACCTGAACCTCAGCGACCTCATCGCCATAGCGGAGAGATTCGACCCGATTATCCTGACACCCGTGGAAACCGCCGTCTACATACGAGAACACACGAACATCGAGAACTTCTGCAACAACGGCTGGGGGATGAATCGAGGCCCGCTGCCTCCGATCGACGGCATTTCGGTGTCCGGAGTACACTGCGAGCACACGTCGTCCGAAATCGTGCAGTTGGATGGTGGCCGCCTCAAAGGGCGTGATGTGGGTGATCCGATCGGCTTCGTGGTGGAATTCGAGAACGGTTTCAAAGTGTACATATCATCGGACACGGGACTGTGCTCCGATCTGAAGCTCGTCATCGGCGATTACTACAAACCAGATCTGGCCATTCTGAATATCTGTGGTGGCGGCTTTACCGTCGGTGGGGACAGCGCGGGCTACGCGGTGAAAATGATCAATCCAAAGTACGTCATACCCGCACACTACGGCGTCTTCGACGTCATGGACCAGACGCCTGACAATTTCCTGGCGGCGCTGAAAGAGCACGCGCCGCAGGTGAAGCCGTTCGTGTTGGAGCCGGATGAATCGGTCGAATTCTGAGGGAACCGACCGCGTTACCAGGCGGTCCAACCGCCGTCAACAGTCACGTTCTGACCGCTCCTCGATTCAGATCCGACAGCCGTCGTGGCGTATCATCAGCTGAGGGTGACTCGATGTCCGTCCGACAGCAGCCCAGCCTCGTAGACCTGCATAACTTCCAGCGCGAACTCGAGGCTGCCTGTCGCAGCCGCCTCGCCGGCCACGACCCGGTCACAGAAATACCGCATTTCATTGTATATCCCCTGTGTGAACAGGGCCTTGTTCTCGAGCGTGGATATGTTGTTCTGCGGCTCCCAGACGATGGCGCCGCTATCGATGCCTTCGGGGAGATAGCTCGTAATCTGCGCGTACTGAAAGGGAATACCCCTCTGCACCGTCACTTTGTGGTTGTTGTCGACNGTTATACTGCAGCCGTCGCCGAAGAAGCTGTATCGTTCCAGCGGCTGAGCGTCCAGCGGCTGCTTGCCCGTCCCTCCACTGGCCATGTGAAAGTTGCCCATGGCTCCGTTGGCGAATTCCAATACGCAGACGCCGCCCCCTCGCTGACCGCGGTGCACGGTAACGGCGGATACAGCGCCTCCGACTCGCATCATCAGTGACAGGGGATGGCATCCATTCGCGAGCCAACCGGTGTATTCCCGCTCGCGCAGAACCTTTTCCCCGTCTTCGGGAACGGCCATTGAGTAGACGGCGAGCATGTTTCTCAGCGGTCCATACCCCTCAGTGGAGAGCATCTCGATGACTTTGTCAGCGGCCGGCATGAAAGCCTTCTTGAACCCGACCACCGCCACCCTGTCCTTGCGGTGGCTGATCATCTCCTCCACCTCAGTGGCGCGCATGGCGGGCGGTTTCTCCAGCCACACATGCAGGCCCGCATCGAATGCCTGGCAGGCCAGTTGCGGATGCAATTGCGGTGATACGCAGAGGAACACGGCATCGAGGTCCTCGTTCCTGTACATCTCCTCAGCGTTCGTGTAACAGGCCGTCACTCCGTACTGGGAGGCCGTCGACTGCACGCGCTCGGGGTCGATATCGCAGACTGCTCGCAGAGATACCGGAAGAAACGTCATGGCCGGCAGGATATTGCGGTACGCGTGTGAACCGACTCCGACTATGGCTACCTTCAGCCTGCTCTCGAATTCTCTCTGGTAAGGCATCGATCCCAGCCCCTTATGCGATTTCCGGTATGGCGTTGCGAATGAAGTCCATGTCCCGTTGTACGATGTCGGTGTAATCGTACCCCTCTTTCTTCTCGCCATGAGAGCCATTCATACAGATCACCGGCGTCGCACCATCAGCGATCACCTCGCGAGTTATTTCCACTACCGGCCACGAGGCATCCTCCAATGACGATCTCCAGCACAGATCCCTGCAGGTTTCGTTGTGTTGTCCACCCTTCAAGTGGTAGTAGCGGACGAGGTGCCGGAACGCCCTGTAAGCCGCCACCGACGGAAAAGTCCCTAGCTCCCACAGATTCTGAACGTCCCAGGTGAAAGAGACCCTGTCGGCCCGGCCCAGCTCCCCGAAGAAATCGAGGATCTCAGTGGGATTGGACAAGATGCATTGCCCGGTCTCGTTTTCTATCGTGGTGTGGAAGCCGGCCTCGTGAATCATATCGATGGCCTCGACGTAGAGCGGGAGCGCCCAGGGATGTTCAGCCCTCAGATAGGCACAGCTGTCGTCGATTTCCGCCCTCCGCGACGTCTGGGCCGCCAGCAGTCGGATCATTTTGGGTTGCAGGATCCTGGCAATCTCAATTGTGTGAGCGACTTTCCCGAGGTGGTCTCGACGGAACACTTCCTCGCCTAGCTCCACTTCGGGTTCGAAAAGCTGTGTCGAAAAGCAATACACCGAGAGCCCGCGGTCCCGGATCAACGCCTGGGCCTGCAGGGCCTCCTCTGCGGTCAAGTCTACGATCCGCTTGCCAAATACCAGATCCTTGAGATCCAGAACTCTCAGGCCCCACTCGAGATGGCGATCCAGTGCCTGAGTGAAATCGCTCGCCGCCATAGTGTTCAGCACGGTCAGTTCAACCATATGAGATCGCCGGTGTAAAGGGGCCGCCAGTACGCCCCGATTACGCAATCGTGCAGAGTCGTGCGTTTTGAAAACGGTCAGCCGTAGCGATAAGCCTTATTCTCTAACGCTTGCAGTGGAATCTACACGCAGCAGCCCGAAACCACCAGGAAAGGAGGCCACCAGGCGAATTGTCGAGCGCGACTTTCGCGACTGCCGGCGCGACCGCTTCGTCGATGCAGACCAGCACCAGCGCGAGGCCGGCTCCGCCCCTGCTGCTGACGAACGAAATCGGTGTCAGCAGGGAGATTCCCGATGAATGTCGGTAGCTAGACCACGGCGCCCGGACAGCGGATGATCCCACAGACAGTTTCGCCGGCTTCGGTTTCCTGTTGCGGATAATACCAGATATGCTGTCCAGGGACGATCGGCTCTGGGCGCCGGCCATGCGTCCCGTCGAAGGTGCCGCTGTCGGGGTAGAGCAGTCTGCTGTCGTCGAGTACCGGTCCATGGGGGTAGAGCCCCACACTCCTGACCGGTTCTCCCGTCACCCCGAATCCGTAGAGCGCTGCGTCCAGTGCCCCATCCAGCGCTCCCGCACCTCTTGGCCAGTAGGCCGGACCCGAACTCCACCGAGGGAACCAGGAGGTGATCAAGGTGCCGCCGGAGGTCTCGACGAGGCCAGCGTCGCGATCGTCTAGGGCGTGTTGCGGACGACGACCGGATCGCTCCAGGTTTTGCCCTCGTCGGAGCTGCGCATTTGCTGTCTTGCAGGTGTGGCTGTCGCGATCACCCGAGAACGCGATGATCAACTCGCCGGCGCACCTGCGCACGATCATCAACCGATGTAGCGACCCGGTTCCTTGCAGATAATCTGTTTGCACAGGATTTCGGCTTCAGGTCTCATCGATCAGGCCTTGGCTGCCACTGGGTTGGACGGATTGTTCGGGTCGGAACTCCATCGCCACCCGACTTCCTTCTTCCCCGGGGACAAGGCGATATTGCTCGAACCCATGAACTGGATGGTCGTGCGTCGCTGTCGCTCGCTGCGCCAGGCGGTGGTCCCGTGCGCGACGCCACCGAAAAAGAGGACATCGCCGGCCTTCATTGGCGGTTTGTAGACCTGAGGTAGATCAATACTGGTAGACAGACCCCGGGGAATCAGGTAGTTCGCTTTGTGACTTCCAGGGACGCAGAGGAACCCTCCACTGTCCTCGCCGAAGCCGGGAGACTCATCCTGCAGAGCCCACGCTACATTAGTCTGCTCGACCAGCTGCCGTCCGTTGTAGACGGTGTACGCGCCGGGAGTCTGGCCGTGCAGTGAGCCGCCGGTAGTCCCTTTGGGATAGACGCAACACATGGGTTCCGTCGACTCCCTGAAGCCGTATCCGAGCATCCAGTTCAGCCGCTTGACGATGGCGGGATGACCGATCATCCTGCGGAACGGCTCGCAGTGCGGCTTTGGCAGCTGATAGAGACCACCGATCCGCGGCCGATTGATCTCGCCGGCCAACCGCGGAGATGTATCTTCGGGCCATTTCCAATCGTTCTCGCGCAGCGCCTGTTCTGGTACTTCCTCGATGCGGCTGGGGTGTCCTTCCGGCAGGCTGGCCTGCATTTCCAGGGCCGCGTCGATGGCGAGGTTGGCTGCCGCGATCCATTCCTCGTCCATGACACCTCGCAGGACCAGGTAGCCGCGCACATCCCAGAACCACAATTCGTCGGGATCCGGCTGGCTGTTCTCGTCTAGGTTGAGTCTCACGGAAGCCGGTTGCTCTTCAGCCGTCGCCACCCAGGTCCGCTCACCATCGGAAATCACCGTGCCGCCGCGTCCGGTCGTCCTCCTCCCGACAACGGCCTGCTGCTCCGGCGTCAGCTCCGCCACCCATTCCGGGGCCTCGATCTGGGGAACCCCCGCGGTTGGCCGCACCCGTGAGCTGATGTACTCCATCTCGATCACCCGTCCGGGCCGGCCGCGAACGCCCCAGAGCGTGGTGGCTGCGCAGATGAGCAGATCCCCTGCCTCGAGTACGGGCTCCTCGGTCATTCCCAGATCATCAGCGCCGGCGAGGAAATCAGCCGGCGCCTCTGTAGATCTGTTGTGGCTGGCCGGAACCAGCACCACTCCTCCACCCTTGCCCGTAGGTGTAAGAGCGAGGAATATCCGTAACCCCTTGCACTCCCGAGTATCACTGTAGTTGGCGTATCGCAGCCGTCGGCGGTCTTCCGGTGCGCCGGTGGACAGGGGAACCCCGGCCGTTCCGGCGGAAGCGTCGGCGACCAGCGCCGGCGGCTTGTCGAGCGAGTAGCCCGAGCTACAGAGTGTCTCCAGGTAGCTGGCCAGTACCGGGTGTGCCTGCAATGCCTGAAAGGGATCGCAATGCGGTGTCGGCCACTCGAGCATGCCCTCATCGCGACCGACGGCGTCGATGGCCGCGCTGCAGGCGGCTACTTCGGCAGCCGTGAGTACCCGGGGGACATGAATGAAGCCTGCAACGTCGAATCCGTAGTCTTCGTCAGCGGTCATCTTCCTGTTCTCGTTCGCGGTCATCGATGCATCCTCCGATCCCAATTAATGCTCTGTGGGGGCGACTAGAGAAAGATGGACAATTCCGCCCGCCAGGCCAACTCCCGATTTCGGGGAGTTGCCGAGGGTGGACTCACCATCCAAAAGGCTCAGCTGCGCTTCACGCAACCTTGCCAGGCCAGGCCAGATTGGCTATTAAGAGTTGGTTATTGACTTTTACCGACGACGTGCCAAAGAGACGTGCCGAGATTTTAAAGGGGGGGCACCTTGCCGCTGACGAAACAGGAGAAGTGCTTTTTCGATGTGTTTGGCTACCTGAGCTTTCCCGGCCTCTTCGCCGGTGAAGCCGAGGCTCTCACCCAGGCCTTCGAGGCGGTGTGGACCGCGCACGGCGGCGGCCACAACCAACGCCCGCACGACCACCAGCAGAATTCAGCCCTTTTGCCCTTCATCGACCATCATCCGTACCTGTGCGCCCTACTCGACGACGAGCGCGTCGAACGCATCGGCGCCGGACTGCTGGGCGAGGACTTCAATTATATGTCCAGTGACGGCAATTACTTCGTCGGCGACACGGTATGGCATTCGGACGGTTATCAACGTGCTCCCGGGTACCGTTCGATCAAGCTGGCCCTTTACCTCGACCCGCTGGGGCACGACAGTGGCTGCCTCCGGGTGGTACCGGGAAGCCATAGGATCGGCGAGGCCTACGCCGAGGAGGTGCACGAGACGATCGCTACCTCCGGCTCCAACCGCACCGAGGAGAACTGGGGTATTCCCGGCACCGACGTCCCCGCCGTTGTTCTGGAAGTCCAGCCGGGCGATCTGATCGCCTTCAATCACCGCATCAAACACGCCTCTTTCGGCGGCGGCACCAGCCGGCGCATGTTCACGATCAATCTGCAGCAGCGCTTCCGTGACGAAGACGAGGAACTGCTGCGCGAATGCGTAGCCAGCCTGGCCGGCTTCTGGTACGATCGGGTGTATGCCCCGCTCATGGTGGAAAGCGCCGGCCCGGAGCGCATGCGCCACCTGGAACAGCGCCTAGCCTATGCCGACCACCTGCCTGATCTGGTGGCCAAAGCGCGGCAGAAAATGAGCGAGCCGAACCGTTTCTGACCATGGCCTACCGCAACGGCCCCGCCAATACCGGCACCCGCATCCCCGCAGACGAGATGCGCTCTTGGTCAGGGACCTGTTTGAACAGGCCGGCAACCCGGAAAGGCACGGTCCTTGGCTTGCCCTCACTCAGCGTTTTTGTCCGAGGCAGACGCTGGCTCGGTCTTGTTCACATCAACCGAATCCGCCGAGAAATGCACGATGCCGAAGCGCTCAGGGACGTGGTATTTGGGTTGTGGGGTGCCTGTGTTCGACCACTGGCTGTACTGCGCATTCACCTTCCCGCCGATTCGGTAGAGGTTGAGACGCCACGTGTCTCCGGGTTTTGGGGGCAGGTTCGGAGCCGTGTCGACGAACGAGGTGAAGGGAATGGCGAATTCGGTGACAAAGCCGCGGTCCTCATCGTTTTCGTCGTTGAGGGTACCGTCGATTTGAGTGGCGGCTGAGAGATCGGCGGTATAGGAGCCGGTGGGCTCGGAGAGCTGGAAGCGATCGAGAATCGTACCGAGGACGTTGACTTCGAAGTTGTAGTAATGACGTATGTGGGTGGTGTCCGGCATGATGAAGGCTTCGACACAATCGTCCTGAGATACCGGGGCATCGCGCTCTTTGTGGATGGCAGAAATGTGCTTGTCGTCGGCCACAAAGGAGATGTAGAGGTTGACGTCGTCCCACAGCAGGCGGGCCTCGGTCTGCTCTTTCTCTCCCGCCTTCCACCAGGGAAACTGGAAGTCACCAACGGTAGCTGCTGCTGCCCAGGACGGCTCGCTGATTCTGCCATCGATGGTGATTGGTCCGGCGGCGCGCAGGATGGTGTGTTCCGGCAGATCCTCGGCCAACGTCGATGCATGAACGACAACGCCGGTCACCAGGAACGTTGCAACGATCAGGCCAATCCGGCTGCGGTACATTTCTGAACCCCCTGTGCAGTTGGCAGTGAGTAGGTCGTTTCACGAGTGCAGCCAAGCTAGCTCGAGTCTACCTTGGCTGACGGCAGACATTCTCTGCTGGTGATGATAATCAGGCCGCCCATGCCAGCGCAACTTGGCACAGCACACTAGCAGCCGGAACACATACGGATGCTGCGCAGGCTAACTCGCGGCGAGCAGATCATACTCGACGATGATCTCGACGTCGTCGATGCTGATCTCTCCCTCGAAGCCCTCAGGTCTCTCCCGTAACGCGATTTGCAGCGAGTTGGGTCCCCTGTGAGGCCGCACCTTGTTGAGCTCGAATTCCATCCACACGCCGGTGAAGGCGTCGTGCCATCGCGGAGACTTCCGGCAAGGCTCGGACTCCAGGGATACGCCGTTGAGGCTGACCTCGAAGTCGTCCGCCGGCACCAGGTCGGAGACATTGATCTTCAGGCGCATGCTGCCGATGCGCGCGTTATCCGCATCGTCAGAGATCGTGACCGAGACCTCGTGCGTCTTCTCTGGATCCGCCTTGATGGCGACAGGCAGCTCAG
>PBRM01000031.1 GCA_002725915.1 Gemmatimonadota bacterium
CGGCTCCTACAGCCCTTGTCGAGACAACCACCTGCCCGAGTCGCGACAGCGGCTCATCCAGTCGCTGCGAGAGGTGGCGGACAAGGCCGAGGCGGTGGACAAGATCGTGGTCGTGGAGACGCACCTGCTGACCATCATGGATTCACCCGAGACCAACGCACAGGTGTTGGAGGCGGTGGGCTCGAAACGCATGAAGGTGGTGATGGATTACGTCAACCACTTCCAGACCCTCCACCAGGTGTACGACAGCTCTCCCCGGCTTCACCATATCTTCGACTGTATGGGCCCGATCTCGACCGTCGGCCACTGCAAGGACCTGATGCCCAGCGACGGACTCGTGCTCCATCTCGACGAGGCTATTCCCGGCGACGGTGAGCTCGACATGGCCGTGGCCCTCAAGCGTTGGGAGGAGTTTTACCCGGATGGGTACATGCTGCTCGAGCACCTGCCTGACGAGAAGTATCCCCGCGCCAGCGCCAACCCCCACGACATCGCCGCCGCCGCGGGCATTGACATTCACTGAACCGGATGAGGAGCCCTACCGAAATGATTGACCCGCACGGATCAGATTCCCTGAACTCCCTCTATGTCGAAGACGAAGCGGCTCGCCAGGAGCTGTTGTCGGAGGGGGAGTCACTCCCCTCGATAGTGATCTCCTCTGGCGCCGCCGCCTCCGCCGTCATGCTGGCCTCCGGTTACTTCAACCCCCTCGACGGGTACATGAGCCTGGCCGAGGCCATGGGCGTGGCCGCGGACATGAAACTCCCCAGCGGCCTCCTGTGGCCGGTTCCCGTGGTCAACATCGTGCCCGCCGACCAGCTTCCGGAGGGGGTCGGACCGGGCAGCCGCATCGCCCTGCGCGATCCCAACGTCGAGGGGAATCCCGTCCTCGCCATCCAGGAAATCCGCACCATTGAGACGCTCTCCCCCGCCGACCGAGCCGTCGTGGTCGGCCAGGTCTTCGGCACCACCGATCCCAATCATCCAGGAGTGGCCGCCTTCACCTCCATGGGCGACACGCTCCTCTCGGGCCCCGTCCAGGTACTGGGCTACTCCTACTTCCGCACCGACTTCCCCGACACCTTCCGCACCGCCGGTGAGATTCGCGGCGAGTTCGAAAAGCTGGGATGGAATACGGTAGTCGCCTTCCAGACCCGCAACCCCATGCACCGCGCCCACGAGGAGCTCTGCCGCATGGCGCAGAAGGCGGTGGGCGCCGATGGCATCCTCATCCACATGCTGCTGGGCAAGCTCAAGCCGGGAGACATCCCCGCAGACGTGCGCGACGCCTCCATCCGCAAGATGGTGGAGGTCTATTTCCCCGCCGACACCGTCATGGTCACCGGCTACGGCTTCGACATGCTCTACGCCGGCCCCCGCGAGGCTGTCCTCCACGCCGTTTTCCGGCAGAACGCCGGCTGCACTCACCTGATCGTAGGCCGCGACCACGCCGGCGTCGGCGACTACTACGGCCCCTTCGATGCCCAGACCATCTTCGACGAAATCCCGGACGACGCCCTCAAGATCGAGATCTTCCGCGGCGACCACACCGTCTGGTGCAACGACTGCGGCGAAGTAGTAATGATGCGCGACTGCCCCCACGGCCCCGATGCCTACGTCATGCTCTCGGGCACAAAGGTGCGCGAAATGCTCGCCGCCGGAGAGCCCCTCCCAACAGAATTCGCGCGGCCGGAGGTAGCCGAAATACTAAGCGCCTACTACCAGGAAGAGACCGCCGCCTGATTCTTCTCGGGGTGACCGGGCAAGGGTTGGATTGCGGGACCAGGGCGCTGCCCTCGGAGCCGGCCAGGGACTTGCCGGCGAGCACGGGCACGTGGCCGGATCGCGAAGCGATCGGTCCATGAGCCGCAGGATGCACTCACCCAACCGCGCCATTACGTCGCTCATCCATGCCCTTCTCCATAGACTCCGGATACCTGTCAGTCAGATGCGAAACCTCGTCCAGCTGGCTCTTTGCCATGCTGTCGAGACGCCATCCTCCGGCTTTGAGGTTATCGGCCAGGTGTTCCTCCGTCCGCGCTCCGGCGATTACAGAGGTAATGGCCGGCTGATCGAGCGCCCACCGCAGTGCCACCTGCGCCGGCGATTTTCCCAGCTCCCCGCTCACCTCCAGCAGCGTCTCCAGCGTGCTGTCCGCGGTATCGGCGAAGTAGGACTGCGGGTACGCCCATCCCTCCTCCGACCGGGATCCCCTGGCCTGGCGCTCGCCCGGCCTGTATTTGCCCGATAGAAAGCCTCCCGCCAACGGGCTCCACACCACCACTCCCAACCCCTTCAGCTGACACAGGGGAATGAGCTCCTGCTCGATGTCGCGAACCACCAGGCTGTACTGGGGCTGGTAGCACTCGAAACGCGCCAGCTTCAGCGAGTTGCTGATCCACATCGCCTCGCTCAGCCGCCACGCCTCGAAGTTGCTGCAGGCGATATACCGCACCTTCCCCTGATGCACCAGATCGTCCAGGGCGCGCAGCATCTCCTCCAGGGGAGTCTGCACATCGACGTGGTGGATGTAGTACAGGTCCACATGGTCCATCTGCAGCCGCGACAGGCTGTCCTCGATGGCGTTTATGATTCTCACCCGCGACATGCCCGAGTCGTTGGGCCCTCTTCCCATGGGATTGAAGAACTTTGTGGCCACCACCGCATCCCGGCGCTTGCCCTGCAGTGCCTTGCCCAGAAAGCGTTCGGACTCGCCGTCGCCGTACGAGTCGGCCGTGTCGAAGAAATTCACCCCCGCATCGACTGCCATGTCCACCATGCGCTGAGACTCCGACTCCTCGGCGCCGTGACCGAAAGTCATCGTGCCCAGGCAGATCTCCGAAACCTTGAGCCCGGTTCGACCCATTCGGCGGTATTCCATCTCCCTCTCTCCCTCCTCCTGGCTGTGTCAGGGAGTATACCGAAATCCGCTTCCGGTCTCCACCTTCCCGCACGGAGATTCGGCGCAGCGGCGTCGTCACCGCGCCTCGCCAGACCGGTTATGGCCCGCACCCTCCTGACAGCCGCTGATCGCAGACTTATCTTCCACCCACCATGGACACCGATCTGCAGAAGGGCTGCGAGCTCCACGTTCACGTCGGCGGTTGCTTATACGTAGATGACATCTTCGCCATGGGCCGCGACATCTACGAGGAGGTCGATTGGTCTCTCTTTGTCGAGTCGTATGAGAAGGCCTATGGCGTCCGACCGGATCCTGTGAGGATCTTCGCCGACGCCATCACAACGAGGCGGCCCGATCTGTGCGATCTTCGCCGCCACTACGTATTCGACCAGAAGGACGGAGGTGACTTCGGTCGTTTCATGGCCAAGTTCAACCTGCTCATCTGCCTGAACCGGCACTGGCTCGAAACCGAGAGGGACGGCGAGCTCGTGGAGCGCATCGTCGAGCGCCACCGGTCGGAGGGGTTGGACTACGTCGAATACCGCGCCATGTACATGAGCCACGGAGACGAGGAGGTCGTCAGTTTCCACCGGCGCATTGCTCGGACCCTCAGAAACGCCAGCGGCGGCGGGCTGACCGCCCGATACGCCGTCTCCGTGCCGCGCTGGGACCCGCTCGGCGGGCTCGAGCTGGTGCTGCGTCTGCTCGACGAGAGCCCCGAGCTCGCCGACACCATTGTGGGGATCGATTTCTGCAACGTCGAGGAGGGATTCCCGCCCAAAACAGCCCTTCCCCTGTTCGAGCGGCTGGAGCGCCACAACAGCGAACACCCGGAGCGCTCCCTGGAGGTGCTCTACCACGTGGGTGAGAGCTTCTGGGACAAGTCACTGGAAAGCGCCGTCCGCTGGTGCCACGAGGCGGCCGAGCTGGGGGTCAGACGTCTCGGTCACGCCACCGCCTTGGGATTGGACCCAGCCGTCGCCATTTCGCGGCGCGAAGACGCCCACGTCGCCGAGCTCGATTCCGAGCGACTCGACCAGATTCACTACGATCTGCGCCATCAAGTAGAGCTGCGGAAATTCGGAGTCGAAATCGCCCCCGGCGTCTTGGAGGCCGAGCGGGAGGAGCTGCTTGGACGCGGACCCGGCAGTCAGGTGACGCGGGATTACTCCCCCACCCGCCTGGAGGAGATCCGCCGCCGGCAGGACTTCGTCCTTCACCGCCTCGCCGAGTCCGGCACCGTCGTCGAGTCGTGCCCCACCTCCAACCTCCGCATCGGCGGGGTTCCAGACGCCGCCCGCCACCCCATCCACCGCTTCCTCCGCTCACAGGTGAACCTGGTCGTGGGCGCCGACGACCCTGGTATTTTCGACTCACCTCTGGCGGCTGAAATCGACTGGGTCGTCGCTCACAGCGGGCTGGACGCACGCGGTCTGGCGCAGCGACTGGGCGACCCCCGTCGCTTCCGGCTCGGACAACAGCGGCCGAGGTAGCGCCAGCATGCTGAACAGCGCCCCGCATTATCCCGGAACAGATACAATCGCCAATCCCGTCGCTGATCGAGCGATGAGCGCACCCTGTCGCCAGCCACGCCGCTGTTCGCACAGACGCGAAGCGGCCCACCCTGTCGTCAGCCACGCCGCTGTTCACAGACGCGATAGTGGCCACCAAAAATCGTCACCACGCCGCTGGTCGCGCAGACGCGATAGCGACCCTATCGAACAGGAGCGAAGAACCCCGCCATGACTGCTGAGAGAGCTCGTATCGGCATTATCGGCTTCGGCTATATCGGCTCGTACGTGTACGAGCAGGTGACCACAAGGCCCGAACTGGGGATGGACGTGGCCTTCGTGTACAACCGAACCCCTGGCAGGATTTCGGCTGTCCCCGAAGAAGTGATCCTCGAAGATCTCGGCGACTTCGCTTCGCGGCAGGCGGATCTGATCGTCGAGCTCGCCCACCCCGACATATCCCGGAAATACGGCGTGGAGTTCCTGAGAACCGCCGATTACATGCCCATGTCGCTGACGGTTTTCGCCGATGCGGAGCTCGATGCTCAACTCCGCGGCGCGGCGGAGAGCTCGGGAACCTGCATCTACATTCCCCACGGGGCTATAGTCGGTCTGGAGGCGCTGGAGGAGGGGCGGCAGATGTGGGAGGAGGTCAGCATCGTCATGAAGAAGCCCACCCGCAGCCTCGATTTCGCCAACAGCCCACAATTCGACCCGCAGGCGATCGACTCGGAGACCGTCCTCTTCGAGGGCAGCACGCGTGACATCTGTCCGCTCTTTCCCCGCAACGTCAACTCGCACGCCGCGGTGGCCCTGGGTGGCATCGGTTTCGACGACACGCGCTCCGTCTTGGTGGCCGATCCCTCGCTGGAGACATCCATCATCGAGGTGGAAGCGCGCGGCGGCGGTGTAGAAATCAAGGTGCGCCGGGAGAATCCGATGGTGGGGGTAAGCGGCGTCTTCACCCTGGTCGCCTGCCTGGCCAGCATCGGCCGCGCCTGTGCGCCCGGCTCGGGTTTGAGAATCTGCTGACCGGCGGAGAATGACCGGCGCTAGACGCATCACCCCGCGAGAAAGCGCGATGCTCAGCCCGCGTACGGCGCCAGAGCGATCTCGCCTGTGGCGATCTTCTGAAGCGTCTCCGCGTACAGAATATGCTCGCGCTCGAGCACGCGGGCGGCGAGGAGGTCAGCTGTGTCGCCGGGATGGACCGGAACTCGCGTCTGCGCCAGCACCGGCCCGTGGTCGAACTCTTGGTCGACGATGTGGACGGTCGGACCACTTTCCTTCTCGCCGGCGGCAAGGACCGCCTCGTGGACCGCTCGTCCGTAGAACCCCTTGCCGCCGAACTTCGGCAGCAGCGCCGGGTGGATGTTGAGGATCCGGCCCCGATAGGCCGCCAGTGTGTGCGTGCCCAGCAGCTTCATGTATCCGGCCAGACAGACGAGAGTAACGCCGTGCTCGTGCAGTGTTCTCAAGATGGCCCTGTCCAGCTCCTCCGGATCGGGATGGGTGCGGCCGCTGAGGTGATAGACGGGGATGCCGGAACGCCGACCCCTGGCCACAGCGCCGGACTTCGAGTTGTTGCCGATGACGACGCGCGGCTCCGCCTCGAGCGCGCCGGAGCGGCAAGCGGCAAGAATCGAGGCCATGTTGGTACCGCCTCCGGAGGCGAGAAATCCAAGTCGGAGATTCACCGACAATTCTCGCGGCGGTCGCTGCACGCCGAGCTGTAGTGCATGGTCACATCAGTCATGCCGAGCCCTTTCCGTTGGCACCCGGGCGATGGCGAGGGGGCCTGTTTGACACTCTCGGGAGATTGCCTAACCTAATCAAGCTTTACCCAATCGTAAAAGTCCTGCTGGGCGATCGCGCTCTATTCCAATCTTGCACCCGGCTGGATCCGGGATCTCCGCAGTAATTCGCGGATGGGTGAGAGTTCGTCCCTTTTACGGATCGCTTGAACCTCTTGGCCCTGGAGCAGTGTACAGATGTCCACCCCCGCCGCCCCATCCGCCCCCGTCACTGACGAGGAAATCCAATCCTATCAGCGAGACGGCTTTGTCCGCCTCGAGGAATTCTTCTCCGGCGGCGAGATGGATGTCCTTCGCGAAGCCATCGACGATGCCATCGCCTCTCACCGAGACCGCATCCTGGGAGCCGAAAAGGGGGGCCGGAGCTCGGATGACTACGAGCGCGTCTTCAACCAGATGGTCAACCTCTGGGTCGACTGTCCCGCCGTGAAGCCCTTCAGCCTCAGCGCCCGGCTCGCGGAAGCGGGACGCTCGTTGAGCCAGTGTCGCCACGTCAGAATCTACCACGATCACGCCCTGGTGAAGCCGGGGGGGCAGGTGAGCAAGGAGACCAACTGGCACCAGGATGCTCCGTACTGGCCCATGGACCCGCTGGGCTCGTTCTCCGCCTGGATCGCCGTCGACGACGTCACCGTCGACAACGGCTGCCTCCACTTCGTGCCCCGCTCCCACAAGTTCGGCAAGCAGCCGCCCATCCGGCTCGGTGTGGAGGGGGAGAGCATCGTGCAGAAGATGAAGGAGCAGGGGTACGATGTAGCGGCGCCGGCGACCATGGAGATGAAAGCAGGCGGTGTCACCTTCCACCACGGCTGCAATTTCCACTACGCCGGTCCCAACGCCACCGACCAGCCCCGTCGAGCTCACGCCATCATCTACATCCCCGACTTCGTCGCCTTCACGGGGGGCGGGGAAGCTGCCGGCGCCGGCAGCGAGATGAAGGCCGGCGGCCCCTGGGACCACCCCCTCCACCCGATTGTTGCCGGGAAGGAGTGAACTCGCCTCCGGCGCCCACTGCACCGTCTTATCAACAGGCGCCGGTCAACGAAAAGAGGCCCATTATGTCACGACGGTTCGTCTTCCTCCCGCCATCCAGCGCACGCACATCCGACTGGGCCGACAGCATCAGGGCAGCCGTGCCCGATTTGGACGTCGTCGTCTGCAACAGTCGCGACCAGGCCTTGAGCGCTCTGAAGGACGCGCACGGCGCCTTCGGCACCCTGGACCCGGAGCTCCTCGCCGCTGCCGGGAAACTGGAATGGCTGAACTGTTCCGCCGCAGGTCCCTCACCCAGCTTCTACTTTCCAGAGCTGGTGGCCAGTTCGGTCACGGTGACCAACATGCGCGGGATATACAGCGACCACATCAGCGTCCACATCATGTCCTTCGTCCTCGCCTTCGCCCGTGGTCTTCACTTTTACCTGCCNCAGCAATTCCAGGGNAACTGGACCAGGGGGGGCGAGNCCGGCGCCGAGGTCGTCCACCTTCCCGACGCCACCGCAGTCATCATCGGCGTCGGCGGCATCGGCGNCGCCACCGCCGAGCAGTGCTCCCACTTCGGCATGCGCGTGATCGGCATCGATCCCCGCGTCGCCGAGCCACCTNGCGGCGTNAACGAGCTCTATCCGCCCGAGGATCTCGACGACCACATCGGCAGGGGTGACTTCGTCATCATGNCCGCCCCGCAAACTCCCGCCATGGAGCGGCTCATCGACACCCGTCGACTGAAACAGATGAAGGAGACGGCGGTGCTCATCAACATCGGTCGCGGCTCCAACGTCGTCCTCGACGACCTCGCCGATGCCCTCTACGACGGCGTCATCGGCGGGGCCGCGCTGGATGTCTTCGAGATCGAGCCCCTGCCACCCGGGCACAGGTTGTGGAAGGCCCCCAATTTCCTCATGACACCTCACATAGCGGCTGCGGGCCCCCACCTGGAACAGCGACGGCTGGACCTCATCATCGATAACTGCCGCCGCCTCGCCCGGGGAGAGGAGCTCGTCAACATCGTCGACAAGGCGAACTGGTTCTGATCACCGCGGCTGGTAGATTCAGGGAATTTGGCAAACGCAGACAGGCTAACGCAGACAGGCAAACGCAGACAGGCCGCCGTGGTTCATCGCACGTGCGATGAGCCACGGGCTTCTGCTGCACGGACTCCGCCTGTCGAGCCTCGGGATCCCGAGTTTACCTCAACCACTCGTCCCGATGCTCGGCCACGAAGTCATCGTCGTTGAGGTGGGGATAGGCTCGGTACACCCGCTCGATTTCCTCGGACTGCCCCGGAGACAGAACTTCTCCCGGGTCGAGGCAGCGCAGCCCCTCTATCAGCCCCTGGCGCCGCAGCACCGCGTGGATCCCCGGAATACAGCCGGCGAACTGGTTGGCCACGTCGAAGAAGGCGGCGTTGGCATCCGTCACCTGGGCGGCCCGGGTCAGCATCTGGGCGGGGACGCCCGTCGCCGCCGCCGAGATCGCGCGGCACTCGGCCAGTAGCTCCACGGCCGCTCTCGTCCAGCAGGCCCAGTGGCCCAGCAGACCGCCGACGATCTCGACCTCTACTGGTTTGCCGTCGCAGGGGAAGGAGAAGGTGGTCAGCAGGTCGACGACGATGTTGTCGTCGTTTCCGGTGTACAGAGAGATCTCAGCGGCGCGTCCCGACGCCACCACGGCGCGCACCACGTCCAGGGTCTGATAGCGGTTGAAAGGAGCCATCTTGATGGCCACCACCGCCTCGATCTCGACGAAGTGCCGCCAGAAATCGAAGTCCAGGATGCGCCCTCCCACAGCCGGCTGCAGATAGAAACCGATCACGGGCAGGACCTGCGCTACCTCGCGGGCGTGGTCGATAAGCTCCGGAAGGGTCGCCTCGGAGAGCGCCGCCAGGCTGAGGAGGCCGGCATCGTAGCCGCAGTCGACAGCCGTGCCGGCCTCGGCCACGGCCTGCTGGGTGGGGCCGCAGATGCCGGCGATGCGGACGACGTCGTCGGACCCTTCGGCTGCGACTTCCTCCGCCGCCAATTCGAGGACCGGCCGCAGCAGCCCTGACTGGCGGATGGCGAACTGGGTGGTATGCACCCCCACCGCCAGCCCCTTTGCGCCGGCAGCCAGGTAATATCGCGACAGCGCCCTCTGGCTGATCTCGTCGAGCTTCGCCGCCTCGGTCAGCGCCAATGGATGGGCGGGAATCACCAGACCGCGGGCCAGACGTCGCCGGATGCTGTCTACCCCGGATGTGGAACCCGCGCCGGATGCAGAGCCCAATGGCGACCTCACCTCAATGCTTGCCGACGGCGGGCAGACTGCCCACGATGAGCAGCCATCCGGAGGTCTTGACTGATCCATCGTCGATCTTCCACTCCTTCACCTCCCCTCCCAGTTTTTTCTCCGCCTTCTCGCAGACCTTGTCGAAGGGCGGACGTCCCGGGTCGGCGACGATCACCTGTCCCACTCGCGCCTTCACGGCCTTGCGAATGAGCCTGTACAGGGGATCGACCATCTCGTCCCAGAAACAGATGTCCGCCCCTATCACCAGATCCAGACCGGCCAGATGCTTCTTTTTCAGACCCTGGAAGAGCGCTCTGCGCGTCCTTACGGCCACCTCATTGACCTCGGCGTGCAGGTGGAGGTAGGGGAACACCTTGGAATCGGCGTCCACGCCGGTCACCTCGGCTCCATGTTCCTTGGCGCAATAGATGGCCGCCAGCCCCCAGCCACATCCCACCTCCATGACTTTGGGCTTCTTCGGCAGTCCCTGGTGCTGCAGGTAGTCCATGATCAGGAAGCTGGAATTCCAGAACTTGTCGCCGTGGATCTCGGGCTCGTGGTCTACCTTCAGACCGCGGATTCGGCTGTGCGAGCTTTTGAGGATGGTGACGCCATAGGCGCGGCGCTCCGTCGCCTTGCTCTTCTTCTTTTTCATTCCCTTGAAGCAGGTATGAGGATTAGATTATAACTCCGGCCTTGAGCGACAAAACTAAGGACTGACCCAATGGCAGCAAGACACAGCGTGCGCATCGGCGTATACGGCACCGGCAGTTGGGCGAACCGCACTCACATCCCGAATCTAATAAGAATCGACGGCGCTGAGATCGTCGCCGTCTGCGACATCGATGCCGCTGCTGTCGAATCCACGGCGGCGGCTTTCGACATTCCGAGCTCGTATCGGGACGGCCACGACATGCTCGCCGCGGAGGATCTGGACATCCTCTATTCCGTGGTGCCCGCCTTCGCCCGAACCGACGTGGAGGCGGTGGCGGCAGAGAAGGGGATCCATCTGTTCAGCGAGAAACCTCAGGCCCTGACCATGGCGGTCGCCCGACGCATAGACGAGGCGGTGCATAAGGCGAGCGTTCTCAGCACCGTCTGCTTCCGTGAGCGCTACCGCCCCATCTTTCAAGAAGCGCGTCGGCTACTCGAGAATGAGGAGGTAGTTCACGTCCGCTTCATGAGCCCGTCGGGATTGCCACTCCCCTCACCGCCGGACGACGCCGCTGACAACTGGCACCACCGGATGGACAAGGCGGGGGGACGGGCCTTCGATTGGGGGGTCCACGCTGTCGACTACTCCCGCTTCATGACCGGCCTCGACGTGGTCAAAGCACAGGCCTTCTACCACGACCCCGACCGCTACATCACCCCTCTCTCGAGCTCCTTCAATTTCTGCCTGTCCAACGGCGCCACGGCTACACTGAGCTTCGTCTCCGCTGGCCCCTCGACGCCCCCGAACACGCCCTGGTTCACCATCTTCTACGAGGGGGGTTACGTGGCGGTCTTCAAGTACGGGAGGATCGAGCAGAACGGCGAGATTGTCTACGAAGCTGAGGAGTTCGACCCCTGGTTCGAGCAGGACCGCATCTTCATCGAGGCCGTGCGCTCCGGCGACGGCAGCGGCATCCTCAACGACTACCGGGACGGGCTTCTCTCTCTGGCGCCGGTCCTGGCCGGCTGGGAGTCGGCGCGGCGCCACGGCGAGTGCATCGACGTGGCTGCCTTCTTGGAAGCGTGAGGTAGATTGATTCGATATCTGCGGCACCGCTGGGGTGCGGAAGGGGGCTACCGGGAATTTCTCACCCTCGCCATCCCCCTCATCCTCAGCACCGCCGCCTGGAGCGTCCAGCACTTCGTTGACCGAGTCTTCCTCGCCTGGTATTCCACCGAGGCGCTGGCCGCCGCCCTGCCGGCAGGGATGGCGAACTTCGTCATTGCCAGTCTGTTCATCGGCGTGGCCTCGTACGTCAACACCTTCGTGGCTCAGTATGTCGGGGCCAAGCGCCTAGAGCGCGTCGGCTCCGCCGTTTGGCAGGGCGCCTACCTCGCGGTGCTGAGCGGCCTGGTCGGACTGGGGGTGGCCTCGCAATCGGGAGCCATCTTCGATCTCGTCGGCCACGACACCGCCATCAGGGACGAAGAGGTCGTGTATTTTCGCATTCTCTGCTACGGCCTCTTTCCTCTCGTGCTCTCCACCGCGGCCTCCTGCTTCTTCAGCGGCCGCGGCAAGACCTTGACCGTCCTGACGGTCAACGCCTCGGCCACGGCACTGAACATCGCCCTCGATTACGGCTTGATATTCGGCAATTGGGGTCTGCCCGCGTGGGGCATTCGCGGCGCTGCTTGGGCCACCAACATCGCCGCTCTGTTCTCCGCCGTCCTCTTCGGCGTCCTCCTGCTGCAGCGCCGTTACCGCGACGAATTCGACACCCTGCACGGCTGGAGGCCCGACCGCGATCTCTTCCTCAGGCTGCTGCGCTTCGGCGGGCCCAACGGGTTGAACTACATGTTTGACATGGTCGCCTTCTCCTTCTTCATCCTCGTCGTGGGCCGCAAGGGCACCCTGGAACTGACCGCGACCAACCTGGCCTTCAGCGTCAACAGCCTGGCCTTCATGCCCCTCTTGGGTGGCGGCATCGCCGTATCGACCATGGTCGGACAGCGACTGGGACGAGACGACCCCGATGCCGCCGAGTACTGCACCTGGAGCGGACTGCACCTCGCCCTGCTGTACATGGGAATCATGGCGATGGCCTATCTGGGCGTACCCCAGCTCTTCCTCATGCCCTACGGTCTCGGAGCCGGGGGAGCGGATCTCGACCAGGCCATGGAGATCGCCACCTTGCTGCTGCGCATCGTCGCCCTCTACTGCCTTTTCGATGCCTTCTACATAATTTTCACCGCCGCTCTCAAGGGCGCGGGAGACACGCGTTTCATCATGTACGTCTCCCTTGGCCTCTCCTGGTTCGTCATGGCCATTCCCGCCACAGTCGCCCTGATGTATTTTGACGCCGGTATTTATTTCCTCTGGTCATTCCTGTGCGCTTACATCGTCGTCGCCGGCCTCGTCTTCTACCTGCGCTTCCGCGCCGGGCGCTGGCGGGAAATGCGCGTCATCGAGGAAGCGCCGGCCATCGAAGAGGAACCGTGCTCGACGCGGGAATCGGAGGCTGAAGCGAGATCAAATCGGGGTAGATCGAATTAACATCTTAGGAGCACTGCCGTGACCGGAACTGTATGGGGTATTGATCTGGGAGGCACCAAGATTGAGGGTGTGGTCCTGCCCTCGGCGGAATCGACGGAAGCTGTGTGCCGCCTCCGCGTGCCCACCGAAGCGGAGAAGGGCTACGATCACATTCTCTCGCAGGTTCGGGAGCTGGTGGAGGCGATGTCCCGGGAGGCCGGATCGCCCCCATCCGCTATCGGCTTCGGTACCCCCGGGGTCCTCGACCCGGACACCATGCGGATCAAGAACAGCAACACCACCTGCCTGATTGGCCAGCCTTTCCAGCAGGACATCGAGCGAGACCTGGGGGTGGAGGTGGTCCTGGCCAACGATGCCAACTGCTTCGCCCTGGCGGAGGCGAGACTCGGAGCTGCGCGGGGGGCGGAGATCGTCTTCGGCATCATCTTGGGTACCGGGGTAGGCGGAGGAATCGTTATCGGCGACAAAACCCTCTTCGGACGTCAGGGGATCGCCGGCGAGTGGGGCCATAACATCCTGGATCCCCAAGGCCCGGACTGCTACTGCGGTCGCAAAGGCTGCGTCGAGACTTTCCTCTCGGGCCCTCATCTGGAGAAGCACTACAGCGGACTGTCGGGACAGGAGTTGTCCCTGCCGGACATCGCCAGCCTGCACCAGCAAGGAAGGGATCCCCACGCCGCCGCCACCATGGAGCGCCTGGTGACCTACTTCGGCCGCGCCGTCGCCTCCGTTATCAACATCCTCGACCCGCACGTAGTCGTCCTGGGCGGCGGAGTCAGCAACATCGACCTGCTCTATTCAGAAGGCGTGCGGGAAGCCGAAAGATGGGTCTTCAACGATCGCATGCACACCCGAGTCGCAAAGAATCTCCTCGGCGACAGCGCCGGCGTCTACGGCGCGGCCATGCTGGTGGCATGACGCTTGCGGATACAGGGTTTATGGGGTCTTCTTCCTTACATCCTCTGGCGCAGTACCCTGCGTCGGCATTTTGGGGCCGGCTTCCCCCAGACAACGTCGTCGCCTGCAACATCTCGATAGGCAACCCCCAGTGGGATGGCCTGCGGGATGAAGCGCGCCAAGGTGCAGTTCACCGACAATGACTACACCCCGGGTGTGGCCGCCAGACCAACTTCTTGGTGAGGAGTGAGAATCGCGGATGAAGGTCAATCGTGAACAACTGATGCGGGACGGCTTCCTGATCCTGCGCGAGGTCGTAACTCCGGACGAGTTAGAAATGTTGCGCGCGAGTTACGAAACCCTCATCGAACGTCAGGGAGGCCGTAAGTGGCTGAGCGAGGGTGCGCAGCCGCGGATCAACATCGTCCCCCACGTGGACGAGAGCACGGCCGATGCGGCCGAAATGTGGTTGCGCGACAACACCCTCGGGGTCGCCCGTCAGCTGATCAGCAATGCCGACGCGGCCGCAGCTACGTCGATGTGGTGCATGTGCAGCCCGCTGAAAAATCACGGCCCGGCAGCCTGGCACCGCGATATCCATCCCATCGACATGGCTCCAATGCGGCTGTTGCAGCTGGATATGCTCGAAAACGGACCGCGCTACTTGCAGTGGAATATCCCGCTGTACGACGATGATGTATTGTGGGCGGTCCCCGGCAGCCATCGGCGCGTGAATACGTCACAGGAGAACGCCGAACTGCTGGCCGACCCGCGTGTGCCGCTGACAGGCGGCATCCCCCTCGAGCTCAAAGCCGGCGACGCCGTCGTCTACATCAACTTCCTCCTGCACTGGGGCAGCAATTACAGCACGAAGCTGCGGCGGACCCTGCACGGCGGTCACTCCATCTTCACGGACAATCAGGGAAGCGGCTGTGCCCGGTATCTGTCGAAGTCAGCACGAGAGCAGTTTGAGCGTTGGGATGCGCAGGTGGCGCGCTCACAGGATACCACCGAAGCAGCGCTGCGGGCAGTGATGGACCAGGACAGTGGCGCCTACGATGCGGCCCTCGAAGCGCTGCAGCCAGGCACCGGACCGGCCGGCAAGCTGGTGCTGACGATCTACCTGTGCAAGGCGGTCCAGCTGATGCGGATCACGACGCATTCAGACCTGGGCCACGTGCCCGAATCACTGCAGCGAGTGGCCACCGGCAATCACCCGATCTCGATCAACTGGGGTCCCCAGTTCGCCGATCGATTCTCGGTGCCTGAGCTCGAGCAGATGTGGGGGCGATTCGAGTTCGTAGACGCCAGGTTGCTGCACACCGAGGAGTACTTCGTTCCCGGCTACCAGTCAGGTCCGATGCAGTACTTTTTCGAGGATGTGTCCGAGCCGTTCTCGGCCAGCGACTTCGTCGCCAGCTGGGGCTGAGCACAGGCTCGAGAGGTGTCTCCTGCACGCCAGCATGAAGTGGGTCAACCGGTGGGCGCCGCCCCCCGCCAATTGTCAAACTCCGCCTCCGCTTTCTCGTCCATCGGGTACATCCCAATGATGCTCGCACCCGCGTGAATCTTCTCCATGATGAATCGCTCCTTCTCCTCCATCGGCGCCGCTGCGGCCGCCACCTCCTCCGCCAGCCGGACGGGCACCACAACCACGCCCTCGTCGTCCCCCACAATGATGTCCCCCGGAAACACGGCCACCTCACCGCAGGCGATGGGCACCTGAATCTCGCTGGGGTAGTGGATGGTCTTATTGGTGTGAGCGTTCATCGCCGCCGCGTATGCCCCCATCCCGATCTCGGCAATCCCGGGACTGTCGCGGTAAGCCCCGTCCGTAACCACCCCCGCCGCACCCCGTTTGAAGATACGGGTCGCCAGGATCGACCCCATCGTACCCGCCCGGGTGTCGCCTCGGGCGTCGATAACAAGCACCTCACCGGCCCCAATCTGCTCGATTCCGATGCGCTGGATGTCCGTGAGATTGTCCATCGGCGCGTCCAGGTCCTCTCGAGCTGGAATGTAGCGTAATGTGTACGCCGGCCCCGCCATTTTCATCCCCTTCTTAAGCGGCGCCACCCCCCCGTGCATGAAAGTCCTGGTCACCCCAAGCCCCCGCAGCACGGACGTCAGCGTCGCCGTGCTGGGTATGAGCAACTGCTGGATAATCTCCTTCGCAATCTTCTGGTTCGTCATCGGCAAGATCTCATTTCCCGTGTGATTTATTGTGATTTTGTAATGATTTTACATCGTTGCTGGTGCCAGGTCTAGCCACAGGAGAGCAAACTATTCCCGACTCGGGAGCAGGATCCACCGATCAGACCAGGCCAGCCGACGGGCGCCCCGTCACCGGATCCTCCCCCGCGCGTGCACCGGCCAGATGGCCTCCACACGCCCCTGCCGCACGGCGACAATCTCGTCGTGCTCATTTACCGTGGGACACGGGTGAACGGGCAGCACCTGTACCCTGCCGCCAATTTTCGGTTTCGCCGCGCAGGCCGACACGTCGACATGTCCGTGCTCCTCTGATGCGCCGTTGAAGTTCGCCGCGGGATACTCGACGATGTGGCCCATGATCGATCGCCCGTCAGCATCCATGGTGCAGGCGCTGAGAGATTTGCTGCCGCCATCTAGGATCGCCCGAGTTTCCGTCGGCCGGCTCACCACCGTCATCACCACCCGCAGAGCGCACTGCGCCAGCGTATGGGTGCCGTTCTGCAAGTGCTTGGCGCCCCCTACCGGGTACTCGCCGGCTCGATACTCGGTGAGCTCGGGGATCTCGTGCGCCTCAAAAGCCCCCGGCGTGCTGCCGCCGCTGACGATCGGATGCGGCAGTCCCGACTTGTCCATCAACGCGAGTGTCTCCTGGAAAAAGGGACGAGAGCCTGGCGGCGAAGGCATAGCCATTATCCCCCGTAGCTCCACACCCGGCAGCGAATCCACCACAGCCGCCAGCTCCGCTGCACCCGCAGCCGTCTCCACGCCGCAGCGCCCCCCCATCCCGAGCTCTATGATCACACCGAGCTCAGCCTCGGCCGCCTTCGCCGCCTCTGACAGGCCACGGGCTGTGTACTCCGAATCGACGGCCACGGTCACGCGCCGCGCTATCCGGGTCAGGGACATGAGCCGATCCAGCTTCTGCTTGCCGATGATGTTGAAGGGAATCAGCACGTCCCCGTCCACACCGCCTGCCACCATCACCTCCGCCTCGCCCAGCTTCTGGCAGGTAATGCCGATCGCCCCCCGCGACATCTGCATGTGAGCGACAGCCAGGCACTTGTGCGTCTTGATGTGGGGCCGCAGACCGATTCCATGCTGGTCGAAGTAACGCTGGTATCGGTCCAGGTTATCCTCGAGACCGTCCAGGTCCAGCATGAGAAAAGGGGTGTCCAGATCTTCCGCTAGCATCGCGTTGTCCTGTCAGTATCGAGTGATCGGCGAAACCAGAGACGCTCCAACGACCTGGTAGGGTAGCTCGGACTCTCGCCGCCTGTCAAGAATTGCACCGCTGTGGTACGAGCCCTACTGTATGTGAGGTGATGTCTGTCTCTCTTTCACGCCATGGCGCCCGTCAGCGCGCCCGACCCGTGCGCTCTGGGGAGAAACGAACTCCGTGCCCATTGACCTGCAGGCGACTTCGACCGCAACCCTCATATGCGCCGTCCTCGGAGGCGCGCAGCAGATCCTCGATGAGGCCGCAGAGCGTCTGTGCGGAAGTTTCGGCCCCGTGCGGCAACGCTCGGCTCCCTACGACTTCGACTACACGGACTACTACGAACGCGAGATGGGCAGGGGCTTGATCAAACAGCTCCTTTGGTTGGAACAGGCCGTAGCGCCAGAGCAGCTGGCCTCTGTCAAGCTCCAAACCATGGAGATCGAGGCAGAGCTGGCGGACACGACATCGGCAGGGACGGTTAGCAGACGGGCCAACATCGACCCGGGACTGGTGACCGTGCAAAGCCTCGTCCTGTCCAGCACCAAGTATAGCGGCCACCGCATCTGCATAGGTCCTGGCCTCTTCGCCGAGATCACGCTGCTATTTCAAAAAGGCGGCTGCCGTCCCTTCGACTGGACCTATCCCGACTACAGGTCAGACGCGGTGCAGCACTTTCTACTGGAGATCCGACAGGATCTGCTGGCACACCACTGACCGCCCTGCCTAGACAGCGCCCTGCACCCGTTGGGGCGTGAAATGACCGACCGAAATCTATCGTCGTCGCCTGCCTTGACCACTTTGTATACGAAACGAGCAAGGATTTGTCGGCTGCTGTTGGCGCGGGAAGCCTTTGGGATTTCAGAACATCGAAGCGTTTTTTCGCAACCGCGAGGACTGTGTGAGTGGCACCGCAGTTCAAGGGGTGCTTGCTCGTCAAGTGGCCGCCATCGAGCAGGGGCTACTCAACGTCGATGCCCGCCAGAAGCTTCTCATTTCTGGCTGCCAGCGAGAACGCGTTGCATAAATGCCTTGATGCTCTCAACAGGAAGGGGAAATTCCCCAGAACTCTACCGCAACAGCCGAACTCAGCGGCGCTGATCCACCGGCTCAAACGCCCGCCCCTCCGGCCCGGTGTAGATGTGGTCCGGCCGGATCAGTCTGTTGCCGTCGTGCTGCTCGATCACGTGAGCCGCCCAGCCGGCGATTCGGCTGGCCACGAAGATGGGCGTGTACAGGGGAATGGGAATCTTCATCATGTAGTAGGTGTAGGCACAGGGGAAATCGACGTTGGGGAAGATCCCCTTCTCCGAAATCATCGTCTCCTCCACGATGTCGCCCAGCTCCACCCACTTCGTGTCCCCCACGGCGGCGGCGATGTCGCGCCCCACCTGCTTCAAGGAGGGCACCCGGGAATCGCCGCTCTTGTATTCGCGGTGTCCGAAGCCCATGATCTTCCTCTTCTCCGCGAGTGCATCCAACACCCACTGCCGGCCCTTCGAGGCCTCGCCGATCTCCTGCAGCATGGCCATGGCCTGCTCGTTCGCCCCTCCGTGCAGTGGGCCTGCCAGCGTGCCGATACCGGTGGTGATGGCCGCGTGCATGTCGCTCATCGTAGACGCCGTTACCCTCGCCGCGAAAGCCGAGGCGTTGTAGCCGTGCTCGGCGTAGAGGATGAGCGACACGTTCATCGCCGCCACCTCGTAGCCGGCCGGGTCCGATCCCCGCATCATGTAGAGCAGGTTGGCCGCGTGGCCGAGACCATCCTTCGGCGAGACGGGTTCCTCGCCGATGGCGAACCTGTGACCCGACATGATCATCGTGGGGACTTTCGCCAGCAGCCTCACCGCCTTGCGCACGTTGGCATCGTGACTGTTGTCCTCTGCGTCCGGGTCGAAAAAGGATAGCGCGGAGACTGCCGTGCGCAGAAGACTCATGGGATGGGCGGTGGCGGGCGCCTGCCGCAGAATATCCATCACTGGATCCGGTATCTGCCGCTCCGACACCAGCTGCTGTGTGAAGTCGTCCAATTCCGCACGCGTTGGCAGGGCTCCGAAGAGGAGTAGATAGGCGACCTCCTCGTAGGCGGCCCCGCCCTCAGTAAAGTCCACCAGATCGTAACCGCGGATGATGAGTCTGTTTCGCTTTACATCAATGCGGGAAATCTCCGATTCTCCGGCGATGACGCCCTCGAGTCCCGGACTGTACACTGCCTCCTGTGCCATTTGTTTCACTCTGCCTTCCCTATGTCGGCCATTGCATTGTCGGTTTGCACGTAGCGCTCGTACTGAAGCAGCTCGTACAGCTCTTTTCGCGTCTGCATCCTGTCTTCCACGTACGCGGATGGCGTTCCTTTCTCCTTGATTTCCCGCAGCACTCCCTCGGCCGCCTTCATGGCCACGCGAAAGACGGTCATGGGGAAAATCACCATCTGGTAACCCAGGTCCTCAAACTGCTCTGCCGTCATACTGGGGGTCTTGCCGAACTCGGTCATGTTTGCCAACAGCGGCGCCTGCACCTTCTCAGCGTAGAGACCGAATTCCTCCACGGTCTCCATGGCTTCCGGGAAAATCGCGTCCGCCCCGGACTCGAGGTAGCGCAGGCCACGCTCGACGCTACGGTCGAACCCCTCCACGCTGCGGGCGTCCGTGCGGGCGATGATGGTGAAGTCCGGGTTTTGCCGCGCCTCTGCCGCCGCCGCGAGCTTGCGCTCCATCTCGGCAATGCTCACCAGACTCTTCCCCTCCAGGTGGCCGCAGCGCTTCGGCGCCTGCTGGTCCTCCAGATGCACGCCGGCCACGCCCGCGCCTTCGAAAGCCTGGATCGTGCGCATGACCTGCAGGACGTCGCCGAAACCGGTGTCGGCGTCGCAGATAGCCGGAATGTCCACGGCATCGGCGATGTAACCCGCCTGCCGTACGACCTCCTCCATGCCCAGCAAGCCGATGTCGGGGTAGCCGGCAGTGCCATTGCTGAGGCCGGCGCCCGAAATGTAGATCGCCTCGAAACCCATCGACTCGGCCAGCATGCCGATGGCGGCATTGAAGGTACCCGGCATGACCACCGTCTTCTCCTTCAGCAGTCGGCGGAAGGCGGCTGGCTTCTCAAGCGGAGAATTTCTCACTCCCGACAGCAGCACTGTAGTGTACTCGTTTCTCGCGCGGCGATCACCGCACTGGGTTCACTTGGACGCAAGTCGCGGCAGAGACCTTGATCAGCTCCCGCTCTCTATGGTGCTCTCGCGCGCCGGCCCCACTGAGATCAGAGAAATCGGCGTGCGGCTCAGATCGGTGATGCGATCCACGTACGCCTGCGCTTTCGCGGGCAGGTCCGCCACGCGCCTGGCTTCGGTTGTGGGCTCGCACCAGCCCTCCAACTCCTCGTACACCGGCTCGCACCTTTCCAGAATCTGGGGATCGGCCGGGAATTCTTCCAGCACCTCATCGCCACATCGGTAAGCGGTACAGACCTTCAGGGTCTCCACCGTGTCCAGCACGTCGAGGCGCGTCAAGGCGAGACTGGTCAGTCCGTTGACCCGCGCCGCCATGCGCAGGATAGTGGCGTCGAACCAGCCGCACCGGCGGGGGCGCCCCGTGGTGGCTCCGTACTCGTGGCCCAGCTCGCGGATCCTGTCGCCGTCGCCGTCCAGCAGCTCCGTTGGAAAGGGCCCGTTTCCAACCCTGGTCGTGTATGCCTTGGTCACGCCGATCACCTCGTCGATCCGCGTTGGACCCACTCCGGCCCCGGTACACGCTCCGCCCGCCGTGGTGTTTGACGAGGTCACGAAGGGATAGGTACCGTGATCTATGTCCAGGAGCGTGCCCTGTGCCCCTTCGAAGAGGACCATCCTGCCCTCGTCCAGGGCCCGGTTGAGGAGCATCGAGGTGTCCGTCGCATAGGGCCGCAGGAGCTCCGCGTATCCGGCGTACTTCGCAACGATCTCCTCCTCGTCCAGCGGCTCCACGCCATAGATCCGGGTGAGGAGCGCATTCTTGGCTTCAATCCTGCTCTTGAGCTTTTCCGATAGCGAGCCCGGGCCCAGCAAGTCCATGACCCGGAATCCCGGCCCCCGCTCCACCTTGTCGCGGTACGCCGGCCCGATCCCCCGGAGCGTGGTGCCGATGCTCACGCCCCCCTGGCTTTCCTCGTCGGCCTTGTCCAGCGCCTTGTGGTAGGGCATCACCAAGTGAGCGCTGTGGCTGATGAAGAGACGCCCCTGGGTGGACACTCCCCTCTGGGCGAGCTCGTCCACCTCAGCGATAAGCACCTCCGGATCGAGGACCACGCCGTTGCTGACGACGCAGGCCTTGTCCTCGTGCAGGATTCCTGCGGGGATAACGTGGAAGACGAAGGTGTCGTCACCAACCATCACCGTATGGCCCGCGTTGGCGCCCCCCTGAAAGCGGACTACGTAGTCGGCGTCGACCGTCAGATAATCGACGATCTTCGCCTTTCCCTCGTCGCCCCACTGTGCCCCGAGGACGATCTTCGTCGGCATGATTAATCCCTCTTTATGCCCCACCTAGGCTTATGCGCCGTGCCCAGGTGATGTGTTCCTGGGCGAGAATCTGGGCGAGTACCTCGTCGGCGATGCGACTGTCTACATTCAGAATAGTGAGCGCCAATCCTCCGACCTGCTGTCGCCCACAGGACATCTGGGCGATGTTGACCTCGTGCAACCCCATGACGCTCCCGACCCTTCCGATGATTCCGGGGGTGTCTTTGTTCACACAGAACAGCATATGACCCTCGGGAATGGCGTCGAACTGGTACTCGTCCAAGCGCACCAGACGGGGATCGCTTTTGCCGAAGAGCGTACCCGACAGAATACGCTCCCCCTGGTTGGTCTTGTACACAACCGTCACCAGGCTGG
>PBRM01000032.1 GCA_002725915.1 Gemmatimonadota bacterium
AGCCAGTCGAGCACCCCCCTCCCTACCAGGTAGGCGCTGAAAACCACAACTGCGTCTCCTGGAACCGGGGGAATGACGTTCTCGAGGAAGGCGCTTATGAGCAGGAAGGCGTAGGCCCAGAGCGGGTCCCATGTCCCCAGTTCCGCCATCGCGCTGTCAGTGAATATCTCCAGATACTCCATCCCGGTCCTGGATATCGACGAGAGCGACGGCCTGCGCGGCGATCCCCTCTTCGCGGCCGACGAATCCGAGTCCCTCCGTCGTCGTGGCCTTCAGCGAAATGCGCTCAGGCGGCAGGCGCATTGCGCGGGAGAGGGCGTTGGACATGCCCTCCATGTAGGGAGCCAGCCGAGGGCTCTGCGCCACGATCACGGCGTCCACGTTCACCACCGCCACCCCCTGCTCCGACAGCATGTCCCCGACGCGCTCGAGGAGAATTAGACTGGAGATGTCCTTGTAGGCGGGATCCGAGTCGGGAAATTGACGCCCAATGTCGCCGAGACCCGCCGCTCCCAGAAGAGCATCGATGATGGCGTGCGTAAGCACGTCGGCGTCGGAATGACCTTCCAGCCCACGCGGGTGTTCGATGCGGACGCCGCCGAGAATGAGGTCTCGCCCCGACCTCAATCGATGGACATCGTACCCCTGACCGACTCGCCTGCTGACTCTGGCTGTGTCGCCCTTGCCGATGCTGTTCATGCGACGCTCCGCCTCCTCCATATCCTGGGCGGTTGTAACTTTGACGTTCTCATGCTCCCCGACAACGATGTGGACAGGCCTGCCAAGGCGCTCGATCAATCCCGCTTCATCGGTTGCGCCCTCTCCCGGTGCGAGCCCGGAATACGCCGCTGTGAGCAAGTCTCGACGGAATGCCTGTGGGGTCTGGGCACACCACATGCGGCTCCGCGGAGGCGTGCGCACCACCACCCCTTCCTCTACTTCCTTAATGGTGTCGATCGCGGGCACAGCGGCGATAGCTGCATCGTAACGCTGTGCAGCCGCGATCACCCGGTGGATCAGGGCCTCCGAAACGAAGGGCCGTACAGCGTCGTGAACCACGACGATTTCGTCTTCCTCACCCGCGGCCTGCAGTCCAGCCCGCACCGACTCGAAGCGCTCGGCGCCGCCATCCACCAGCTGACGAAGCTTGGCGAATCCCTCCCCTTCTCCCAGCACCCGGTCTCGGCACAGAGCTCGATCTTCCGGGTGAACTACGAGTATGATCGCCTCCACCGCCGGGCTGCTTTCGATCCGGCTCAGGGTATGCCACAGCAGGGGTTTCCCCCGAAGCGGGCGATACTGCTTTGGCAGTTCGCCGCCAACACGGGTCCCCCGGCCCGCAGCCGGGATGATGGCAACCACATTGTGATCGGCCATGGGAAGCAGCGAGCGCTCGGGGCCTAGGGCCCGAAGCGTTGGCGAAATCGAAGGAGACGTTGCCTGATCGCTTGGCTCATTGGATCAGCATGGCATCGCCGTAGCTGTAGAAGCGGTAGCCTTTCTTCAGGGCAATCTTGTAGGTGTCCATAATAACGGGACGGCCCGCAAAAGCCGCCACCAGCAGCAGCAGGCTCGAACAGGGCAGATGGAAATTCGTTACCAGCGCATCCACGGCTCCGAATCGGTACGGAGGAAGGATGAATTTGTCCGTCCAGCCGCTGCCTGGGCGGATCTGCCCCCCGGCGTCCACCGCGGTCTCCAGGGCGCGGACGACGGTCGTGCCCACCGCAACGATCCTGCCTCCGGCACGGCGGCGGGCCCGGAGCTCGGCCGCGGCCTCATCACTGACGCAGTAGTACTCCGCCTCCACGCGGTGCCGATGAGGATCGGCGACCCTTACCGGCTCGAAGGTGCCGGGACCCACGTGGAGGAGGATGGGGACGACCGCCACGCCCCGGTCCCTGATCCGCCTGATGAGAGCATCGGTAAAGTGGAGTCCGGCCGTGGGTGCGGCAACGGCCCCCGCCTGCCGCGCGAACACGGTCTGATACCTCTCCTTGTCAGCCTCTTCCGGGATTCGCCGGATATACGGAGGCAGCGGCACCTCCCCCTCCTCTTCCAGCAAGTGCAGGATGTTCGAGCCATCGCTGCCCCCGCCAGCGGCGGTGCCGCATCCGCCCCGCTTCCCGGGAATGAGGCGAACCAGGACTCTGCCTCTTCCCAACACCTCCTCGACCCTGAGGCGCCATCCCCCCTCATCCAGAGTGAGCTCTGTATCTGGCTTCAGTCGATGCGCCGGGCGTGCCAGCGCCTGCCAGCGATCGCCCTGTGGACGGATCAGCAGTAACTCGACCTTCCCCCCGGTTTCCGACTTGCTGCTTCTCAGACGCGCGGGCAGAACTCGGGTATCGTTTACGACCAGGGCGTCGTCGGGTTTGAGAATGTCGGCGATGTCACGGAAGAGCAGATGCCGCCTGGATCCCTCCACCCGGTTGAGCACCAACAAGCGGGATCGATCGCGTTCCGGGGCGGGATACTGGGCGATCTGATCTGGGGGAAGCTGAAAATCGAAATCGGCGATGTCCATCTGGCGAACGTGAACTTACTGCGTTCGCGAGGCCCGTCAAGGAAGTCCATCCCACATCGACGGGCAAGGAAAGGGCCGCCCCCTCATTTGACGAGGCGGCCCGCTCTGGAGTAGGACCTGATGCCGGGCCAGTCCGGGACAACTGGCGGGGTAGCCCTGCCTCATCCCNAAACGCGAAGCCCCATGGNGCCGACCAGGCAGGCGGTCAGGAGCTCCCGCCTCCCATTCGCGCAAGATCCCTCACCGCTGTCCGCCGCTAGGCCGGAAAATCGTCCAGAGGATCTTGTAGCCCGCGCGAACGCTCCCCAGGAAGGTGCCGGTGATCTTGGATTCGCCGATACGCCTCCGGTAGCGCACCGGCACCTCGGCTATACGGAGTCCCCGTCGCGCTGCCTTGACCTGCATCTCCACGGTCCAGCCGAAATTGCGATCTGCCATATGCAGCTTCTTCAGCGCTGTCAGGCGCACGGCGCGGAAGGGACCGAGGTCCGTGTACTTCACACCGAAGAGGTGCCGAATCAGCCAGGTGGCCAGCGCGTTACCCACCCGCGCCTGAGGGAGCAACGCTCCCGTCTCCGTCTCGCCAAGCACACGCGAGCCGATGACGAGATCTGCGGCGTCGCGGGCAATGGGTTCGACGAGGGTGCTCATCTCCGACGGATGGTCACTGTAGTCTCCGTCCAGGAATACGACGATGTCGACACCCTCCGGCAGAGCGGCCAGACCGGCGAGACACGCCTGCCCATAGCCGCGCCGCGGTTCCGCGACGACGGTAGCCCCACAGTCCCTGGCGCGCGCGGCGGTGCGGTCGGTGGAGCCGTTGTCGACGACGATGACGGTGGCGGACAACTCGTCCGGTATGTCACCCAGGACCCGGACGATGGCATCCTCCTCGTCAAGGGCGGGGATGATGACGGCTACAGCTGGACGGGCACCCGACATCCAGGCTGTCCATTCGCCAGGTGAGACCGCGCCGAAGCAGTGTGGCCGGCGCCCGCAAGTGACTGCGGGGCTCGCCCGCCGAAAACGCGACCGGGAGCGCGCAGATGGGCGTCCGCGACTGCGAAGTAGAGGGTGAGCAGCGAACGGATCGGCGAAATCACCCACGCGCACGACGAGCGGGACACCCCCATCATGTCACCCGCGTGGACGGTGCGGGAGAGCGACTCCTGAGCTCCATGTCGGCTCCGGCGTCGGAGAATGGCGCATTTGCCCGGGGGCTCCTGGATGGCCGGAGCTCTACAGGTGGGTCTCGAGCCAGGAGAGGATGGTCTCCACAGCCTGCTCGCTCTGCAGCAGGATGAGGCCGTGGGCCTGCGTCCCAAAGATCTTCAGACTCTTGGGATCGCTGGTTTTCTCGACCAGGTCGAGGGCAAATCCGGGATAGCTCAACTCCTGGTTGTCCGCTAAGGGCAGGAGGTCGTCCTCACCCACCAGATACAGCATGGTGTGTGGGGCGAAGTCCTCAAGACCGGCACCAGTGAGCAACGGCTCCAGGCCCGGCTGGGCCCAAAGGCCTGGTGACAGGGCTACCCCCGCCTGAAGCTCCGAGGAAAACAGGCCCATACTCACGTAGGCCAGATTCCCCCCGGCGCCGTTGCCGACCACACCCACGCGGCCAATGTCGACGGTGGACTGAGTCCGGAGCCAGGTCAGTGCCGCCTGCACCTCCAGGTGCATGACATCGAGATCATCGAGCGACAGTACAGGTGATGGCCGATCGGGCAACGGCGTGCCGCCGTGGCCGCGCAGATCGATGGCCAGTGGTTGGAGCTGGTGCTCCAGTAGGTGTTCGAAGAATCCGGACGTCAGCCACTCAGCGCTAGCGTTGGGCGATCCTATGTCGTGCACGAGAATAACCGCCGGCAAGCGGGACTGGCCGGGAATTTTCCCGAAGACGGCGCTCACCGACACCCCGTCCGTGGTGGGGAAGACCACGTTTTCAAGGGGGTACGCTCGCCCATCGCCCAGAGGGACATCGGGACGGACTATGCGAGCATCGTCGTCATCGTCGCTGGTGCAGCCGACCACGCCCGCTGAAAGGGCAAAGACGATGGCCCAGGTGCGGAGGTATCGAATCATGTCTTCTACGTCCTTGGGCGGAATGGCCGGGGCGCAATACGGGGCTGATCCTCGACATACGAAAGGTAATGCGGCATTCTGTGGGATGCAATCGGCCTCTCTGCTCTCCAGCGGGATCTGGCAAGCGGTGCTTGACCCTGTGGGTACAGGCCTTACTGTCTTCTGCGTCTCCCTCTCTCAACTGTCATCTGCAAGGTGCCGCCACATTTCCGTGATCGACGTCGAGGGCCTTTCCTACACCTATCCGGGCGGCATATCAGCCCTGAAGAACCTGAGTCTGAGCATCGGTTCAGGTGAGCGCATCGCCGTCATCGGCGCCAACGGCTCGGGCAAGACGACGCTGGCCCGGTGCCTCAACGGCCTGATTCAGCCCCAGACCGGCTCGGTGGTGGTCGATGGCCTCTCCGCCACCGACCCGCACGCTCTCTTCGATCTGCGGCGGCGGTTAGGGATGGTCTTCCAGAACCCGGATGACCAGCTGGTCGCCATCACCCTGGAAGGAGAGATCGCCTTCGGACTGGAAAACCTGGGCATCCCCCCGGCCGAGATGCGACTCAGGGTGGAGGAGATCATTTCATCTTTCCGCCTGTCCGAATTCCGGCGGCGGCCCCCCCACCTGCTGTCCGGCGGGGAGAAGCAGCGACTGGCCATCGCTTCCTGCATCGCCCTGCGTCCTCTGTACCTTGTATTAGATGAGCCAACCGCCCTTTTGGATCCCGCAGGGCGCCGCGATGTGGCTGAAATCCTTGCAAATCTTCGCCGGGAACAGCCTGCAATCACGATCATTCACATTACCCAGGATCCGACCGAGGCCGCCGCGGCCGACCGGGTGGTGGTCCTCGACCGCGGCTGCCTGTGGATGGACGCCGCCCCCACGGAGGTCTTCAGCCGCGGATCGGAACTGAGGAGAATCGGCCTCACGGTACCATTTGCGGCCGAGCTCGCCCGCGGAATTCAGGAGGCCACCGGCGCGCCTCTGGACACCCACCTCAATCTCGGAAGTCTGGCCCCCGCCCTCGCCGACCTGTGGGGCCACATCCCCTTCACGGCACAGCCTCGCTCCACCGTTTCTGGCCCCAATCGGCGCGGTGGCGCGAGCGCGCGGTCCACTCCCGATCAACCGCCCGTCCAGGATCTGAACGACGGTGAGGTAGGGCTCACTCCCCCCCGCGAGGCCAAACTCGTCGCCCACGATGTCTGGCACGCCTACGATATCGGCCCCGGATCTTCGCCCGTGGCGGCATTGAGGGGCGTCGAGGCTGAGGTGCCCTCGGGAGGGGTGGTGGCCCTCGTGGGCTCGAGTGGATCCGGAAAAAGCACCCTCGCCCAGCACCTCAACGCCCTGCTGCGGCCGGATCGGGGACGTATCCTTCTGGACGGCGAGGATATCTGGACGGAGATACGTGACCCCACCAGTGTCCGCCGCCGCGTCGGTCTTGTTTTTCAGTTTCCCGAGCTCCAGCTCTTCGACGAAACCGTGGCCGGGGACATAGCCTTCGGTCCGGCCAATCTGGGACGTTCCGACGAGGAGATCGATCGCCTGGTGCGCAAAGCGATGGAGTTGGTCGCCCTACCGTACGCCGAGTTCGCTCAGCGCTCCCCTCTTTCTCTGAGCGGCGGCCAGCGTCGCCGGGCGGCCATCGCCGGTGTTCTGGCCATGGATCCCGAGGTCGTCGTCCTGGACGAGCCGACCGCGGGACTCGACCCGCAGACCAGGCGCGCGCTGGTGGAGATCCTGCAGCATCTCCACCAGGGGGGAAAGTCGCTCGTCCTCATCACCCACGACATGGACCTGGCGGCCGAGCTGGCTGGCCACACCATCGTCCTGCGGGCGGGTGCCGTGGCCATTTCAGGAAGCACTCGCCAGGTGCTGGCGAACCCCGCCTTTGCCGCTGTCAGTGGCCTGGAGCCTCCGGCCGCGGTTGCGCTCATGCGGTCCCTGAATGCCCTGGGCTGCACCGTCCCCGAAGACCTGATCTGCCTGGAGGAAGTCCTTCAGTTCGTCGTCCAACAGCTTACCGAAGGCGGCTGAGGTCTCGCCCCACAGCCCAAGCGACCGCAAGGGCGCGTGGCCCGGAGGAGTTGAGATTGCAGACGGCCTCATCCCGGAAAGGACGAGCATGCAAAAGGCGCTGGAAGTGGTAGATGGCGGTTCCATGACAGACCCGCACCGGTCACTCCTCATCCGTGGGGGGCGCATCGTCGACCCGGCAAACGCGTTCGACGACGTCGCCGATCTCCTCATCGAGGAGGGCAAGGTCACAGGTATCGGCCGATCTCTGTCCGCACCGGGCGCGCCGGTCCTCGACGCCAGTGGCCTGCTGGTCGCCCCCGGCTTCATCGACTCCCACGTGCACCTGAGGGAGCCGGGATTCGAGCACAAGGAGGATATCGCCAGCGCCACCTCAGCCGCTGCAGCCGGAGGTATCTGTGCGGTCGTCGCCATGCCCAATACCGAGCCGCCGCCCGACTCGGCCGGCGCCCTCGAGGAGTTCTACCAGCGGGCGGCAGGGGCGGTCACGCGGGTATATACGGTGGGCTGTGTCACCAGGGGCCGCGCCGGTGTGGAGCTGGCTCCCCTGGCGGAGCTGGCTTCCTGTGGTGCGGTGGCTTTTTCCGACGACGGCGACCCAGTGGAGAGTGCGGACCTCATGATGGGAGCACTGGAGTTGGCGAGAGCGGCGGGGCGGCCGGTCTTTCCTCACGAGGAGGTGAGGGAAATCACCGCCGGGGGATGCATGCACGAGGGAGCTGTCTCCGCCCGCCTCGGGGTCCGCGGTATGCCCGCTGCCGGCGAGGAGGAGATGATAGCGCGGGATATCGAGCTGGTGCGTCAGACGGGCGCGGCGCTCCACATTGCCCATATCAGCACCGCCGGTGCCGTCGATCTTGTTCGACAGGCAAAGACAGCGGGACTCCCGGTGAGCTGCGAGGTGCTCACCCACCACTTCGTCCTTGCCGATGAAGCGGTGGCCATTCACGGTTCGGCAGCCAAAATGAGCCCTCCCCTGCGCGCTCCAAGCGACGTGGAGGCCATGCTGGCCGGGCTGGCGGACGCTACCATCGACACCATCGCCACCGACCACGCCCCTCACACGGCCCAGGAGAAGGCCCTGCCATTGGCGGAGGCGCCATTCGGGATCGTCGGACTTGAGACCGGAATTGGGCTCACCTTCACCTATCTCGTCGAACCCCGAGTACTGGACCTGCCCGCGGCTGTCGCCCGCTGGACCTGGGAGCCGGCTCGCCTTCTCGGGCTGCCAGGAGGGAGGCTGAGTCCGGGGGATCCCGGGGACGTCACCGTGATCGACATGGAATCGAAGTGGCGCGTGGACCCCGGTGAATTCAGATCGAAGTCCACCAATACCCCGTTCGCCGGGTACGAGCTGCGGGGAAGGGCGGTAGCCACCGTGGTGGGTGGTCGAGTCGTCTACCGCACAGACGCCTGAAAGGCGTCCTTCAGATGCCGGATCTTCGGCGCTCTCCTCCCCCTGAGGACCACCGCGACGACGTCGAAGCGGGACTCGATGTCGGACGCCGGAGAGAGGCGCGCGAGGTAATGGCGCGCCGTTCGCGTCAGGTGGGCCCGCTTCCGTGAGCGCACGCGCTCCTCGGGGGGATAGGACCCGTCTTGGAGTCTGGTTTTCACTTCCACAAATACCAGGCAGTTATCCCTTCTGGCGATCAGGTCGACTTCACCGCCAGCACCTCGGTACTGCCGCTCGAGTACGGCGTACCCGCACACCTCCAGGTAATCTGCCGCAGCCGCCTCCCCTCTGACCCCCACTGCGCTGAGTCGGTGCCGGCGCTCGCGGTACAGGCGCCTCAGACCGGCCAGCTCCGCCGACGGCAGCTCGATGCGCCCCCGTGCGGAGAGCGGGCCCGCGGCACGAGCCAGCTGGGCCAGGCTCACACTGCTCCTGAAGCTCTCCTCGAAAGCGAGGTAGGCCCGGGAGGGCTCGGGCCGCAGGAGATCGGCGACCGGGCCAAAGCTGCGACGGTGCAGGGGACAGGGTCCGCGCTTCTCGATGGCCGCGAGGTGAGCGCCCGATCCGTACCCCTTGTTGCTGGCGAAGCCGTAGCCGGGATAGCGGCGGTCGAGGGAGACCATGATCTCGTCCCGGTGCACCTTGGCGACGATGGACGCCGCGGCGATGGAGGCGGATCGAGCGTCGCCGCCCACGATCGCTGTCTCCACATACGGGCTTCCGGGAGTGCGCGCGCCGTCCACGAGCACGTGCTCCGGACCCGGCGAACCTAGTCTTGCCAGCGCTTGTCGCATGGCCTTCATGCTGGCCTCCAGGATATTGAGGCGGTCGATGTCGGCGGCCTCTACGACACCTATACCTATGCGGGCGGCCCGGACAGCTATGTCGTCCCTGTATTGGAGGCGTTGTTCGGGCTTGAGCTTTTTTGAGTCATCTATCCCCGGGAAGACCGTCCCGGGCTTCAGGACTACGGCCGCGGCCACTACCGGCCCCGCCAGACACCCCCTCCCCACTTCGTCCACCCCCGCGACCCGGGTCAGACCCGAGTCCCACAGCCGACTCTCCAGTTCGCGCATGCGCGCTTCTCGGGCCTCCTCGGCCTCTCGCAGGCGCTGACGGGTGCGTTCGCGCACGGCGAGGCGTCTAACGCCGGCGCGGCGATCCTTCTCCAGAAGAGCGCACAGCCGCCTTTCCACCGTCGGTGCCTTGGCCAGCAGCGCTCCGATTTGAGCGATGTTGAGGCCCGCCAGGACCCGAGCGGTGATCTTGCGAGGCCGCGACGAAGAGTCAGCGGTGGGGTCGGAGTTTATTGACACACAGGGCTTCCCAGTTATATTCCCATCGACAAGCGATTGCGTCCCGAACCGCGAAAAACTCCGGAATTCAACGGCATGCTCCGCATCTCAAGACACCTCCTGGTGTACAGCGCCATCATCTCCCTCCTCCTGCAGCCCGCGGCGGTTATCTCCCAACCGGAGAGCCCCGCCAGCCCCGCTTCGACGCCGACGGAAGCTGACACGCGGATCTATCTCAGCGATGGCTCGGTCGTCACTGGGAAACTGTTGGAGAAGAGCCCCGATCTCATCATCATGCAGGTCAAGGAGGAGATTTTCACTTTCGATCCCCAGACAGAGGTAGATAAGGTCATCGGCCTCAACTCCCTTGGGGGCGAGGCGCGTATCATCAACACCACGGTGTTCCCCTATATCAGCTTTCTGGGGGGTACGCTGGCCTTCGGATTGCTGTCGGCGCTGCAGTTTGACACCGCCTCCGATCGGAAGCAGGAAGCCGCAATCCATGAAGAAAATGGACTCTTCGAACGCGCCAGAGACCTGCGCAGCAAGCGCGACCGGGCGCGCTTGTGGGGCTGGTCATCGGCGCTGCTGGCCGCGGGCACGCTCGGCGTCGCGCTGATTCCGAAGAAACGAACGCGCCGCGTTTTTCCCCAGGCGAAGCTGACCACTACGGATGCCGGAACCCTCGCCCTGCACATCGGCATCCGCGGCGAATTCTGATTGTAACCTACCCCCTGAAACCGATCCAGGCCCCATCGGATCGCGTCGTTCTATCCTTTCCGCCTCTACGCAACATCCGTGCTTCTGCGCTCATGACTTCGATCCTCATGTTCTGGCGGCGGACGATGTCGGCGTAAATCCGGGCCGTTTCGTCTTGCATGTCGAGGGTCGTCCGCAGTTCCTCCACCTGCCCCAGGATTCGGCTTATATGGCCCTCCTCCGTGTCGTCTGTCGCCGCCGCTCGAGGGCCTGGTCCTCCTCCTCCACCGGGGCATTGCCTAAACAGAGTTCACTTTCCTTCGAGCTTGCGGAGATAATGGACAAGTGCGCGTAGGCCTAGTAGGTAGCTGCAGCTGCCGAATCCGGCTATCGAGCCGATGCACACCGGCGCGATGACGGATCGCTGCCGGAAGGCCTCGCGGGCGTGAACGTTGGAAAGGTGGACCTCGACCGCAGGCAGGCCCACGGCGGCGATGGCGTCGCGAATGGCCAGACTGTAATGCGTGAAGGCGCCGGGGTTGATGACGACTCCTTGAGCCCACCCGACGGCCTCGTGCAGGGCGTCTATCAGAGCGCCTTCGCTGTTGGACTGAGTCGCGCGCACGGTCACCGACAACTCGGCAGCCATGGCCTCGACTTGCCGCTCGATATCCGCCAGGGTCTCGGTGCCATAGGTGTCCGGCTCACGCGTGCCCAGCAGATTGAGGTTGGGCCCGTTCAGGACCAGGATTCTACTACCCGCCAACGCTGTCACCTCCTTGACTAGACCGAAAAAGTCGTTCTAACGAACTCGACTGGCATCCTGCGTGTGGATCCTGAGTCATACAGGTCAGAACCCCAGAGAAGTACGAGCCTCTCTATGCGCTCGGTCCTCCCTGCGGACGGCAATCCCTGGCAGCGCGCTCCAGCACCATGGCCGCCAACACGACAGCAGAGGTGTCGGATCGCAGGGTTGTCGCCCCCCAGGAAAACAGCTCGACGCCGGCGTCGACAGCCCGGGCTGTCTCCTCCTCGGTGAATCCGCCCTCAGGCCCGATGAGCAGGCCGATCCCGTCGCCATCGCCCGTCGCTCCCACTCCATCAGCCAAAAGCTCCGACAGCTCTCTTCTGCCGCCATCAGGGACCGCCATCAGCACTTGAGCACATGCCCGCTGATACTCCGCCACTACAGTCTCGAAAGAAGCCGGGCTGCCGAGCCGGGGCACCCGTGAACGGCCGCACTGTTTGGTCGCGGCTCTTGCCAGGCGCTGCCAGCGGTCCAGTTTGCTTCCCGATGGGCCCGTGACTACCCCGCGAAAGGTAGTCATGGGATCAATGTACGCCACTCCGATCTCAGTGGCCTTCTCGACGACGAAATCGAAACGCTGACCCTTGATGAGTGCCGGGGCTAGGCGGAGCTCGACCGGGCTCTCGCCGCGGCCCCGGTGGCGCCACAGGATGTCGCAACGAGCCTCGCGCCCTTCCCCGAACGATCGCAGTCGCACGCGGAGAAACTCACCCTCTCCGTCAATGACGTCGAGCTCGTCCCCCGCTCGACAGCGGCGCACGGCCAGATGGTGGGCCTCGTCGCCGCGCAGGACGAGCTCCTCCTCCCCCAGATCACCGGGCTCAACCCAAAAGGAAGGCACCTCACCCCCTCCCCGCCTGAACGGTCGACGTGCGCCCGGCCGCGCAGCATATCCAGTCCCCCTTCGCGTACACCTCGCTCTCCGTCAGCCCGGCCTCGCGGAGCGACTGCCGAAAGCCGGAGCGCTCCCGCGCCAGCAGACCAGAGAAAATCACCACCCCGTCGGCCGACAGCAGCTCTCCAAGTTGTGTCAACATAGGTCGCAAAATCTGACTCTCCAGGTTGGCGAGGATGAGATCGAATCGCTGCCCGGCGACGATCTCAACGCTCCCCCTCATGACCTGGGGCCACGGTCTCCTCTCCCCCCCGTGGGGCAATGACGGCGGGGAGGAGCGGAGATTTAGCTCTATGTTTCGCTCCGCGTTCTCGACGGCTATCTGGTCTATATCTACCGCGACGACTGCGCGCGCGCCCATCAGCGCCGCGGCGATGGCTAGGACCCCGCTGCCGGTACCGAGGTCGAGACAGGCTGAGCCCACCATCGACGGCACCGCCTCCATCGCCTCCAGGACCAGCTGAGTCGACTCGTGGCCTCCGGTGCCGAAAGCCATCTCGGGCTCGATCGCTATGGCGATCTCTCCTGGGTTTGTGTCCACCCGAGTCCAGGAGGGATGCACGACTATCCGGGGCGTCGCCCACACGGGCTTGAAGAATCGGCGCCACTCTCTGATCCAGTCGCGCTCCTCTTCGAGACCGGCTTCGATGGCGATTCCGTCGATGCCTTCGGCGATCAGCTGCGCCGCCAGCCGGTGTCGCACCTCGGCCATATTTGCCTCGACTGGAAACCAGGCGGTCAGCTGGGAGAGTCCGGCGTCCTCTCGAGTCTCTAGACCACAGCTCCCCTGCTCGAAGCAAAGATTCGATATCTCCTCCACAGCCTGCCGCGGCACTGCAAAACGCAGACGGTGCCATGTCCGGGTGAGTCCTGCGACTGGCACGAATCGACCTCAGTGAAAGGAGAACGGCAGCGGTGAGTGTGGCAACCAAACGACCTCAGCGAAGGAGAACGGCAACGGTGAGTGTGGCAAGCAAACGACCTCAGCGAAATGACTCGACCGCCCCGACATCAAGAGAAAGGCACCTTGAAGGCGGGTATCTGCGAGGAGAGGTGGCCTGCCGATAACGGCAACGGCCACTCACTTGAAGTGGCCGCTCTCGCTACGCAAGTGGGGCAATTCGAGCCTGGCGCAGTCTGCCTGCGTAGAAACGACCTGCCCAGGGAACCGAGTCAAAGATAGCACCGGATGTGACTCTCGGGCAAGGAAATACGTTTGCCGAGTCCAGGAGCGTGCAGCGCCTAGCCGGGGCCGGGCTGGGCGAGTTCGGCGGTGATCGTCAGAATGCGGCTGGCAAGGTCCGCAAACGCCTGGGCATGGCTGGACTGTGGCGCAGCGATGGCGATCGGGGTGCCCTCATCGCCCCCCCGACGTATGTCTGCGTCCATGGGCAGTTCGCCGAGGCACTCGATTCCCAGCCTCTGGGCAAAGGCGCGGCCACCGCCGTGTCCGAAGATCTCGTGTCGCTCACTACAGTGGGGACAGAGGTAGTAACTCATGTTTTCCACCAGTCCGAGGACGTCTACGTCCACCTTCTCGAACATGGCGATCCCCCTCTCCACGTCCTCGAGCGCCACTTCCTGTGGAGTGGTGACGATGACTACACCCGAAAGGGCGATAGCCTGACTTAACGTAAGCGGGATGTCGCCGGTACCGGGCGGCAGGTCGAGGAAGAGAAAATCCAGCTCCCCCCACTCCACCTGGGCGAGAAACTGCTGCACCGCCTGAGCGAGCAACGGGCCGCGCCAGACGACCGGCGTGTTCTCGTCTGCTAGAAATCCCATGGACATCATCGACATACCGTGGGCCTCGACCGGCAGCAGGCGATTGTCGGAAGTGATCTCCGGCTGCTGCTGGATACCGGTCATGAGCTGCACGCTGGGGCCGTAGATGTCGGCGTCCAGGAGACCGACGCTGGCGCCCATGCGGGCCATGCTGAGAGCCGTGTTGATGCAGACCGTCGATTTCCCCACACCCCCCTTGGAGCTGGCCACGGCGATGGCGTTGCGCACCAGTGGGATGACACTGGCGCCCTCGGGAAGCGTGCGAGGTATATGCAATTCTGCCACTAGCTGACTCAGTCGCGGAATACCTCCCGCATCCTCTCGAAAAAGCTCTTTCCCTCCGATTTGACGCGGTCCTGGTGAAGACGCTCCAACTCATCGAAGAGGCCGCGCTCCTGTGCGCTGAGGCGGGTGGGCGTCCACACCGCGACCTCTACCAGCTGGTCCCCCACGCCGCGGCCCTCGACGTCCGGAATGCCCTTTCCGCCCAATCGGAACATGCGACCCGACTGAGTGCCCTCCGGAACCTTCATCCGCACCTTGCCGAGCAGAGTGGGTACCTCCACATCATCTCCAAGTGCGGCCTGGCTGACGCTGACCGGGAGACGGTAGAGAATGTCGTTGCCGTCGCGGACGAAGTGCTCGTGCTCCTGCTCCTCTATGAACACGAGGCAGTCTCCGGCCGCTCCCCCGCGTTGTCCGGCGTCGCCCTGACCGCGGAGAGGAACGTAGTTACCGGCTGCGACTCCGGGCGGTATCTTCACCGAGATCGCAGCCGATTCGCGCACGGTGCCCTCGCCGCGGCAATCGCGGCAAGGATCGGTGACTATCTGACCTTCGCCGCTACAGGTTGGACAGGCGGCGACGGTAACGGATTGACCGAAAAATGACCGCGACACCTGCTGCACCTGACCCATACCGCCGCAGGTGTCGCAGGCCTTCCTCTTGGAGCCCTGCGCGGCCCCCGAGCCATCGCAGGTAGAGCACGGCTGTTGCCGTGTGAGACTAATCTTCTTCTCCACGCCCCGCGCGATCTCTTCGAGGGTGAGGGAGACCGCGATCTTGAGATCTCTTCCCCGCGGCGGACCCGAGGGCCCGCGCTGTCGCCTGCGGCCTCCGCCTCCGCCGAAAATGCTGCCAAAAAAGTCCCCGAAGACATCCTCGAAGTCCGTAGCGTGGGTAAAATCAGACCACTGGAAACCGCCACTGCCGAAGTTCCCCTCTAGCGCGGAGTGCCCAAAGCGGTCGTATTGGGATTTCTTCTGCGGGTCGCTGAGGACCTCGTACGCCTCCGAGCACTCCTTGAATCGCGCCTCAGCCTCGCTGTTGTCGGGGTTGCGGTCCGGATGATACTTGAGAGCCTGTTTCCGGTATGAGGCTTTGATCTCACCTTCGCTGGCATCCCGGCCCACGCCGAGAACTTCGTAGTAGTCCCGTTTCGCCATCTATTTAACGTATCGCAATTTAACGTATCGCAATCGACAGCCCCTCTCCTCCCGGATCGAAAAGTCGCAGCCCTGTTTCAGTTCTTCTTCTCCGACTTAGGGTCAACGACGTCGTCATCGACGACCTCGAAGTCGGCCTCCACCGCACCTTCGCCCTCCGCCTTGGCGCTCTCCTGCCCTCTGCCGTCGGCGGCGCCATCGGGTCCGGTAGGTTCCTGTTCACCGTTGTCGCCCTGCTCCTGTGCCGCGGCCTGGTAGACGACTTCGCCCAGCTTTTGGGCCGCGGCCTTCAGCGACTCCATGGCCGCGTCCAGGGCCGCGTCGTCCACCGAGGTCTCCTCCAGCAGCTTCTTGAGCTCGGCCACCGCCTCCTCCACCGGCTGACGCTCCTCGTCCGAGAGCTTGTCGCCATGCTCGGACAGCGACTTCTCGGTGGCGTACAGCAGCTGGTCGGCCTCGTTGCGCTTGTCCACCTGCTGCCGCCGCTGCTGGTCCTCCTCGGCGTGAGCCTCGGCTTCGGTCTGCATCCGTTCGATCTCCGCTGAGCTCAGACCGCTGGAGGCCTCGATGCGGATGGTCTGCTCCTTGTTGGTGCCCTTGTCCTGCGCCAAGACATTGAGAATGCCGTTGGCGTCGATGTCGAAGGAGACCTCCACCTGCGGCATCCCTCGGGGCGCCGGTGGAATGCCGTCCAGGTGAAACCGACCCAGGGTGCGGTTGTCGTTGGCGAATTCCCGCTCCCCTTGAAGGACATGGACTTCCACCGAGGGCTGGTTGTCGGCGGCGGTGGAAAACACCTGGCTCTTCTTGGTCGGAATGGTGGTGTTGCGCTCGATCAGCTTGGTCATCACCCCGCCCAGGGTCTCGATCCCCAGACTCAGGGGGGTCACGTCCAGCAAGAGCACGTCGTCAACCTCCCCCGACAGCACCCCGGCCTGGATGGCGGCGCCCATAGCCACCACCTCGTCCGGATTCACCCCCCGGTGCGGCTCCCGCTGGAACAGCGCCTTGACCAGCTCCTGCACCTTCGGAATGCGGGTCGACCCTCCCACCAGAATGACCTCGTCGATGTCGGCAGCCGTCAGCTCCGCGTCTCTCAGCGCCTGCTCGCAGGGACGCCGCGTGCGCTCCACCAGATCGTCCACCAGCTGCTCGAACTTGGCCCGCGTCAGACTCGTCTGCACGTGCTTGGGGCCGGTCTGGTCCGCGGTGATGAAGGGCAGGTTGATCTCCGTGCTGCCGGCCGAAGAGAGCTCGCACTTGGCCTTCTCCGACGCCTCCTTCAAACGCTGCAACGACATCGGATCCTGGCGCAGGTCCATGCCCTCGGCCCGCTGAAAGTCTTCCGCCAGCCAGTCGATCAGGCGCTGGTCGAAGTCGTCTCCCCCCAGGTGGGTGTCGCCGCTGGTCGACTTGACCTCGAAGACCCCGTCCCCCAGCTCCAGTATCGATATGTCGAAGGTGCCGCCGCCCAGATCATACACCGCGATCTTCTCGCTGTGGCCGACCCCCTCCTTCTTGTCCAGACCGTAGGCGAGGGAGGCCGCCGTGGGCTCGTTGACGATGCGCAGTACCTCCAGCCCCGAAATCAGCCCCGCGTCTTTGGTGGCCTGGCGCTGGGCGTCGTTGAAATACGCCGGCACCGTCACCACCGCCTGTGCCACCTCCTCGCCCAGGTAGTCCTCCGCCGTCTGCTTCATCTTCTGCAGCACCATCGCCGACAGCTCCGGCGGGGTATACTCCTCCTCCCCCACCTTGGCCACGGCCAGCTCGCGCGCCCCTTTCACCACCTCGTAGGGCACTTCCGACCGCTCCTGCGAGATCTCCTCGAAGCGGCGACCCATGAATCGCTTCATGGAAAAAATCGTCTGACGGGGATTGGTCACCCCCTGGCGCTTGGCGGTCTGACCCACCAAACGGTCTCCGTCCTTGGCAAACGCCACCACCGAGGGCGTCGTGCGACCCCCCTCCGAATTGGCGATCACCACCGGCTCGCTCCCCTCCATCACCGCCACACACGAATTCGTCGTGCCCAAATCTATACCAATTACCTTAGCCATCTCGCTCTTCCTCTCCCTGTCGCTATCTTTCCCGAGTAGCACGTCACTTTACGTGGATCTTCTGGATTCGGCTCTACGAAAAGCAAGGCTCGTGCCACCATAGCTCTGACATCTTGTGTAACTATATTATTAACAGTATATTAAATTAAATTAACCTGATCGATGAGGATGTTGAAGAGTGTCATAATGACATATGTAAAGGCCGAATAGGCAGTTCAGGATGAAAGGAGGGGTGCGCCGGTCGCCAGCGCTGGCAACACAAATTGACAGTGACTTAGATCGCGGGTAGATTTTTTGACTACATCAGCACCCTCTCCCGGACTTGTCTCTCTCGCAGCGCCCATAGGCCAGTCATGTCCTTCGAACTCGTCTCCGACTATTCGCCAGCGGGAGACCAGCCCAATGCCATTGAGGAATTGACAGAGGGGCTTCGTTCCGGGCGTAGCTTCCAGACTCTCCTGGGAGTGACCGGCAGCGGCAAGACGTTCACCATGGCGAACGTGATCCAGAGCGTGGATCGTCCCACCTTGGTCATGTCCCACAACAAGACACTGGCGGCGCAGCTGTACGGAGAGTTCCAGGGCTACTTTCCCAACAACGCAGTCGAGTACTTTGTCAGCTACTACGACTACTACCAGCCGGAGGCATATCGTCCCAGCACCGACACCTATATAGAAAAGGAAGTCGATCTCAACGAGGAGATCGACCGCCTGCGCATGAAGACGATGACCTCTCTCCTGGAGCGGGAGGATGTCCTCATAGTGGCTACCGTCTCTTGCATATACGGCATCGGCTCGCCGGAGCAGTTCAACGAGCAGCGATTGACCCTGAAGGTGGGGGAGCAGATCGAGCGCGACGCCATCCTGCACCGACTGATCGACATCTATTACAGCCGCAACGACTTGGAACTCCAGCGCGGTTCCTTCAGGGTGCGGGGAGACGTCATCGAGGTTGTGCCCGCGTCCGAGGACCGGGCTATTCGGATCGAGCTCTTCGGAGACGAAGTGGAGGCCCTGTCGCTCATAGACGCCGTATCCGGAGGGCTTATGGAGGAGCGGCAGGAGACCACACTCTATCCGGCCAAGGCCTACGTGACCGACGAGGACAAGACCGCAAGGGCATGCGAAGGGATCCTCGTGGAGCTGGAGAGTCGATTGCTTGAGCTGCGCTCGTTGGACAAGCTACTGGAGGCGCACCGGCTGGAAACCCGAACGAAATACGACGTAGAGATGATTCGCGAGATCGGAACCTGTCCGGGAATAGAAAACTACAGCCGCTATATGGATGGGCGCGCTCCCGGCGCCGCCCCTTTCGTCCTGATCGACTACTTTCCCGACGACTTCCTCCTCTTCATAGACGAGTCGCACATGACGGTCCCGCAGGTTCGGGGCATGTGGCGCAGCGACCGCTCGCGGAAAGACATGCTGGTTGAGCACGGATTCCGCCTGCCCTCGGCCTACGACAACCGCCCCCTCTATTTCGAGGAGTACGAGGAGCGTATGAGCAGGACCATCTTTGTCTCGGCAACGCCGGCTGCCTACGAACTGGAGAAGTCAGACGGCGTCGTTGTGGAACAGGTGATACGTCCCACTGGCCTGGTCGATCCCGCCATCGACGTGCGTCCGCTGGCGAATCAGGTCGACGACCTGATGGAGGAGGTGCATCGGCGGACGGAGAGGAAGGAGAGGGTGTTGGTCACGACGTTGACCAAGAAAATGGCGGAACGGCTCTCCGACTACATGGCCCAGCTGGGGATCCGAGTTCGATACCTTCATTCGGAGGTCGCCACCCTCGAAAGAGTGGAGATCCTGAGAGATCTGCGCCTCGGAGAGTTCGACGTGCTGGTTGGGATCAACCTGCTGCGCGAGGGGCTGGATCTGCCGGAGGTCTCTCTGGTGGCCATCCTGGACGCGGACAAGGAGGGCTTCCTGCGCTCAGAACAGGCTCTCACCCAGACCGTGGGGAGGGCGGCGCGCAATGCCGCGGGCCTGGTCATCTTCTATGCCGACAAGGTTACCAACTCGATGGCGCGGACAATGGAGGAGACCGGCCGCCGACGCCACATTCAGGAGGAGTACAACCGCGAACATGGGATAACACCCAAGACCATCTATCGGACCGCCAAGGAAATCCACCAGGCCACTTCCGTGCTGGAGCGCGCGCGAGCTCCGGACAGCCGCGTCGCCGAGGAAGCGGCGGTGACCTACGATGCGACAGGGGACACGGAAGATCTGATAGGCGAGCTGGAGCGGGTCATGCGCGCGGCCGCAGCCGGCCTAGAGTTCGAGAAGGCGGCTCAGCTGCGCGACGAGATCGACAGCCTGAAGGAAAAGTTGAAGGCGAGTTGAGCTGCGCCCAGCGGGCAGGGGAGAGGTCCCACCCGCTGCTGACTCAGTTGACGGCGGCGCGGCTCCGCCGCAGGACCATCTTTATACGGGCCGCTAGCTCCTCCAGGTCGAAGGGCTTTTCGATGTAGTCGTCGGCCCCACACTCGATGCCTTTTATTTTCTGCGAGGTCGAGTTCAAAGCGGAAATCATGATGATGGGGATCACGGAGGTGATCGGATTGCCCTTGAGGGTTTGGCACACCTGATAGCCGTCCACTCTGGGCAGCCTTAGGTCCAGGAGGAGCAAGTCCGGCTTCTCGGTAAAGCACTTGGCGAGAGCCTCCTCCCCGTCGGCGATTTCCACGGCGTCATACCCCTGACTCTCCAGGAACTCACTGACGCTGTTGCGCACCTCCTCCTCGTCGTCCACTACCAGAACCTTGAGCGGCCGATTTGGATCAGCAGGCGCTGCTGCCGCCGGTGCGGCAGGCCCCAATCCCACCGGCGCAAAGTCCCGCCGGGCGGGCGCCAGCTGATCGGCGATTTGGGAAAGCGACAGTCCCTTCAGTCTCAGATGGCGAAGCCGATCGCGAATCTTCAG
>PBRM01000033.1 GCA_002725915.1 Gemmatimonadota bacterium
TCTTTAGTTAAGAACGCCCGAGCAGAATAACGGCATCGCGCTCCTGAATAGCGAATGCAAAAGCGGTTCCCAAGTGCCGCAGGCCCGCCGCTAGCGGCGGGATCCCCCCACCCGCTGCCGACGCGTTTGACAGTAGACTCTGGGCCGTTTAATTGAAGTGATCGTTTTCCACGGCCGGATCGCCAGGCTAACCCGATCCCCCACTCTCTGCAACCGAACTCAATGCCCTGAGTATGAAGTCCTACCTCGCTTCACCGGCGGCCATGGTCGTCGTCTTCGCCGCGGTCTCTGTGGCCGCGGCACCGCCACAGCTCGATTTTCCCGAGCCACCTGAATCGCTGGTGGCACCGGCCGCCTGGGAGGCGAAGCTCAGCGTATTGGCGTCGGGTGCCGACCGCGTCAGGGTCGTATACTGGATCAGCGCCAATCTCCCGGCGCCGTCAGGGCCGACAGATCCTCGCTGGGCGCACCAACCGCTCTCCGGCAAAGTCTCCGGGCAGGGCTATCTCGGCGAGGGGAGGGGCGCCGGCCTCGCTGCCGCGTTGTCCGCGGCGGAGCCCGGTCAACTCCTTGGCCTCTACAAGACCACTGCCGTGGGTATCCCTCTCAGCGGCGACGCCCGCCTCGAGCTGGTGGAGGCCCGCGAGGCCGGCCGTGTCCCCCTAGCGGGCATGGCTGCGCCGCGCCTGCTCTCGGCGGGCCCTGTCCTCCTCGGCGAGACTGGATTCCTGCGCCGACAGCGCCTCGTGGAGTTGGGTTTCGGCCCGCGTCTCAGCGAGGACGGGGACCACCTGATCATCTATGATCGCATTGTCGCGGACGTCTATTTCGACGGGGCGGGGTCGACCGCTCGAGGGCCGGGGCCGCGGCGCGATCGCTGGGCGGAGATAGCCTACCGCCAGATTGTCCTCAACTACGAGCAGGCCCGCAGGTGGCGCCAGTCGTTCCCCGCACCCCGGCCGCTGGCGAAGAGAGCACAGCAGGGCGCCCGGAGGGACCTGGTGAAGATCGTCGTGCGGCACCGCGGCGTTTACCGCATCAGCGGCAACGACCTCGTGGAGGCCGGTGTCTCCATTGACGGAATCCAGCCTGACCGCATGCGTCTCTTGTACGCCGGCGGGCGCGTCCTTGGGCTGGCAAATCGCGTGCCGTTGGGACTTGTGAGGCGCGAGATAGCCATGGTCGTCGAAGACGGCGGCGACGGTCGTTTCGACCTCGACGACTTCATCCTGTTCTATGGAGAGCCGCCAGCGCGCTGGGAATACGAGCTGGCGCGGAGATCATTCAGATGGCGGGGGAACCGCTACACCGAGGAGAATGTGTACTGGCTGGAACTGGACGCTGACGAGCCGGGCCGTCGCGTGCAAGAGCGGAGCGGCGCCCAGCTGACAAGCTCCCCATGGCGACCGACCAGCTATCGCGCTCGTCTTCACGAAGAAGACGAGCGCTTCATCCTGGTGCAGTTGTCGGGGATCAATTCCGGGTTCGACTGGTTCTGGGAAGACTTCCGGGGAAGCGCCAGGAACTTCTCCACGATCATAAGGGATGCCGATCCGGAGCAGCCGGTGGACATCAAAGTGCGCTTCTACGGCTGGTCGGATGAGCTCCACAGGTTCGAAGTCAAGTGGAACGGCGAGTCCCTTGGCAATCGGTCATACTTTGGATCCGCCGCCGACACCCTGAGACTGACGTCTCCCAACGGGGCCCAGGAGGGGCTCAACCAGCTGGGCCTGTTCCATGTGGACTCGAACCTGACCCGATTGGACTGGTATGAGTTGGAGTTCAGCCGTGGCTTCGTGGCCGAGGGCGGAGAGCTGTTCTTCGCTTGGCCGCCCATGCCGGTCGACCCGGAGACTGGTGAGCAGCCGCGGATCCCCGTCGGGGGAACAGTAGCGGAGTTTCGTCTGAGCGGATTCACCGAGGCCCCTCCCAGAATTTTCAGTGTCTCCGCCGCCGCCAACCTGAAAGAGATCGTCGACTTTATCTACGATCAGAGCACCGGCGAGGTCCGGTTTCAGGACCGGTTCGGGGGTGTGGGCACTCCTCCCATGTACGCGGCAGCTACCGAGTCGCGCTGGCGGCGCCCGACGTCGATCACCATCGACCCGCGGACGTCGCTGCGAACACCCGACAACGGCGCCGAGTACGTCATTATCACCCATTCTGACTTCCGCACCGCCGCCGACCGCCTCGCCGCGTGGCGCGCTGTCGACGACCGCTTCGGCGAGCCCCTGTCCGTGGCCGTGGTGGACGTGGAGGATATCTACGATGAGTTCTCGGGAGGGATGCTAGATCCCATGGCGATTCGCACCTTCGTCAACTACGCCGTCGACAACTGGGATCCGGCCCCTTTCTTCGTCCTCCTCATCGGCGACGGTACCTACGACTACAAGAACAACTCCGGTACGAGCCACACCAACTGGATTCCTCCCTTCCAGGCGGGCATCAGCACCTTTGACGAGTGGTACGTGCGGATCGAGGGAGAGGACGTTTTCCCCGACCTGGCCATCGGTCGTCTGCCGGTGCAGTCAGCGGCCGTGGCCGAGGGTCTGGTGGACAAGCTCATCGCCTACGACCGGCAGCCGGAGCTGGGCCCCTGGCAGTCTAGAGTTCTGCTGGTCTCGGACGACCTCAACAACCCCCAGAACCCCAGCGCTTTCGAATCGTATTTCATCCAGGACGCCGAGCACATGGCCCGTCGCCTGCTGCCGGAAGATCTGGATCTCGTGAAGCTGTATATTGCTCAGTTTCCCCTCGAGGGCCGGACCAAACCGAGCGCTCGCGACGAGTTCGTGAGGCGCTTCAACGAGGGCTATCTGATTCTGACTTATCTGGGACACGGCAACCCGGAGGTGCTCTCGCACGAACAGATGTTCCTGCTCTCGCGAGACCAGAACCTGATCGACAACGGCATGAGACTTCCCTTGATGTACACCGCAGCCAGTCAGGTGGGGGTCTTCGACGATCCGGCCCGACAGTCCATGCCCGAGGTGCTACTGAACCGGCCGGACGGGGGCGTCGTCGGCTTCATCTCCGCCACCCGGCTCGGTTTCCACGACACCAACATGTTGCTGGCGCGGGAGTTCCACCGCCTGATGTACCGAAACGATGACCCCCACGTGCCCATGGGGCTGGCTCTCATGGCTGCCAAGCAGAATGTCGACGTGCCGTTATTGGGTTCCACGGGGCGTGTCAATGTTCAGCGCTACTCCCTCCTGGGCGACCCGGCACAACGCCTTTCCCGTCCCCGTCTCCTGGTAGAAATGGAGATGCCGGACACCCTGAGAGCGCTGGAAGAGGTCCACGTCGAGGGGAGGGTCCTGGATCCGCAACACCAGCTCGCCGACGACTTCAACGGCCAGGCTTGGGTCAGGGTCTTCGACTCCGCCGTGCTCAGCAAGCTAGAGGGGGAGGCCTTCCAGCAGCTGGGGGCTCCGCTGTTCCGCGGCCTCGTGCCGGTGGTCGCTGGACGCTTTGCGGCTACCTTTCGCATCCCCAAGGACATCAACTACAGACAGAACGCGGGCCGCGCCAGTGCCTACGCGTGGACGGAGACGGGCGGTGCTGCTTTTGGCTCATCCAGTGGCCTCGTGCTGGCCGGCACGGCGGAAGGGGTTGTCGCCGACGACGAGGGGCCGGAGATCCACATCGCCTTCCGTGACCAGCGAGGGTTCAGAAGCGGCGATTTCGTCTCCGCCAACGCCGTGCTCGAGGCCGAGATCCGCGACCCCAGCGGCATCAACATCACCGGCGAAACCGGGCACGAGATCATCTTGCAGGCGGACGAAAAGACCTTCAAGGTGACCGAGTTCTTCAGCAATCGCGGCGGCGATTACCGGACCGGCATCGTCGAATTCGAGCTTCCGACTCTGGATCCCGGGACCCACACGTTGCGCCTCAAAGCCTGGGACACTTTCAACAATTCAGCCGTATCGCTGGCGCAGCTTCAGGTAGCCCAATCGGGAGAGTCCGTGCTCTCCCAGGTCCTCTTCTACCCCAATCCCCTGAAGGGGGACACGGGCTACTTCACCTACATCCTCAGCGCCCCCGCGGAATCGGTTCGCATACGCGTATTCTCTCTGGCGGGGAAGCTGGTGGAGGATCTAGAGGGCGGCAATGCCCCGGGGTATAACCAGGTCGAGTGGCGACCTCCCGGCAGCCTGGCCAACAGCAGCTACCTGTACCGTATCCAGGTGGCCCTGGAAGATGGTGGCGAGCTGACAACAACGGCGGCGATTCAGGTCGTCAGATAGGTGCTCATCGCCAGGGGGCTCCCGCGGCTCTCTCTCTCTTCTGTAGCCTAGCCGGCGCCGGCTGCGCACTTCGACCGCCTTCGGGCAGCAACCTGCCGCTGAAGCTGGGGGAGATATGCCGCGCCAACGGTATGGATATCTTTCAGCTTCGGGTCGCCGACACCGGTGAGCTATTGTCTCCGCATGCTGATGTAATCCCGCGCCACCTGCAGGTCCTTCAGTCCCTCTTCCGTCTCGCTGAGAGGCACAGCTTCGCCGCGCACGGCCCGGACAAAGTGGAGCGCCTGCTGTCTCATCGCGTGAATCCACGGCAGCTGCGGCACCACGGTCTCGGGCACCGCCCCCTCCCCCGGGTCGCGAAGTAGCGTCACTTTGCCTGGCCGGTTGCTGGCCAGGGGCGCCGGCAGCTCCAGCCTGACGTATCCCCGCTCGAAGGCGATCAGGGCCTCCTCCTGCCAGTCGATGGAAGTCCGGTAGGGCGACATCTCGATCGTCCCGGCCATCCCGCTGTCGCTCTGCACCGCCAGCACAACGCCGCTGGGGTCGGCGTACGAAACCCGGTAGTCCTCTCCCAGCAGATACCGCATCAGGTTCACCTGGTGGATGTAGTAGTTGACGAAGCTGCTGTAGTCGCCCTGGGTGGCCTCGTCCATGTCGGCCGGCAGGGGGTCGCGCGCGCCTTCGGGCGGGGGTTCGTCGGTGCGGATGCAGTGGGAGTCCCCGCTGGCGATAAAGTCCCCTGCCGGCATCAGTATGCGCACGTAGCGCATGGCCCCCAGCTCGCCGCTCTCCTGCAGACGCTGGATCTCCTCCCGGGCGAACAAGCTGGCCGGATCGCTGCGCTTGTGATATCCCAGAAAGTGCCGGCCGCTGCTCCGCTGAAGCGCCGCCAGGATTCCCTCCCCCGCCTCCACCGAGCAGCTCAGAGGCTTCTCGGTGAACACGGGCACCCCCGCTTCGAACAGGTCCGGCAGCAGCAGCCCGTGCCGCCAGAACGGCTGACTGGCGACGATGCCGTCCAACTCCTCGTTGGCCAGCATCTCGGTGTGGCTCCTGTACACCTTTTCCACGCCGTAACGCGCAGCCACCGCCTCGCCAAGCTGAGGCCGCACTTCAGCGATGGCCGTCACCCGGCACTCATCCAGCTGTGAGTAGTTGATCAGGTGGGCGCACTGCCCCATGAATCCCGTGCCCACAAAGCCGATTCTGACCTTCTCCATTCCGTGACCTTTGCCGGTTTTCTGGTGTGTTTGCGTATTGCCGCACTGCTGAGGCGGCGGCGCTCTGGACACCCGCACCTCGCTGGCCCGGGAGTCCCGCGCCAGACCTCTACAACCGCGGCAGCTCTGCCGGGTCTCCCGTCCGCTCCTGCCACCGCCGCACGCGGTCGGCGAGGTCCAGGACGCGGTCGCGATGCTGGGGCCGGTCGTACAGGTTTTCCAGCTCGTGGGGATCGGCGTTGAGATCGTAGAGCTCACCCGGTCCGCCGGTGTAGAGATTGAGCTTCCACCGCTCCGCCGAGATCACCGTGCGCAGCGGCTGCGCCATACTCCGATTGACCTCCGCCTCTCCGAAGGAGCGTGGAGGATGGCCGTCGGCGCCGTCCCACTCAATGAAGACATCGTTGTCCGTCAGCTCTTCATCTCCACGCAATACCGGCACCCGGCTCACTCCCTGCAGGTCGTCGGGGACAGCCTCACCCATCAGATCGAGCAGGGTCGGCACCAGATCGATGTGGCTGAGATTGCCGCCAACATGCCCGGGCTCGCCGTTCAGCATGGGCGCGCGCAGTAACAACGGCACTCTGACCGACTCCTCGTACATCACCGTCTTCCCGAGAATGCCGTGGTCACCCGCCATCTCGCCGTGGTCGCTGGTGAAGACGACGATGGTGTCCTCCGCCTGCCCGCTCTCCTCCAGGGCGCGCAGAATTCTGCCCACCGAGCGATCCACCAGGGTCACATTGCCCCAGTAGCGCGCCAGCACCCGGCGCCATCCCTCTTCGGTGCGCAGATCCAGGCCGTATTCCTCCGACTCCATGTAGTAGGCGGCCATGAGCCGGATGATGAGCGGGACACTCGCCTGTGGTCTCTTCATGAAGGCCGGTCCGGTGGGCAACCCCTCTGGCTCGTAGAGCTCGTCCAGCGGACCGGTGTGCGGCGGGTGTGGCTCCAGGTAGCTGACACAGAGCGCCCAGGGCCGGTCGCCGCCGTCGTGGATGAAACGGGCGGCGCGCGCGCCCAGGAAGGACGCCTTGGTGAGATCCTCCGGCACGCGCGCCTCCACGTGACGCGAGAAGATCCGCTGTCCAAGAGCCTCCGAGTCCGGCTCGAACCCGTTGTCGGTCAGGAAGTGGTGGAAGTCGCTGAAGCGGCTGAGACTCTCCTCTCGCGAATAGCCTCGGCGATAAGAGTCCTCGCTGCCCACCCAGGTGTCAAAGCCGTGCTGCGGAAAGATCTCGTCGCCCAGATGCCACTTCCCCATGTACGCCGTGGCGTACTCTTCGGACAGGTGCTCGGCAATCGTGGGCACATCCGCGGACAGCGGAACATTGCAGGACGGCACCCCGCAGGTGTGCGGCCACAGTCCGGTCATCATCGTGGCCCGCGACGGACTGCACACGGGCTGACTGACGTAGGCGTGATCGAATACGAAGCTCTCCTGGGCCAGTGCGTTCAGGCTCGGAGTCTCTATCTCCGCGTTGCCATAGCACAACATGGTGTCAGCGCGTTGCTGATCCGTAAAGATGTACAGCAGGTTGGGTCTCTTCACGCTCGCCCCTTCTCATTTCACCTTCGACGACCACCCCGTCGCCGCGCGCCGATCAGGCCTGTATCGGCGCCCTCACACGGACTATGCCCGACTTTCAAGTCAGCAAGTATACAAAACAATCGGACCAACTGACACCAATCGGGCACTCCCCCGCGACGGCTGCGGAGGCTGTTGACTTGATACCCCCAGGGGGTATGTTAGGATTTAGGATTTAGGGCACACAGCCTGCGGAGCCCTGCGAAAGGAGAGCAGATCGTGAGTGACAGTCCGGCCAAGCGCGCCGACGCTGTGGAAAAACGGGTGGAGCAGCCCCACAAGACTTCGCTGAGGAGGCGCATCAACCGCGTCGCCGGACAGATTCAGGGCGTGGGCAAGATGATTGAGGCGGATCGCTACTGCGTGGATATCCTGGTGCAGATCAGCGCGGCGCGGTCGGCGCTCAACCAGCTGGCGATGCAGATCGTCGAGGATCACACCAGGGGCTGTGTGCGCCGGGCCATCCATGCGGAGGAGGGGGACGAAGCCATAGCGGAGCTGATGGATGTGCTGCGGAAACTTACCAGATAAATGGACAGCACGCTTGTGCGGAAACTTGCCCCAGATAAATGGACAGCACACTTGTGAAGATTCTTGTAAATGGAAACTGAACCCCCGGCCCTGGAGGCGGCCTTCGAGATCGAGGGCATGACCTGCGCGGCGTGCGTGCGTCGCCTCGAAAACCGGGTCGGCCGGCTCGCGGGGGTGGAGGAGATCCAGGTCAACCTCGCCACTGAGCGCATGAGTGTGCGCTACCGCGCCGATGCCATCGATGAGGGGAAGATTGTTGGAGCCGTAGAGAAGGCTGGCTTCAGGACGCGGCCCGGCGAAGAGGAGGAGGCAAAAAGTCGGTCGGCGACCCTGAAGGTAGAGGGCATGACCTGCGCGGCGTGCGCGCGGCGGGTAGAAGGCGCGCTGCAGTCACTGGAAGGAGTCGGGGACGCTACGGTCAATCTGGGCACCGAAGAGGCCCTGGTCGAATACGATAGCAGGCGAGTGCGCCTGCGCGACCTGAGGGGAGCGATCGTCGAAGCGGGATACCAGCTCGGGGCTTCCGAGGAGACAGGAGAGGACCGCCGCGCCAGAAAGGGAGCGGAGATCCGCGCTCAGAAGCAATCGCTGCTGGTGGCGGCTCTTTTTTGGGCACCGCTGTTCGCGATCGAGATGGGAGGTATGGCCGGCCTGCCGCTGCCGGACTTCCTCTCCTTTGAGCTCCACCCGCTCCGACTGGGTTGGCTGCATCTCCTGCTGGTGCTGCCGGTCGTGTGGATCGGCCGGCGTATTTATGTGGACGGAACCCGCGCCCTGTGGCACGGCGGGCCCAACATGTTCTCGCTGATCTCGATCGGCACGACCGCGGCCTTTCTCTTCAGCAGCTGGGGCCTGGGCCGCGTAGCACTGGGAGCGGCGGCGACCTTCCACACCTATTTCCCCGCCGTGTCGACCATCGTCACCCTGATGCTGCTGGGCCGATACCTGGAGGCCATGGCCAGAAACCGCGCCGGCGAGGCCATGCGCGCGTTGTTGGACCTGCAGCCAAGAACCGCCTCCCTATTGGTCGATGGAGAACAACGGCCGGTTCCGATCGAGGAGGTGGAGGTCGGCGACCTGCTGCGCGTGCGTCCGGGCGAGCGCGTCCCCGCCGACGGGGAGGTGGTCGAGGGGCGGTCCGCCGTGGACGAATCCATGCTGACGGGCGAGTCTTTGCCGATCGCCAAAGGGGCGGGAGATCGCCTCATCGGCGGCAGCATCAACAGGGAGGGCCTGCTGACCCTCCGCGCCACCCGCGTCGGACGGGACACGGTGCTGGCGCAGATCGTCAAGCTGGTCGAAAAAGCGCAACAGGGGAAGGCTGCGGTGTCGCGGCTGGCTGACGTGGTCGCCGGGTACTTCGTGCCCGCGGTGATCGGCATCGCCGCGGTCGCGGCCGTCGCCTGGCTGTTGGCGGGGGCCGGTGCGGCCTTTGTCGTTCAGATCTTCGTAGCCGTGCTGATCATCGCCTGTCCGTGCAGCCTTGGGCTGGCGACGCCGGCGGCGATCATGGTGGGGACGGGTAGAGGGGCGCAGCTGGGCATCCTGATAAAGAGCGCGGAGGCCCTCGAGGAGATCCACAGGCTCGACACCCTCATTCTCGACAAGACCGGCACCATCACCAGGGGGCGGCCGGAGGTTGTAGAGATAGTGGCGCTGGATCAAAGCAGCGAGACCGACATCCTGTCCTGGGCAGCCTCGGTAGAGCAGGGATCCGAGCATCCGTTGGCTCTGGCCGTCCTTCGCCGCGCCCGTGAGGCGAAAGCGGCGCTGCGGCCGCTGTCCGGCTTCGAGGCGGTACCCGGCCACGGCGCCCGCGCCCGGGTCGACAACACCTGGGAGGTGGTGGTAGGCAACCGCCGCATGATGGCTGAAGGCCCAGGGATCGAGGTGGACGAAGAGCAGGCTGCCAGATTGGCGGACCAGGGACGCTCACCGGTGTGGGTGGCGGTTGACGGTCGTCTGCTCGGGCTGATCGGCGTAGCTGACGCGCCGCGCGAGACCAGCGCCGCGGCTATACGACAGCTCCGTGCCGATGGCCTCCACGTGGCCATGGTCACCGGCGATGCCCGCCGCACCGCGGAGGCGATCGCCCGTCAAGTGGGCATTGACGATGTTCGGGCGGAGGTGCTGCCAGCGGACAAGGCCAAGGTCGTGCGCGTGCTGCAGGAAGGCGGTCGGCGCGTGGCCATGGTGGGTGACGGAGTGAACGACGCGCCTGCCCTGGTGCAGGCGAACGTCGGCATCGCCATTGGCGCTGGCACCGACGTGGCCATGGAAGCGGCCGATCTGGTGTTGATGAACAGCCGACTCTCCGACGTCGCCCGGGCCCTCAGGTTGAGCCGCGCCATGATGCGGACGATAAAGCAGAATCTGTTCTGGGCGTTCTTTTACAACTCGGTGGGGCTTCCGGTGGCGGCCGGTGTGCTCTACGCCTTCGGGGGCCCGTTACTGAGTCCGATGATAGCCAGCTTGGCCATGGCCTTCAGTTCGGTATCCGTGGTCGCCAACGCTTTGCGATTGAAGCGATTCGAAAAGTGAAGGAGTGAAGAGTGATCGTGATTTCGATCGACGGCATGAGCTGTGAGAACTGCGTGCGCCATGTCAGAGAGGCGCTGGAGGGATTAGAAGGAGTGACCGCCGTTGAGGTGAACCTGGAGGCGGGAGAAGCAAAGTTTCGGGCTGCGGGGAGTCTGAGCGAGAAGCTGATTGAGGAGACCCTGGACGAGGAGGGCTACGACGTCACCGCCGTCGTCGTGACGGAGTCGTAACCTCCCGGGTTGCCCTCGATTCGACCTACGCTCGACGAGATCCACGGGATGACCATCAGGGACGGCGTCCTCTGGTTGGCGTCGCCGTCACCTGTGATGGTCGTGCGGAATTTACTCCCCCGCATAAGCCGGCAGGGTCGTCAGCCGCGTATCCTCTATCGGACCGCCTATCGTGAAGTGATAGAGGTCCTGATAGGAGCAACCCTCGAGCCCGAGGAGCTCGTGCATGGCATCGTCGAAGTAGCAGCCGATGCCGGTGGAGCGGATACCGGCGGCTTCCGCTTCCAGATACAGCACCTGGCCGACGACGCCGGCTTCCCAGAACAGGCGGGGATAGAACCAGGGGCCATGGCGCTCCAGTGGCTCCCTGTACTGAGCGATCATGCCGAGGCTAAAGCAACCGGCACTGGCAATCTCCTGGGTGCAGGAGATCTGCTGCGCCTCCCCCTGCAAATCCGCTTCCGCAAGACAGTAGAGTTCCAGCCGCTCCGGACATCCGGGAGGAGGACGCCAGGCGTCGGCCTTGGTGAGTGCTGCTTCCAGCGCTGTCTTCTGCGAGCCGTCGCGCACCAGGAAGTAGAGCCCGGCCGGCAGATCGTCTACCCGGTGGACGAAAACTGCCAGGTGAATATGAGGTTTCCAGGAGAGCGTGCTGAAGGGAACGCTGCCCGGCGCCGCCACGGTCTTTTGCAGGATATGGTAAAACGCCTCCCGAGAGATCGAAGTCTCTCCATCCATCGCCACGGCGCTGCGGCGCTGCCGAATCATCCTGCGAAGTGAAAGCGGTCGAGCGTCCAGCAGCCACGGCTTTACGGGATCCGCTGACCACTCGCACCGACGGCTGCGCCCCTTGCGAGCGGCTTCGGCGATCTCTTCCATCCCCCAGCTGACGTGGGAGGAGCTCAGTTGATTGGGTGTTCCTCGCCAGTCTAGAGCGGCGAAGATCCGAATGGGGTCACCGGGCAATTCCGTCTCCTCTATTTGCCGCCCGGACGGCGCCACCGCAATCAGTACATCCGGCTCCTCGGCCTCTGCCCGACCATTGCGCCCAGCCTCCCTCTTGTGCCCAGCCTCGCAGTCGCCAGAGATGCCCATCAGCAGAGCGAGCTCATCCGTCCCCAGGTCATCGAGGATCCTCGCCTGCCAGCCCAGGCCGGCAGCGGCGATGCTGATCGCGCCGATGGCGTGGCCGGCGTCGTGCTGGCAGTAGCGATAGGCGCGCTGACCGTATTTCCAGGCTTCGCGCCAGTGGATGGAAGTCAATCCCATGAAGAAGGTTCCTGGGGGAAGACGGCCGCAAAGCTGTTGCCACAGCCTCAGATCGAACTCCGCGCGCACTTCCAGGGCGTGTTCTTTCGGCGCGTAGTGGCAGACCATGGGACCGGTGGCTAACCCGTCGATCGGACCGCAGATGAGATAACCTTCGGTAGGGTGCAGATTCCCACTGGAGGGATTGACGCGCAACGCCCAGCGGGTCTCCTCGACGCTCTTCCAGGCCGATATCGCCAGGCTGTCGTAGAGGAGCTGAGAGATGCTCCGCATGCTCACCGGCACGGGAGCGATCCGGCCATCGACAAAGGCGTCGTCGTAGCGCGGCTCATCGGTTGGCGGCGTCTTCTCCAGATGAATCATGCGCGCGCCGTCATACCTGCGGAAGGGGTTCGGTTGAGAATCCCAGTCCAGATACCCCGGGCCCGCGGCGTAGCGATAGTAGCCGTGTTTGGTCGCCTGGTGATAGTCGAACACTGCCTGGATTGAGTTGTCGCTCATTAAATCCATCCACTCTGTGGCCAGCAGCTGCGACTTTTGCGCCGCCTCAAGAGCCAAACACCGAGAGCGTCGCGCGGGATATCCCCGACTCCGCCGCCCTCAGCAGCCGCCTCGGCGCCGATCAGGAGCTCATTCAAGCCGTCCATTACTTCAGCCGCACCGATGCGGAGCTGGTACGCCTACTCCCGGCTCCCCCCCCCCCGTCGCCACATCGGGCAGATACCCCTCGAAGTCCTGAATCCGCTCGTCGGACCGATAGGTCACCGGCTTGGGATCCAGCCAGTCGGCGATCATGCCCTTGATCGAGCAGGCGAAGAAGTGGTTGCCTGCCGGACTGTAGTGCCCGATCCAGTAGCGCTTGCGGTACTCGTCCACTGAGAGATTGAAGGCCTTGAAATCCTCGCGGTGGACTTCGTTCATGTCGAAGACCAGATAGCCGGCGGCCCGGAGATAGTCGACAAACTCTCGGTCGTAGCGCTTGTGGCCCCGCAGCACCTGATCGGTCGCGGTCGGACAGAGCAGACTGATCATCAGCTGCTTGTCGTATTCCCGCAGGAAGGCTCCCACCTCGTTTACGACGTAGCGGCTGGCGGCAAAACCATAGGCGCGCATCAACGCGCTCACACTCGCCCGGCGCGCGTCCGGGTCGCTCTCGTCTATACCCTCCACCCCCAGACATTCGGCCAGCGCCTTCAGTGCGGCCACGTCGCCCTCCACGTCAGAGCGTTCCATAGCGTAGAGCATCACCATCAAGTCGTCGCTGAGCGCTTCGACCATGAACTCGGCATCGCACATCTTGTAGAGCGACTCAGGCGTTGGCAGCAGGCTGTCCCGTTCGGTAAAGCTACCCGAAACCAGGTCCATCTCCACGTTCGACCAGAAATTGCCGTGGAACATGCGTCCGTTTTCGTCGTTCCACCAGCGATGCGTGGCCGCGTGCCGGCAGCGCATCACACTGCGGCAGTGGTCGTCCCCCCAGATGTAGAGGATGGCATACTTCGCTCCTAGCGGGCTGGTTTCGACTCTCCGCATACGACGGTAGGCCTGGTACACTCCGAAGCCGCCCATGCCGAAATTGCGGATCGGCTCTCCGAGATGGGCGGCCAGGTACTCCTGCCAGGTCTCGCCGTCACTCACCTGGTGGCACTGGGTAAAGCTGTTGCCGTAGGTGTTGATGCGGCACCGCTGCTCGGCGTACAGACGAGAGCTGCGCTGACCATTGTCCTGAGAGGTGGAAATGGTCGAGCTGCCGTCGATCCCATCTCTGGGCATATAGCGCCCCAGCGTATAGCCCACTTCGCCGTCGTATTTCGCCCAGGTAGGTTCGTTTTCGTCCAGAAAAACGTCGATGGTTTTCCTGGACACGGCGGACTCGCGCAGGTAGTGCTCGTAGGTGGTCATCGCGTGCTCCGGGGAAGGGCTGGAACTGCCGGGCGTGTGAATGGTCTTCCTTTGGTCGATCAGGCCAAGTCGCAATGCCTCCAACATCGTAAAGATTTTGCGCGGTAGACAATCCATTGCGTGACGCCAGCACGTCTGCAAATAGATCGGAGAATACCCACGCATTGTCTTCCGGGTCGAATTCGATCTCGGATGATCGTATTGGGAATGTCCGTCGCGGCACCGAAGACCGCAAGTAGNCCCACNGCCTCGGCAAGACCGTCTCCGTTAAGTCTCTGCGCTTCAGCAGATCTTCAGATCGTGCATTGTGTACGGGAGATGAGACCCAAGCTGGCCAAGGGCTGCCTGGGGGCTATATTCCTCCGCCCAGGTCCACTTCATCAGGGCCGCAGGTGAAAACCTGTTCGCAGGACGGACGTCGAGGCGCCCGGTAACGGATTTCAACTCCTCTGCACTAAATAAGGGCGTTATGCGTGCGATTGTCAGACCCTTCATCGTCGTGATCGAACGGTACTACCCGGATCCCTTCGTCTTCGCCATCGTCCTGACCTTTGTCGTTTTCATCATGGCCTTGGGGCTGACCGACGCCGGCCCCATCGATGCCCTGGCGGCATGGGGCGACGGGCTCAAGGGCCTCCTGACCTTCATCGCGCAGATTGCCTTGACCCTCATTACCGCTCATGCGCTGGCCCACACCGATGCCGTCGGGGCCGGCCTCACCCGACTGGGCGGTCTGCCCAAACGCGCCGCGACGGCCTATGGCCTGGTGGCCTTCGTGGCCGGCGTGGCGGCGCTGTTCGCATGGTCGATGGGGCTCGTTGCCGGGGCCATCATCGCCCGTCAGGTCGCCTTGCAGGGCGCCGAACGTGGCCTGCGACTGCACTATCCCCTGCTCGTGGCCTCGGCCTACGGGGGATTCATCGTCTGGCACATGGGCTATTCGAGCTCGGCAGCCCTCTTTGTAGCCACCCCGGGCCACGCCCTGGAAGAGATCCTCGGCGGCATCATTCCCGTGAGCGAGACCATCTTCGCGCCTTGGAATATCGCCATCGCGCTGGTCGCTCTGGGGGTGGTCCCCGTCGTCTGCGCGCTGATGCGGCCCGGGGAGCAGGAGGTCATCGTCCTGGAGTCCAGCGCCGGTGATCTCCAGCCGGAGGAGCCGGCAACCGCCCGCCCCATGTCGCCGGCCGAGCGAATCGATGCCCAGCGCGGCCTCAGTGCGGCCCTTGGCGCCGCCCTCGCCTGCTACCTGGTGTACTGGTTCTGGCAGCGGGGACTCGACCTCACGCTGAACATCGTGAACTGGTCCTTCCTGTGCCTCGGCTTGCTGCTGGCGCGGTCGCCGGTGCACTACGTGAAGCTCGTCACGGGCGCTAGCGCCACCGTGGGGCAGATCATCCTGCAGTATCCACTATACGCAGGTATCATGGGGGTGATGATGGCGACGGGCCTCGTGGAGGTCATTGCGGGCTGGTTCACGGCGATCGCCAGTGCGCAGACCCTCGGGTTCTGGGCCTTTCTCTCTGCCGGCCTCATCAACTTCTTTATCCCCTCGGGCGGTGGCCAGTGGGCGGTGCAGGGACCCATCTTTATCGAGGCGGCCCAGACGCTGGGCACGGCCCCGTCACGCATCGTCATGGCCGTGGCGTACGGAGACCAGTGGACCAACATGATCCAGCCCTTCTGGACCATTCCCCTGCTCGCTATCGCTGGCTTGCACATGCGTCAGATCATGGGCTACACTTTCGTTGTCCTCATCGTCACCTTCTTCATCTTCGGCGGCGGCATTCTACTGGCCGGAGCCGGCTGAACAGCGTTGTCCGGATACGCCGCAGCTACCGGATCGATAAGGGACTCGCGAAATTTACCGGAGGTACTGATGTCGCGATCACGCCTGACGGAACAACAGCTCAGCTTCTTCAACACCTTCGGCTACCTCTACTTCCCCGGATTGCTGGCCGACTGTATCGATCGGGTAATCGGCGAGTTTGAGCTCATATGGGGCAATCGCGGCGGCGGGCACCACGGCCAACCCCACGACGAAGAGCTGCGTTCGTGTATCGTGCCCTTCCCCGACCAGAGCGAATACCTGAGTAGCTTGCTGGACGATCCGCGCATTCACGACATCGCGGCCGGCATCCTCGGCGACGACTTCAACTACACCAGCGGCGACGGCAACTTCTATGTCGGCGACACCGGGTGGCACTCGGACGGCTACGACGGCAGGCGGATTCCCAGCATCAAGATCGCCTTCTACCTGGACCCGCTGACCAGGGACACCGGTGCTGTCCGCGTCGTTCCCGGCAGCCACATGTGCGGTGACGCCTTCGCCGACCGCCTGGAAGATGAGATCCGAGACGGAGCTGAGACCTGGAGCGTCGCTCCCGACCAGGTGCCGGCAGTCGTAGTCGAGACCGTGCCTGGCGACGTCGTCGTCTTCTGGCACAACACCAAACACGCAGCTTTCGGCGGTTCGAAGCGGCGGCGCATGTTCACCATGAACTTCTACGAGCACGTCCCGGATGATCGCCTCGTCGACTTCCAGAATGCTCTCGCCAACGAGGGTCGGTTCTGGATCGATCGCATCCACGGGGAAGCCATGCTGCGGACTGCTGGTCCTGAACGCATGGTTCATCTGCAGCAGGTCATCGACAACGACTTCAAAGTCAAGGAAGTCCACGCCCGACTGCGCCAGGAGCGCTCCGAACCCTCGCGGGGATGACTTACGCGCGAGACATCGACTACCCGGGCGCCGCGACGCCGAGCTCCCGTTCCCACTCGAGGAGTTTGTCCACCATGCCTCTGATCCGTGGACGCTGACTGTGGCGAAAGGCGCCATCCAGCGCGGAGGCGTCTTGACCGTGCGCTCTCAGCGCCTCGATCTGCGTCTCGGTCACGGGTTCGGCTGCGAACTTCATGGCGACATAGCTGCGCTCTTCCTGCTTTCCGTACACCGCGTGGAACAGATAGTGATTGAAGAGCACGATGTCGCCCGGTTCGACCTCTAAGGGGTGGCAGCACAGCTCGGGACCGCCCACCCCGAAGGCGGCGCGACTGGTCTGCTGCTGCTGCGGCTGGAGGCGAAGCAGCTCCTGGTGAAAGGCCGCGTGGTGAGAGCCCGGGATGACGCGCAAGGCGCCCGTGTCCTTTGTCATCGCCTGGAGATAGATCATGATCTTTATGCGGGTGTACTGAAGGGCTATCTGGCCAGCGCGATCGGAGTGCCACTGGTGATCGCGAGTCTCGTTGAAGCTGCCCTTATTCCCCTCGGATCCACCCCACACAAAGCCTGGACCCAGCAGCTGCTGGATCGGTAAGTAGATGCGGTCGTCCTCGGGTAGCCTGGCCAGCAGAGGCCGTTTCTCCAGAAAGGGAACCACGTGCTGATGTCCCTGCGCTTCCGGCTGGCTCGCCAGATCTTCCCGCCACACAGCTTCCGCCTCCGCGGTGATCTCCTCCATTTCCGCCGGCGAAAAGAGCTGCCGCAACAGGAGCATCCCGAAGGTCCCGAAGTGGTTTACCTGCTGTTCAGTCAGCATCGCCGCTCCTCTCTGAGAGGTTTATTACCTAGACCTACAGAGACCACTCTTGGTCGTAGGGTCAAGAGGGCGCCAGTGATGGATTTCTCTTCGCGAGGAGGACACCTCGAAGCATGACCGCTCCCTCCAGAACGAAATATCAAATCAGCCTCGATCAACGCTACTTCTTCGGCCGCAACGGCTATCTCAAGGTCGAGGGTCTCCTGACCGATGCGGAATTGACTGAGTTGGGCGAGCACTCCATGAACCTGGCCCTCGACAAGGTGGATCTGAGCCAGCTGGAAGGGGTAGAGCCACGAAGTGTCGACGGCGAGTCACCGGCTGCCATGGAGGACCGCTACTTCCGTTTCATCCAGTTCCACCGCCACCTCGAGATCCACGAGCGTTTCATGCTGCAACCGCGTGTTCTGGATGTGCTGGAGTCCTTGATCGGCCCGGACCTCATGGCCCTTCAGTCGATGCTCTTCCTCAAACCCCCGGGAAAGTCGGGCCAGGCCTACCACCAGGATTCGTTCTACATCAAGACCGCGCCCGACACCCTCTGTGGCGCCTGGATCGCCATCGATGACTGCGATGAGGAGAACGGATGCATGAGCTTCATCCCGGGGTCCAACATGGACCCCATATACCTCGATGTTGCCCAACCCGAGGATACCGAAGACTTTCAGGAACGCCTGACCGAGATTGTAGGCGTGGACGAAGGCCGCGAGGCCCCGGCTCCGGCCCGGGCTGGGGATGTGATCTTCTTCCACGGCCACCTGATCCACCGCTCACGCCAGAACCGCAGCACGGACCGCCTCCGACGAGCCTATGTCTGCCACTACGCCAATGCCCGCTCCTACACCGAGTGGGGAGGCGGCAACACCAATCAGCTCCTGGCCCGCGGATCCACTCATCTACCCCACGCAACCACCAAATTCGTTCAGACATGATCCCGACACTCCTTGCGCCCGTTTGTCAACGGCTGGGCAGCTCAACATAAACGTCGGGCAACAGTGAAGCATAGGCGCCATGAACCAAACTTGGATGATGGGGTTATCCAAGGGCGTCCCTCCAGTGCACGGCCCGCTCACGGCCTGTTCACGGCCTGTTCACGGCCTGCGTTCAGCGCCGCGCCATAGTCCGAAAGGCGAAGCGATGCAGAAAGAGTCGGCAAGTCCAGCACCGACGCCAATCCCCATTCCCGATGACTTTCCCGTTATCTGGCTGGATCCCGAAGACGCTGCGCTTACCTGGAACCAGGAGGGCACGCATTTCCCCGAGTCGATGCCGCCCCTGGAGTTCGACTTCTGGAATTGTGCCATCCATGGGATTTACGACCTGCAAGAGCGATTCTCTGCTCCTCATCGCCTGGTGATACGGTATTTCAACACGTACTTCTATATGGGTGATCGACTCGTGGTGGCGGAAGAAGAAAAGAAACATTCTGAAGAACAGAGCCAGGAGCAGATTCTCGAACTGGCCGGACAGATGCACCTTCTGTGGCCGCGGCAGTGGTGGCCCGAAATCCAGGAGCATCTGGCCTTCTGGGAGGATTTCGATTTGGAATCGGCGTCGCTGGAGGCCCTCAAGCGCCACCTCGATGAAACCTGGGAGAGGGTGCAACAGATCTGGAGATTGCACTTTGCCATGGGACCGCCCGCGTACAAGGCAATGGAGAAGTTTAAGGAGTTCTATGGCGAGCTTTTTGAAGAAGAGGGCAACGCACTCGCCGCCTATAGCTTGCTCCAGGGGCTCGAAAACAAAACGCTGGAGATGGGTCACGCGCTGTGGGATTTGAGCCGCCGCATGGCTCCCGGCGTGGCCGAGATTGTCGCTCAGCGCGAAAGCTCTGAGGTCGTGGCGGCGCTGGGGGCATCAGAAGAGGGAAGGGCTTTTCTCGCCGAATTTAAGGCTTACCTGCACGAGTACGGCCAGCGCAGCAACCACTGGAGCTTGAGCCTGCCCGACTGGATCCAGGACCCGGCGCCGGTGGTCGAGACCCTGAAGAGCTATCTGGCCACCGAGTGCGATCCTCGCGTCGAGTTTGAAAAATTGGCTGCCGCGTGTGAACGTTCTCTGGGCGACGTGCGCGAGCGCCTCTCGGGTTATCCGCAGCCGGTCAGGGACGAGTTTGAAGAGCGCCTGCAGCAAGCTCGGCTGGGCATGGTTCTGTCGGAAGACCACAACTTCTGGATCGACTTCAACTCCACCTACAAAGTGCGGCGCGTTGTCATGCAGTTGGGGCGGCGATTTACCGAGGCGAATTTTATCGAGCAGGCCGCGGACGTCTTTTATCTTCACTTTGACGAGGTGCGGCAGGTTGATACCGATCAGCGGGCTCTGGTGGCTAGCCGGCGCGCGATCTTTGAGCATTTCCGCGCCATCAAGCCGCCGCCTAGGCTGGGCGTGGAGCCGCCGCCCAAGGAGGAAGACGAGGAAAAGAAGCACGACAAACCGGTCGATGGAGACGGCGTCTTACGCGGCGAAGCAGTCTCCCCCGGCAAGGTGCGCGGACCGGCGCGGGTGATGGAGACGGTCGCCAGCGCCGAGCGTCTGCAACCGGGCGACATTATGGTGGCGCAGACGACCTCTTCGTCGTGGACCCCGCTCTTCGCCATCTTGGGAGGAGTCGTTACCGAGGTGGGGGGCGCACTGAGCCATTGCGCCGTTGTGGCGCGCGAATACGGCCTGCCAGCGGTGGTCGGCGTAGAGGCCGCGCGAGAGAAAATCACCGATGGTCAGATCGTGGAGCTGGACGCCGCAGAGGGTCTGGTGCGCCTGGTCGGGGAGGGTGGATAATCGCCGGCCCGGCACCGCCTCTCCGGCTACACCTGGGATCGTCTCCATGCTTGTTCCTTGGCATCGACAGGCGTATCATTGAAAAATGATGGCACTATACTGATGGCTGTGAAGCGCACCTCTCGACGCAGTCCGAATTCACGCCTACGCGCCACGGCATGTCTGGCGAGCCTCGCACGGGCCAGGGCTTCGCAGCCCTTCGCGGCTTCCCGACGGACTGCGAGATCGGCGACCTGGACAGGCTGTACTGGGAGCTCTGCACCCATGTGGGCACGGGGGTGACGCAGAATTGCGAAGCTGGTCTGATTCACTAGGTCACCGACGGCGAATTGCGCCCGCAGGACGGCACGGGACCTGCGCGCGGGCAACCATCTCACGCCACATCGCCGTCGTGAGGACGGCGTACCGGAAGTGTACCGACTGTCAGCGGAGGGTCTCAGGCCCGCTTGGAGTCAAGACGCCATCCACGACTTTCACGACTCTCCAGCAATAGCCAGAGGATTCGCAGAGCATGCGAACAGCAATTGATCAGGCGATAGAACATATTGTCGTGCGCGCGGCGGACAGTGAACGCGTGCGTTCGGACACGGCATCGGTGGTCGAACGGGCTGACGGCACCCTTCTGGTCGCCTATCACAGCTACTCCCACGGGCCCGAGGGCGGGAAAGATTTTGGCGCGGCAAAGGTCTATCTGGCCGAGTCCGAAGACGGCGGTCGCCATTGGACGAATGAGCGCATGGTGGCCGACATCGTACCAGGCGACCTCAATGTCATGAGTCCGTTCCTGTGCGGGGTTGCGGACGAGATATTGCTTGGATACGTGCGCAATCATTCCCGCGGTGATACAAGCATGCACCTGCATCGCTCAGGCGATGGAGGCAAGTCCTTTGGAGACTCAGCCCCGATCTGGGAGCATGCCGGTGAATACCGGATCCAAGGCGGTGCGTCCAGTCTGGTCCAACTTGACTCGGGTCGCCTGGTTTTGCCGATTCAGAGCTGTGACGAGGTTTGGGTGGCTGATGAGAATCAATCCATCGGAACTTATCTCAGCGACGATGGTGGGCACACCTGGAACCCGTCTGCCAAC
>PBRM01000034.1 GCA_002725915.1 Gemmatimonadota bacterium
CAGGGAGTTGGATTTCGCTATTTCGCGCGCGAGCGCGCCACCGTGTACGGCCTGGCCGGATATGTCCGCAACCTTCCAGATGGCGAGGTGGAGGTGAGGGCAGCTGGCCCGCGGGGCTCGCTTGATGAGCTTGTCTGCGACCTGCGCCAGGGACCCAGAATGAGTTCGGTAGTCGATTGCATCGTAGAGTGGGCGGGTGACGACCCCGCGAGTTTCACCGACTTCTCCATCCGTCCCTAACAGACGAGCACGATGATCTCTCAGCTAAAGCAACTCATTCGCGACATTCCCGACTTTCCCAAGGCGGGGATTCTTTACCGGGACATCACTACTCTGCTCAACGACGCCGCCGGCCTGAAGCTAGCAGTGGAAGCCATGGTCGAGCCCTTCGCTGCTGAGCCGATCGACGCCGTACTCGGCGTGGAAGCGAGGGGGTTCATCTTCGGTGCTCCCATGGCGCTGGAGATGCAATGCGGCTTCGTGCCGGTCCGAAAAGCCGGCAAGCTGCCCGCGGAGGTCATCCGTGAGGACTACGAGCTCGAGTACGGAAGCAGCAGCATCGAGGTGCATCGCGATGCCGTAGATAGCGGGTCTCGCGTCCTGCTGGTGGACGACGTGCTCGCCACCGGAGGCACCATGAGGGCGACCTGCCGGCTGGTTGAGCAGCTGGGAGTCTCTATTGCGGCAGTGTGCTTCCTGGTAGAGCTCCGGTCGCTGGAGGGGCGGGCCAAGCTCGACGGATATCGCGTCGAATCCGTGCTGCAATATGACTGATCTCATGGTGAGATACCGTAGATGGAGAAACCCAGATGCCCGGACGAAGTAGAAGGCCGACAAAGAGCGAACTGGAGGAAGATCAGTTCGTCGAGTGGACACTCAAGGCAGCTGAGTACTTAAGACAACGTGCGCAACTTTTCATCGTCGGAGCCGCGGCGATTGCCTTGGTGGTCTCCGTTTTCGTGTACGTAAAATCTTCGCAGGCCGACGCGAAGAAGGAAGCCGCGGAACTCCTCGGCCAGGCCCTGATCAGGGATGAGGCCGGGCAACCCGCCGAGTCCATGTTGAAGTTGGGGCTGCTGACCGATTCCTACGCCGGCACACCCGCAGGCGCCCAGGGGACGATTATCCTCGCCAACCGCTATTTCGCCCAGGGCGAGTACGCAGAGGCAGAAAAGCTATACAGGTCGTATTTGGATGAACCTAGCCCGGTCGACATTCTTCTGTTTGCGGCTCGATCGGGCATCGCGTCCTGTTACGAGGCCAAGGAGGAATTCCAGCTCGCGGCGAGTGAATATCTGGCCTATGCGGCCGACAACGTCGGCTCGATGCAGTCGTCCATCGCCTTGATGAATGCGGCCAGGTGCCAACGTCTGGCGGGGAATCGAGAAGCACGGAAGGAGATCCTCCGGCGAGTAACCAGGGAATACCCGAAATCACCTGTCGCCGCCAGGGCTCAAAATGAGCTCAACATGCTTTAGGTTCGGATCATGAGTGACACCCTCAAGGTCTTCGCCGGGACCAGCAATCCGGAGCTTTCCACCAAGATATTCGCGTCGCTCGGACAGGAGCCTGGGGCCATTGAGTTCGTGCACTTCAGCAACGAAAACATCAAGGTGAAGATCAACGAGAACGTTCGGGGGTGCGACGTCTTTTTCATTCAGACGTCCTGTCCGCCCGTGAGCGACTATCTCATGCAGCTGCTGATCGCCATGGACGCGCTGAAATACGCCTCCGCAGGGCGTATTACGGCCGTTCTGCCGTACTATCCGTACTCCCTGGCAGACAGTAAGGACGAACCCAGGATCTCCGTCGCCGGTCGGCTCATAGCGGACCTCCTTGCCGAAGCGGGTGCCGATCGGATCCTCACCATGACCTTGCACAGTCCGCAGATCATGGGTTTTTGCCGTTTCCCGGTGGACCAGTTGAGCGGAGTCCCCACCATATGCCGACATTTCTCCCGGCTCGACCTGCACAACTGCGTGGCCGCCGCGCCGGATATCAGCCGCGCCAAGGTGACGGAGGGCTACGCCAAGCGGCTTGGACTGCCTCTGGTCGTAATAGATCAGCACCCCTTCTCAGACGGGAAGGGACGCATCCATGGTGTGATCGGCGAAGTGGAGGGCCGCGATGTCATCCTCTTCGACGACGAGGTCGTCACCGGAGACTCGATGATTGACGGTGCCGCTGCGCTCCGATCCAGGGGCGCTCGAGACATCCACGCCGGCTGCGTGCACGGAACTCTGGCCAACGGCGCCCTCCAGCGCATCCAGGAGTCGATGCTTTCCTCACTGGCAGTTACCGACACCATTCCCCAGGAGTCGGCGAGACGGGACAATCCAAAACTCAATGTGTGCTCTGTCGCCGAGCACTTCGCCGACGCCATCAAAGCGATTCACGAAGAGACATCGATTAGCTCCCTATTCAATTGAGAAGCAGAGCCGGCAGTCCTGGGTGCCAATAAATACTCTCGGGATCTCTCGACATGAACAGCGCAGCCGACATATCCAGGTCCGGTTTGTCTCCAGGGACAGCATGGACGAGGAGCTCAAAAGCAGTTACCAGGAAGGGGATGGAAGGTTCAAGCCCAACCTGCACCTTTCCTTCCTTCCGTATGAGTAGGAGCTCTGACGGTAGATCATCTGAGTAGTTTGCGAATCCTCGGAGTCAGCGCCGAAGAATCCGAGTCCAAGGCTCCGTGGAAAATAAAGCAAGGGACCAAGGCCGCGCCTGGGCACAAAAAGGGTCGCAAGGCCGCGGCGGGAGGGGAAAGGGCGAAGCCAACATGAGGCCGCGGCGGAAGAAGCGGGGCCGACCGGATTCCGCCTCCAATGCCAACGGCTGATCTATGCTCGCCAACGCATGAAGATAGCGATTCTCGCAGACATTCACGCCAATGCCGAAGCGCTCGAGGCGGTGCTGACGGCGGCGGAGAAAGCCGGCGCCGAGGGCGTCGTCGTGCTCGGGGATGTGGTTGGGTACGGTGCCGATCCCGCTGCCTGTATCCGCCGTCTGCGAGAGGCCCACGTCACCTGCGTCCTGGGCAATCACGATGAGGCGCTCGTGGACTGCCGCCTCGCCCGCTCGCTGAATTCACTTGCCAGGGACGCCATCATCAGGTCGCGCGACATGATCGCGGAAGACGACCTGGACTACCTCCGCTCCTTCGCCTATCGTCACGTGGCGTACGGCGGCGCCTTCGCCCACGCCAATCCGATAAAGCCCGAAGAGTGGCGTCACATGCTGCTCTTTTCCGATATCGACTGGTGCCTCTCCCGGCAGGACTGGCGAGTCGCTTTTGTGGGACACACCCATTATCCCGGGATATACTGTGCCAGAGAGGAAGCTCAGGTCGCCGAACTTACTTCCACGGAGGTCGCTATCGGCCGACATCGATACCTCATCAATCCAGGCAGCGTGGGACAGCCTAGAGATGGAGACTGGCGAGCCTGCTACGGGGTGTGGGACCTGAATCGACAACACTACCAGTTGCAGAGAGTGGAGTACCCCGTGCAGCAGACTCAGCAGAAGATACGAGAGGCGGGATGGCCCTATTACCTGGCGGATCGTCTGAGCAAAGGGGAGTGAGCCTCTCGGGGAGGACGACCTGAAAGGCCGTGTTCTGCGCGTGTCAGGGCTTCAGTCCCTGGTGGAGGCCGACGGTAGCCATTGGCAGTGCGAGGTCCGCGGACGGCTCAAGGCGGGTCATAGAGAGACTACATCCGCCGTAGTCACCGGAGACTGGGTGGAGTTCACTCCCACCGCTCCCGAGTCTGGGATCATCGACAGCATTCATCCTCGACTCTCCAAGATTTCTCGTGCCGCCAGTGGAAGTCGATCCTTCGAACAGCTGCTCGCCGCCAACGTCGATCTGTTCATCGTCGTCGTCGCTGCCCGGCGACCACGGATCGTCCCTGGATTCATTGACCGGGCGCTGGTCACCGCCCTGCTGGGCAATATCGAGCCGGTAATTTGTATCAATAAGATCGACTTGGACCCGGAGCGCCGCTGCGCTAAACTGGCCTCGTTGTACACCGATCTGGGCTATCGGGTCTTGCTTGCCAGTGCCAAGACAGGGGAAGCGGTGGCAGAGCTAAAGGATATTTTCGACGGGCGTGTCTCCGCTCTGGTTGGTCAGTCCGGCGTGGGCAAATCGTCTATCCTCAACTGCATCGATCCCGGATTGTCGATCGCTACGGACGAGCTCATGAAGACTCACGACCGAGGTCGCCACACCACTACTGCGGTCCAGCTTCACCGGCTGGCCTCTGGTGGATACGTGGCCGACACCCCCGGGATCAAGCAGCTGCGTCCCTGGGGGCTATATCGGTCAACTCTGGTAAGCTACTTTGTGGAAATGGCCCCCTTGGTCGAGCATTGCCGATTCCGCGACTGCACTCATGGAGCAGAGCCCGACTGTGCCATCAGAGAAGCTGTCCAGACTGGGAAAGTGGCGTCTACGCGATACGACGGGTTCAGGCGGATGGAGGCAACTCTCGAGGAGAAAACGAGGTGACCGAGCTGCCCCTGAGCACGCTGCTCAAAGTGTACGGCCGCCGCCTGGGTATGCGACTTCTCGCCGGCGAGAAGGGCATGAACCGCACCATTAACAGCAGCGATGCCAATCGTCCCGGTTTGACCCTGACGGGGTTCGTAGAAGTGGTCACCTTTGATCTGGCCCAGATCCTCGGGAACCACGAAATCGATTATCTCAGGACGCTCACTCCTGAGCGCCGCTTCCAGGCTCTGGAGATCATCTACCAATTCGACATTCCCTGCGTCGTGATCACCGGCCGCGGCAGGTTGCTGCCCGAGCTCAAGGTACTGGCAAACAAACACGACGTGCCTTTGCTGCGGTCGGACTTCGATACGACCAAGTTCATCCACCTCCTGCACTTTTATCTGGACGACGTATTCGCCCCGCATGCGACGGTGCACGGAACCCTGATGGATGTCCACGGCGTGGGTCTTCTGTTCGCTGGTCGCAGCGCCATCGGCAAGAGCGAGGTGGGGCTTGACCTGGTCGAACGGGGACATCGGCTCGTGGCCGACGACACCGTCATCATCACCCGCCAGGCGCAGGGAATCCTGGTGGGCCGAAGCCCGCAGTTGCTCCAGGATCATATGGAGATCCGCGGCATTGGCGTTGTCGACGTAAAGAGGTTGTTCGGTATCGGCGGAACAAGGAGACAGAAGCGGGTAGAGGTGGTGGTGACGCTGGTCGACTGGGACAAGCAGCTGAACTACGAGCGCATCGGTCTGGAGGACGTCGTAGAAACCATGCTTGGGGTCGAGGTGCCGGAGGTGAAAATCCCCATCTTCCCCGGCAAGAATATCACCGTCATTGCCGAGACCATCGCGTTCAACCACTTGTTGCGGGTAGATGGCTATCACGCCGCCCAGGAATTAAACAAGCGCCTGATCAGAAAAATGCGGAAGAAAGGGAAGAAAATTAGCTGAATCCTCGTCCGCGATGAGGGACGATGACAGGCACCCCTTACTTGAGCTGTCCTCCAGGTGGCTGCCTCCCTTCACAACCTGCCCGAAAATCACACTGGAGAATCTATCTTCCGTGATCATCCTTGTAGTGTCGACCATGTTCGGTTGAGGTCCGACAGCGAGAGCGGAGGACTTTAGAAGGACTTATTGGGATAGAATCAAGATTCCATCCAATTCAGAAGTACTGCCCCAGCCCGAAGGAGACCTGCCACACGCCATCGCCCAACCCCCTCGCCAGATCCACTCGCAGGACCGGAGTGCCGTAGATCTTTGGGAGTCCCAGGCGACCTCCCGCCCCCAGAGCTATTTCCAGATCGGGAGAGGATTCCCCCGGCGTCCACGCCGTACCGCCATCGGCAAAGACAGCGGCGGCTAACACCCAAGCCGGTCTTACCCACAAAGTAGGCCGGAATTCTGTGTTAACCAGGAAGCGCCGCCCGCCATCCAGACTGCGGGGCGGGTACCCGCGCAGCCCCCGGTCCACCCCCAGGAGAAACTGCGTTTCGTGTTCAGGCCTGTCCACGGTGTCCAGCCGAAGTCGGAGCGCAAGGATGTGCCTGGAAGCGGCGCGCACATAGGCGCTCAGTTGAGTGGCGGTAAACAGGTTGTAGTAGCGGCCTTCCCGTATCCGCGTGCTGGTGCGGAAGCTGAGAAAGGCGAAGGTGCCATCGCCGCGCTGGAAGCGGGGAGAGAGCTGGATCAGGAAGAAGGGGTAGTTGCGGTCTGAGCCCAGGGAGCGGTGAGAGACGCCCACCCGCAATGCCATCCAGCTCCCGGTCTGCAGATCCTCCACCGGGCCCAGGGATCGAACATACCGCGCCCGCGCGTACTTCGGACTCCAGATGGTGAGGCCTGCGCTGGGCAGGATCCGGCGTCGACCCGCTGGCGCGTAGGTGAGGGAGGACCTCGTCGTCTGGAAACGTCGATCTGAGGCAGTGATTCTGAAGCTGGGCCTGATTTTCACGCTGCCCCGAGTCCAGGAGTGGCCGACCCACAGGCCGCCGCCCCCCACCCTTTCCTCGTAGCGAGCCGCCAGACCGCGATCGGAGTAGAGCCGCTGAATCGCCTCGTAGTTGAAAACGGTGACGCCGTATGTCCAGCGTGTCGACAGGGCGTAGTAAGGCTGGAAGAGGGAAAGCCCGACGTCATGGCCCTCCTGTCCGAGACCTATCTCCGTGGCCAGGGCAGTGCGACTTCCGCGAAACCGCGGCACCTGGTAGGTGAGGGAGCCCCTGTTGCCGGCCACCGGATCGTGTCGCAGTTCGAGCCGCGCCAGCTGACCAAGACCGAGGAAATTGTAGTCCAGCGCGACGATGCCGTAGCTGAGCTCGTCCAGCTCTCCTGAGAACACGGGTGAGAGCGCTCTGGAGTACAGGTCCTCGACATCCACCAGCACCTGAGTCGCGCCGGAGTCGGTGCCGGTGGCCGCGGGTCTCGTCGAAATCCGGGCGCTGCCGAGGTAGAGGAGGCGCCGCAGATTGCGCTCGCTTTCCCGAAGTGTGGCAGCATCCAGCCGCTCTCCGGCCCCAAAGAGCAACTCTCGCCGAATGACCCGCTCCCGTGTGCGGACGTTCCCCCTGATCAGAACCGTGTCGATCAAGACCCGAAGTCCGACCGATTCCGTCAGCCCCATTGCTGTGTCGGCAGTTGCAGCGGCAGACGTGGCTGCCGCTGCTGCAACGAGGGTGAGAGTGAGGAGCAGGGGAACGCCGGCAAAGAGATGAACCTCGGCAAGATGGATCGACCTTGACGGAGTCGTTGCGGCCTCGGTAAAGTCGATCACCTGGCTGATGGGCATGAATTCAACACGCTCTCCCCGAAGTGACATTCGCGCAGAGAAATTGCGCTCGGGCGCCCAACCACGCCAAGCATTTTGGTGGGTCCGCCGGGCGCCCGTCTTTACTAGAATCTCGCTTTGCCCCAATATACACCATTGCCAACCGCACTTCACCGGCGATGATGGCCACCCCTTTCGGCCGTTATCAGGAGACATGGTTTTTCACTATGGCACAGCGATTCGAGGTCTTGCGGGGCTTGTTCGGGCTTCTGCCCACACCCTACGGAGAGGATCTGGAGATTCACACCGGCGACCTGCGCGCAGCGGCCGACTTCTGTTGCCGCAGTGGGCAGCACGGGATCGTCTGGCCGGTCATGGTGGGGGAGTTCTACTTCCTCGGCGAGGAGGAGCGCGTGTCCAATCTGGACGCCGTTCTGGAAGAGGTCAACGGGCGCATCCCGGTGGTCTTCGGCTGTTCCGGTGTTTCCGTACCGCAGGCCCTGCTTTTTGCACAGGCGGCCAGCCGAGCCGGGGCCGACGCCGTCATCGCCATGGCTCCGGCCCGCACTGACGCGGCTGCGGCCATCGACATGTTTCACAGGTTGGGCGATGCCTTCGACGGTCCTATCATGGTCCAGAACGCGGGTGGGTACGCTCCGCTAACGGGTGAGCAGATCGCCCGGTTGGTCGAAGAAGTCCCGCCCATCGAATACGTCAAGGAGGAGCGCCAGCCCGGACCAAAACACATCGCCGAGGTCAAGGCACTGGCGGGCGATCGAATCAAAACCATATTCGGTGGCGCCGCCGGCAAGTTCCTGCCGGACGAGCTTCGCCGCGGCGCGGAGGGCTCTATGCCGGCCTGCGAGTTCGGGGATCTTCTTACCCGCGTCATCGAGCTCTGGTGGCGGGGAGATGAGGCCGGGGCCAGAGACCTGCACCGTCGTCTGCTGCCGCTGATAAACCTGGAGAATCACGGTTTCGTTCGCTACGTCCTCAAACGGCGCGGAGTTCTCAAATCTTCGGGCGAACGAGCTCCCATCCAGGCCCTGGACGAAGCCGACCGCCGCGAGATCTCCACGCTCCTGGAGGCGGTTCAGGAAGAGATCGAGACTTTTCCATTCGAAGCGGAAAGCGGGAGTTGGTGAAGAGAGACCCAAAACATCGGAGGGGAGAGCGAAATGGTACCTGCTGAGGAGTTGAAAGCGAAGATTCGCAATGGCGAGATCACCATCGGCGTCGGTATGCCGATGACTGTTTCCGCGGACGAGTTCGAGTCCGCGTTAGCCTACGGCAAAGGAGAGTATGAATTCGTCTTCGTCGATGGGCAGCACTCTCCGTTCAGCGAGCGAGCCCTGGTGGATTTCTGTCAACTCGCCAGTCGCTTCGAACTTCCGGTCAGATTGCGCATCCTGCACACGCGTCAGGCCTATCTCCTGGGCACCTATCTCGATCTGGGGGCCTCCGGCATCGAGGTGCCACAAGTGGAGGAGGAGGGCACGGCAGATGAGGCAACGGAGAGCTTCTACTACCCTCCTCTGGGACGGCGAAGCGTCGGCGGCGGCGGACGTCGATCGCAGGAGGACTTTCCCGACACGCGGGACTACGCCGACTGGTGGAATCGCAACGGCGTTCTCTGGCTGCAGATCGAATCCCTCAGCGCCGTCGTCAATGCGCACAAGCTGGCAAAACCGGGTGTCGACTGCCTCTCCTTCGGCCCGGCCGATCTGACCCTGGACATTGAGGCCCATCCCAATCCCCCCTACGGATCGGTGGAGGAGTGCGTCAGCGCCGTGGCCGCAACGGTGAAGGGGACCCAGACCGCCCTCTGTTTCCGAAACGGCACACCGGACCTGCGCCAGAAATACGCCGATCTGGGCGCCACCGTTTTCCTCGAACGCCCGCCTGTGTGAGGAGGTCCCGAAACTCCTCCTCTCTCGCGGGCGGCAACCAACGGCGAAGGGGTAGGAGCCTCCAGGCGCCTCAACTTCATCTACATGCTATATCCCCAGCTCACTCGCTTCCTGCTGCCACTCGTGGTCACCATGGTCGCACACGGACTTGGCATGCAGGTCCTCAATGGCGGCATGGCAAGGGTCCCCAGGCCCACGGAGACGCTGGCCGCCTTTGCCCTGGCCTGGGGAATAGCGGATTTCCTGGCGAGTCCACTGTCTCCTGCCCGGCAGATCTCACTGGTACTGGCCGAAGACATGCGGTCGTTTGGACAGATCCTCCTGTTCGTCCTGGCGTGCGGCGGCGGCCTAGCGGTCGTGGTCGGCGCCCTGGCCGTCACCCCCCTTGGAACCTGGGTTATCGCCAGCCTGCACTCCGCGCCTGAGCCGCTGGAGAAGGTGGTCCGGTTCGCCTTGCTGTGGCTGATACCCTACCCCGTGATAGAGGGTCTGCGACGCCTGTTATCTGGGCTGCTTTTCCGGATTCGGCGCACGCAGGTCGTCAGCGCGGCCACCATGGTCGGAATCGGTGTCAGCATCGCCGCCGTCGTCCTGCTGCTGCCTGCTCCCTTCGTTCAACGACGGCCAATATGGCTGCCGCTCATCGCCCTGTACGGGGCACAGCTGGTGGACCTGATGATCCTGCTGTGGGGCTGCCGCCGCTACGCCCTACCCCACCTGCGACGAGGCTTTGCGCCTGGCGGGCCCACAGCGACTGAACACCGTGTGGCACAACCGCTTTCCAAGCTCTACCTCATCCGCTTCTTCTGGCCCCTCGCGCTCATCATGGCGATTCAGGGGATGAGCCGACCAGCAGTCAATCTCTTCATCTCTCGGGGGCCTCAAGGGGAAGAAGCGCTGGCGGTGCTGGCAGTGGTCTACACCCTGGGCCATATTCCCTACGGATGGCTCAATGAGCTGCGCAGCCTGCCGACGGCCTTCCAGGAAGAGGGGGAGGACGGTCTCAGGCAGATTCGCAGGTTCTCGTTCAGCTGCGGTCTCATTTCCTTCGGCATTATGATTGTCCTCTTCTGGATCTCGCCGGTGCGCGAATTCATCCTTCAGGATCTCGTCGGCCTGCAACCGGACTTGGCCGCGCGCGGTCGTCTGCCGCTGATGATCTTCGCGTTCTTTCCGCTGGTCGTCGCGCCTAGATCTTTCTTCCATGGCACCGCCTTGCTGCAACGGCGCACTAGCAGCCTGGCCCCAAGCGCGCCCTCCCGTATCGGCGCTACCCTCCTTGCTCTGCTGGCCCTGCCTCCAGCAGCCATACACGGAGCCGCTCGCGGCATTGCGGCGCTTTACTGTGGATTCGTCATGGAACTGGTTGCGGCCTGGTGGTTCGTGCGTCAGGATCGACCCCGAAGACTCGGCAAGTAATATGGACAGACCCAGACTGGCTCGACCGGGCGAATTCGCCGAGGCCATGCGCTTCACCGACATGGTATTCCGGCCCGGCCAGAACGGCCGGCTCATTGTACAGCGACAGTACCCCCACGCCTACCGCGACACCCCGGAATACGAGCGTCGCCTCCTGCTGGTGCGCGATGAAGGCCAAGTCGTCGGGTGTCTGGCCATCCATCCCATGACCATCAGGGTCGAGGAGGCAAGACTCACCACCGGCGGCATCGGCATCGTCGGCACCCATCCGCGGCGGCGGGGTGAGGGGATCATGTCGGCGATGCTCGACGACGCCATCCGTCGCATGGAGCGCTCCGGATTTGCCCTCTCCGTTCTGGGCGGCGACCGGCAGCGCTACGGCTGGTTCGGGTGGGAGGATGGAGGTGCGAAGAATGCGTTCGAACTCACGACACGGCTCCTGGGCGCCCCCTCTCCGAGTGAGGCAGCACTGCAGCTGCAGCGCTTCTCGTCCACCACATCCGAGGCCCTCTGCCGCCGGCTGAGACGCCTGACATCGAGTCGGCCGTACTGGGTGGAGCGTTCACTCGTGGACGTGGCGCCGCTGTTCGATCGCCGCGATCGCGAGACCTGGGTGTGCGAGGCCGGTGGGCGCCTGGCATACGTTACCTGCGGCGGCCCCGACCGGCAGCCTCGACCCTACCAGCGGATCGACGAGATCGGGGGGGACGGAGAGCTCGCCCTCGGCATGGTGCGCAATCTCATGCGCCGATACCGTCTCGACAGGCTCACCGCAACCACCGGCCCGAACCCGGATGAGGTCTCGCTGGTCCAACCCTTCAGCTCAAATTGGCGACGGACTCCTGACTGCATGATCAAGATCATCGATCTGGCCACCCTTGTGGAGCAGCTTCGGGCGGTGCTCCTCCGGCGCGCCCGGCGGGCGAGGGTGGGAGGGACCTTCCAGCTTGAAATGACAGACTCGAAGCAGCTGGCTCTCCTGAAGTTGGGAAGGGGGCCTCGGCACCGCCTGGCCATGCCGGACCGGTCTTTTGTACACCTCTTCTTTGGTATGCTGCCGCTGGCCGAGTCCTTGGCCGCCACCGCCAGCCCGTCCTCTGCAGCTGCCAGTTTCCGGCCCGCTGTCGGCGGACGGGCCGCTCTGCGCAAACTGGCTGACATCTTGCCCCTGCCTTTTTACATTCCTCCTCTGAACCATATCTGACGTCAACGGGCGGGCAAGGTCGCGCTCCTCGCCCACGCCGGTTGACCAAGACCAAGACACGCTGCGAGCGGCACGGAGCTCGGACGGGTAGAAGGCCGCTTGCGCTTGCCAGAATCGGTGCAGTTGCGTACCATTCAACCGAGAAAAAGAACGGGAACAAGAGGTTCCAAGTTTATTGCACACAAGGAGTTGACGATCTCGTAAGAGGGGACGCTCTATCACCCAGGCACAAACCAGGGTGGTGAGATCCACGATCCAACGAGATACGAGATACGAGATACGAGATACGAGATCGAGTAGAGGAGATCCCTGATTAGGGACTTCACGATTCGAGGAGTTAATCATGTCACTTGGAGTGCGCGCAAGCGCTGCCGCCCTCGTTGCGGCTATCTTTCTGGGGCCGGGACAGGCACGCGCGGATCTGTCAGCCTTCGTGGGCACCATCACCTTCGACTCCGACGCCAACCTCGACAGCAGCCCCGCCTTCGGGATCCGCTGGGGGAAGTCGAGCGGCCTGCTGGGAGGCGAGACCTCGCTGACGATCGCCCGGCCCGACCGCGAGATCCCGACTGGGAGTTCGGCTGGGAAGGAAACGGCTACCGCCATCCTCTACGAGGGACGAATTCTGCTGAACTTCCCCGCAGGTCAGCTCAGGCCCTTCGTTAGCGTGGGTTTCGGCGCCGTGACCGTGACCTCCACCGACCTGCCGACCGATCTGGACGATGAACAGGCCGCTGTGCTCTCAGCGGCAGCGGTTGCCGATATTCAGACGAATTCCGCTCTCAGCTATGGCGCCGGTGTGCGCTACAAGCTCTCCGACAAGCTCGACCTGCGTCTCGACGTACGGCAGTATCAGGTGTTCTCCGTGACCGGAGTGGTCGCCAATCAGCTTGGCGTCACCATCGACGACGGTAGGGTCCAGCACAACGAGTTCAGCATCGGCGTCTCCTTTAATTTCTGAGGCTGAGAGCAGGGCGAGAAGATCGACCGATGACGGCCCTCATCGGCCCCATACAGGGGTTGGGCGCGCAGGTCTGCGAAGCTTTCACCAACGCCTGGAGCCTCCTGATGTTCTCGGTGGACTCGGTTGCGGCGGTGGCGCGGTTTTTCAGTCGCCAGGGCTTCTGGGCCGCCTTCAGAGTCTCGTTGCAGCAGGTTCACTTCACCGGGTTGGAGGCACTCCCCTTTCTCAGCCTCCTCTCTCTCCTCATCGGTTTCACCGTCATCGTCCAGTCCCTACCGCAACTGCAGGGCATGGGCGCGCACGGGCTGATCGGCAAGATCCTCGTCATCAGCATCGTTCGCGAACTCGGGCCTATCGTCACCGCAATGATCGTCATCACCCGGTCGGGGACCGCCATGGCCGCCGAAATGGCGACTAACCGGATCAGCGGGCAGGTTGAGGCCCTAGAAGCGATGGGCATCGACGTCTTCCACTACCTCATTGCCCCGCGAGTGATCGGATCTATGGTCTCCCTCTTCTGCATGGTCATCTACTTTGACGTCATTGCCCTTGTGGGCGGTTTTCTGGTCGCCAGCACTCAGTTGACCATGCCGTGGATTTTGTACAGTGACTACATACTTGAGTCTCTCCAACCCCTCGACCTCTACATCAGTCTGAGCAAGAGTATCCTCTTCGGGTTCGTCATCACGCTGTTCTCCTGCTATCACGGCCTGAGGGCCAAGCGGGCACCCTACGAAGTTCCCATGGTGGCGAGATCAGGCGTCATCCAGGCGATGTTCTTCGTCTTCGTGTCAAGCGCGGTTATCTCGGCCGTTTTCTACTGGATCTGAGGTGAGCGGCAAACCCGTCATCGTCTTCGACAAGGTCAGCCTCTACGTGGAGGGCCGGCGTTTCCTGGATCGGGCCGACCTTGTTGTGTCCGAGGGAGAATCCCTCGTGGTCGCGGGGGCCGGCGGATGCGGCAAGTCTTTCGTCCTGCGCCTCATTCTCGGGCTGCCGGGCATGGGCCGCGCCAGCGTGCGCGTCGAGGGGGATGTGGTGGTGGATGGTCACTCGATCCTCGCCGAGCCTCTCCCTGCCCTGCAGCGGCGTAGGCGCAACATGGGCAGCGTGATGTCTGGCGGGGGACTGATCGAGAATATGGATGTTCGCAAGAACATCGCTCTGCCCCTGAATTACCACTACGGCAACGTTATGAGCACGGCTGAAATCGAGGCCCGATGTGATGCCATCCTGGGAGACATGGAGTTGGAAGAGCTGGCGCTGCCCGGTCGGCGCCCGGTGTCGCTTAACCGCATGGAACGCATCTACGTCGCTCTGGCGCGCGCCCTGGTCAACCAGCCCAATATCCTTCTCATCGACGAGCCCACAACCGGAGTCAGTGCCGCCGCCGGCGAGCGCCTGGCCAGGTTCTGCTTCTATTACCGTCCCGAGTTCCCCTCTGCGCCAGCGGCTATGGAGGAGATGTCCGGCAGGCCGATGACTCGCATCATCACCACCGTGGAGCTGGAGCCATATCTGGATTTCGGCCATCGCTTCGCCTTGCTCGCAAACGGGAAAATAGAGGAAATCGGAGACCGCGAAGCGGTACTGGGCAGCGCAGATCCGAACGTGCGGGAACTGTTGTCGCGATCCAGAAAAGTGGCGAGCCCCGGAGTGGATGACGCGGACAGCGCCGAGCTTCCCCCGGGGGGGGGGAGTTGCTGGCGCCGGTCGGACTCCCACTGGTGTCACCAGGGCGATCGAGTGAAGGAAGGGGAGGAAGGGGCAAGTGGCAGGACAGCGCAAGCTCGTTGAATCCACGACCGGCCATATTCTCGTGGGCATTTTCGTTCTGCTGGCGACCGCCGGTTTCGGCTGGCTGTTGATCAGTCAGGGGCAGGGCCCGGCAAAATACGATCTCATCGCCGAGTTCGATGTCCTGGGCAGTATCAACGAAGCCACCAAGGTCAAGCTGCGTGGGTTCACCGTCGGCCAGGTCAAACACATTGAATTCAGACACCAGCCTCCCGAAGGGGAAGCCTACTTCCTCGTCGTCCTCGGTGTTGAGAAGCGCTATCCCGTACCCGTGGGGGTGGTGGCGGAGATCCGCAGCAGCGGGCTCGTGGGAGAGTCCTACATCGACCTGAACGTGAACTCGGCGGGGGGGGTTTCGCTGCAGCCGGACAGCCATATCGAGGGACGGTCCGATCCCGGGCTCAAGGGGTTGATGGGGAAGATCGGCGAGGCGGCGCGGAAGTTGGGGGCCGCGGGAGAGGGAATCAACAAGGCGGATTTGGGTGGGAAGCTGGGGCGTCTGACCCTGGACGTGTCGCACATCGCCGATGATATCGGGCGCGTCAGTGCGAGTGCCNACNGCCTTTTGACGGCCAGTCACGAGATGATGGAGAGTATGGCCCCCNGGATAGAGCNCNCCCTGGACGGCCTCGACAGGAATATGCAGAAACTCTCTCAGACTCTCAGCCGCACCGATACGCTGGTGGCGGCTACCAGCGAAGATGTGCAGCGGTCGCTTCACGCCCTGCGCTTGGTGGTGGAGCGGATCGAGTCCGTTCTGGTCCGCGTCGACACCCTGGTGCAGGCCAAGCAAGGAGAGATCGACGAGACCCTGACCAATCTGCACGCTGCTTCGGCCGCGGTACGCGAGCTTACTGAACACCCGTGGAAGCTGATGACCGGACAGGGAAATGGCGCCAAAGTTGAGGAGTCGTCACCATGACGACTACCAGCATACGATCTCTGCGCCAGATGCTCCTGGAGGCCAAACGCCAGGGTGACTCCCGACTCCTGGCGGAGATAGCCTGCGGCCTCCGCGACCTGGCGGACAGACGTTACCGCTGTTGCCTGGTGGACTTCGAATCCTGTCGCCCCGCCTTCTACGTCCGCATGCTCGACTTTGAGGGATCCCGTATCAAGGTGGAGCTGGAATTCCCCATAGAGCCGCGATTGCGAACCGTCCAGTGGCTGCCACTCTCGCACCTTGCGGACTACGACGAGGTAGAGGATTTAGAGAGCGTCCGAAAGATATATAGAGATGTGTCCCCGTACCTCAAAACCCGGACGACGAAGCTGAAGCGAAGCCACGAGAGCACCGCGACAGAGAGAGGACGTCCCGGAGCCAACCGAAGGGGGAGACCTTCCCGCTCCGATGAGGGCTCATCCGATCACCCGGGCCAAACGGCAAGCGCCGGGGAGTGATGTCTAGAGTTTTGTGGGGGACGTGGCGGGACTGCTGCTGATGCGGTTGGCGCCGAGGCTACTTGAACTCGACAATCCCACGCGGGTGAAATTGCCGGCGGGCAATGCTGCTCGGTGACTTTCGTCCTCTACATCACCTAGCGGCGGCCAAAGGGCGCACGAAGCCTGAACCAGCCCCTGTGGCCAGCATGAACATTGAGTGTTTGCGACTCAGTGGTCTCCAGGTTATATTCGCTGGAACGACATAACGGTTCCATATGGTGCTGGAAGGCGAGCGGCGGACAGACGTCCCGCTCTTCGTCTTGCAGAGAATAGGGAAGGCGGTGAAAATCCGCCACGGCCTCGCCACTGTGACCGGCCTGACGGGGAAACCTGTCAAGATGCTCTGCCCGCATGGACCCCGGCCCGGGGTGCCAGCCACTGATCCGATGATGGATTGGGAAGGAGTGTGGTAGACAGCGCCGGAAGTCAGGAGACCTGCCTGGAGCCGCTGGGTTTTGTGAATGCCTTCGAAGGCGAGGCCGAACCTGACAGGGGAGTGAGTTCTATTCCCGCCAGACCGATCTCACCAGTTTGAGGGCGGGTTCTGTGTAGGGCTCCGGCGCCAGAACCTCGCAGATCGTCCCTCGCTTCGCCGCATTCCCCAAACCCTGTCCGGTCGCTCTGACGTCGCGGATCTGTGTCAAAACCGGTGACATCTATTCTACAGTCGCACCGAGTCACTTTTTCGGTGTTGGCGTGAGCCTGTTGGATCTCGCCGGAGTGTCGGCGGGATATCGCAGGGACGATCCCGTAATCAGGGGGATCACCCTGTCTCTTCAGGAGGGGACATTTCTCGGATTGATCGGACCCAACGGTTGTGGGAAGAGTACGCTCATCCGCGCCGTGAGCGGCGTTCTCCCCCTTTCTGAAGGGTCGGTTCGCCTCGATGGGGAGCTGCTGTCCGGGTTGTCCCGCAAAGAGATAGCCCGCAATATCGCCGTTCTGCCACAGGACACTAACTGTCCGTTTCCTTTCAGCGTGCGGGAAATCGTGAGTATGGGCAGGTACCCGCATATGGCCCGTTTCCAGGGCATGGGGCCTGCCGATGAAGAGATCGTCGAGGAATCTCTCGCCCTGACGGACACGCTGGCGCTGGAAGGTCGCAGGATTACGGCACTGTCGGGAGGTGAGCGCCAGCGCGTCATGGTGGCGCGCGCACTCGCGCAGCGCCCGAGATTACTGCTGCTGGACGAACCCTCGAGCCACCTCGACATCAATCACCAGGTGGAGGTTTTCGACCTGCTCCAACAACTCAACAGGGAGCACGGCCTCACCTTGATCTGCGTCACCCACGACCTCAACTACGCGGCCGAGTACTGCGATCGACTCCTTCTTGTCTCTGAGGGTGCGACCTGCTCCTGCGGACCTCCCGAGGAGGTCGTCACCGCCGAGGCCATCGCCCGGGTCTACGGCGTCGACGTCGCGGTGGAGCTTTGCGGATCCGAAGGTCGGCCCAGGGTGACTCCGCAATCGCGCCTCCAGCGCCTAGCTGATTCCGCGGGCGTCTGAGGAGGATGTGCGCAAGTGAGTAAACTCTGCCGTCTGCTCCTGTTTCTGTGGCTGGCCGGTGCCTGGTCCGCTGCGGCCCAGGGCGATGATCGGGCCTCAGACGGGGTAAAGGGCTCCGGCGTCGCCGTGGACGACCTGGGAGACACGCTGCGGCTCCCCGCGCCTTCACGGCGTATCGTCTCTCTAGCGCCCAGCAATACCGAGCTGCTGTTCGCCATGGGACTGGGAGACCGCCTCGTCGGGGTTACCGACGTCTGCAACTATCCGGCCGCAGCTGACAGTATCAGAAAGGTGGCGGGGTATTCGACACTGAATGCGGAGCTCATCGTAGCGGTAGCGCCGGATCTGGCGGTGGCGGCGAGGGGAAACGACCTGGAGCGATTGCAGACACTGAGGAACCTGGAAATTCCCGTATTCGCGCTGGCCATCAGTTCGGTGGAAGAGCTGTTCTCCGCTATCGAGCGGCTGGGGCGGCTGTGCGACAGCGTCCCGGAAGCGGCGGCGCTGGCAGCACGGCTTCGCCGCCGGGTGGACGCAGTGGACGCGCGGGTCCACGCCGCCTCCGAACGGCCGGGCGCAATCTGGTGTTACTGGGGAGATCCGGTGTACACGGCCGGCAAAGGTACCATGATAGACGATCTCATCCAGCGGGCTGGAGGGAGAAACGTCGCGCGCGCCGCGCCGGGATCCTGGCCTCAGGTCAGCGTCGAATCCGTGCTCTCCTGGGCTCCGGAAGTGATCGTCACCTCCTACCTGCCGGACGGGCCCGAGAGCTTGGCCGACGAGCTGCTGCGACTGCACACCATGGCGGGCTGGAAGGTGCTGCCTGCCGTACTCTCCGGGCGCGTGCACTACCTGGATGCGGACGTCATGTCCCGGCCCGGTCCGCGCTCGGTCGACGCGCTGGAGATGCTGGTCTCGGTGTTTCACCCCGAGGCGGAGGAATCGGAGCAGAAATGATAGCCGAGGAAAGCAGCGGGCTCCGGAAGGTGCTCTTCCTGGTCGTCCTGGCTGCGGTTCTTGTCGCCCTCGTTCTCCTCTCGCTGGGTACCGGATCGGTCCACATATCCCCCTCCGACGTGATGCATATTCTGCTCAATCAGGGGGATTCGGGGTTCGCGCCCAACAGCCCCGAATTCGTCATAGTTCGAGAAATCCGCCCACCGCGGGTCGCCCTCGCCGTTCTGGTGGGCGCCGCCCTGGCTCTGAGCGGGGCGGTCATGCAGGGCCTCTTCCAGAACCCGATGGCGGATCCGTATATAATCGGCGTCTCCTCAGGAGCGGCTCTGGGTGCCTCTACAGCGCTGTCGCTGTCGCTGAACTTCTGGTTCCTCGGCATTCACTCCGTGTCCGTCTTCGCCTTCGGGGGCGCTCTACTGATCGCCCTGCTGGTGTACGGCATCTCCATCCGCGACGGCAGGACGCCCACTACCGTGCTCCTGCTCACCGGCATCGCCATCGGTTCGCTGGCTGCGGCTCTCACCTCTCTGCTCCTGATCACCAGCTCGAGGGCCGATCTGCACCGGATTCTCTTCTGGCTCATGGGCAGCCTGTCGTCGAGAAGATGGGAACACGTGCAGATGATCTGGCCATACGCCCTCGTGGGGGCCGCTGTGAT
>PBRM01000035.1 GCA_002725915.1 Gemmatimonadota bacterium
TTTCAGCGAATTCACGAGGGCGCCTATACGTCCGCCCAGATGGACACCAAGTGGACGGATGAAATCGAGACCGATTTCGCCGACTGGCGCAAGACCAGCACCCCCGAGGAATACCAGCACCTGGAGTGGGAGGAGGACAAGGCCGACGACGACCAGACATCGTCAGAGGAGGCCGACACGCTGCTGTAGCAGCTTAACGATTCGCCGGATCCGTGAGACAAGGGATATCCAAACCATGGGATGCCAGGTAGCCTTGTCGATTTACATGGATAACAGACGGTGAGGAAAGGATCTCCATGGACAAGGTGAAGGTCGGAGTTCTCGGGTTGCGCCGCGGCCTGAGTCACCTGCGCAACTTCCTCAATACGCAGGAGGCAGAGGTGATTGGCGTGGCCGATCGAATCAAGCAGTGGCGCGACCGGGCAGCCGAGGCCGTGGGCGAGATGGATCGAAAAGGAATCGACTTCGCCAGCGAGTTCGAGGAGCTGTTGGAGATGCGGCCGGACGCCGTGGTCATCGCCAGCAACGCTCGCCAGCAGGCGGCGCAGGCGATCCAGGCGATGGAGGCGGGCTGCCACGTGCTCAGCGAGGTGCCCGGGGCCTTCACCCAGGAGGAGATCGCCCACATCGCCATGACCTGCCAGCGCACGGGCAAACAGTACATGCTGGCCGAGAACTCGTCCTTCATGGGATTCTTGCGCTACTGGCGCAAGTGGGTGACTGAGGGGCGCTTCGGGGCTATTTCGCTGGCAGACGGGGAGTATCTGCACTACCTGCCAGCGACCATGGTCAGTGCGTCCGGCGATACGTTCACACCCACGCAAGTTCGGGAACAGAACCTCGTGGACGTGCGTCCCGTGTGGCGCAGTGACCAGCCGCCGATCCAATATCTGACCCACGATCTCGGCCCGCTGCTGGAGGTGTTGGACGACCGGGTAGTGTCGGTAAATTGCGTGGAGGGCCCGTGGTGGAGCCGCGAGGCACCGCTGCGTTCAGATGGGCAGTACGGGCTGTTCAAGACCGCGCGTGGACGCCTGATCCGCATCCTCGTGACCCTGAACACGCGGCGGCCGGGGGCGCACAACTATCGACTCTTCGGGACCGAGGGCAGTGTCGAATGGTATTCGCACGAGGGCTTCTGCCGCAGGCTGGATCGCGAGCGCGACGAGAAGGACGGCTGGGAGCGTGTCGACATCGGCACGGCTCGCACCGACGCGGAGGTCGCGTCCGGTCACGGCGGTACGGATATCTGGACGGCCATCACCTTCAGCCGGGCGCTGCTGGCGGGCAAGCGCGTGCCCATCGACGTCTATCGCATGGCCGATTACACACTGCCGGGTATACTGGCAAGCCGCTCTGCCGAGCACGGCGGCGGCGCTGTCGCGGTGCCTGACATTCGTCGGCAGCCGTTCGAGCACACCGAGTTCTGGGATCACGTCGGAATTCCCGAGGACGAACCCGAGGGCCGCACCTACGAGTCGGATTCCAGCCAGGCGTACTAGCGAGTGGATCGGTGACGCCTGTCGCTGCGTTCCTGCCGCCAGCGGTCATAGGCCTCTTCGTCGATATCGATGGTGGGCACGTTGCCCTGCCAGGCTTCGGCGATTATGGGCATGATCCGCGGTGTCGCCAGCTGGAAATTGCGTCCAACGGGACGTGGGTAGGGAAACCACTTCCACAGCAGCGCGCCCACGACTCGAGGCTCGCTATTGATGGCATCGAATGCGGCACGCCAGCACAGCTCTTGAATCGCTCGAGCTCCGTCGTCGTCCACCCGGTAATTCCATGGTTCTGCGGCGGCGGTGTAGGACTGGTTGTAGCCCAGCTCGGTAAAGACGACGTTGCGATCGTGATCGATACTGTAGCTGCGGAGCTCGGCGATCACCTTTTTCCAACCCGAGCGGATATCAGCCTCGGTCGGGTTCTCTGTTTCGGCGACCGGGAAGTAGCCCTGAATACCAATAACGTCGAGTGCGTCCCAAAATGAGACTCGCCTGTAATCGGACCAGTTTGCCGCATAGGTGATCGGACCTTTGTAGACTTTGCGAACATCGGCGATGAGGGTGCGCCATTCTTCCTCGTGTGCGAGCGTTCGGTCGAGCTCGGTGCCGATGACGATGGCGTCAGCTGCGGCGCAAGCTGTGACGATTGTGAGCATCCAGTTGCGGTAGCCTCGCCAGAATCGCGCCCAGTGTTCATCGGTGTCAAAGGAGATTTCGCCGCGCCAGGAAAAACCGGACCTCCAGTAGGCCAGGTGAGGCTTGATGCAGATCTTGAGACCTAGCGCATGGGCTTCCCGGATAGGGCGCGTCCAATGGGCGGGTGCGGTGTCCCCATCGGTTCTCTGCCCAACGGTGCCATCTTGAGAAATGCTTCCATAGGGGTGTGTGGCGACCCAGTTGGCGCCCAGAGTTCTGATATCGCTCAAGGTGGGGACGATGACATCCTGCCCCCAGTCGCGTCCGGCCCCATGAGTGGAGATGATGATTCCCCGCACGAGGCTGTCATCGGTCTCGGGGGCCGTGGCCGCAGCCCGGGCTGTCAACCCCAAGAAAGTGAAGACACAGACCAGAGATCGACGATCGATAATCAACGGGATGAGATTCTCAATGGTGGTTGGGTTGGGATTGGCCGGAAACGATCTGTGGTCCAGGCACTCGGTATCAGCGACTGGGGTCAATCAATCAACTGAATCGGGCACTGGATCGGGACAGGCCACAAGGTAGGTCATTGCCTCTCGCTCTGCTAACGAGGCAACGGAAAATCCACGGCGAGGACCGAAAGGAGTGGCGATGAATCGCAGGCTGGAGGGCACAGTAGCAATCATCACTGGAGGAGGACAGGGCATCGGCAGGGGGATCGCCCTCATGTTTGCCCGACAGGGCGCCAGAGTCGCCATCGCGTCGCGGACTGAGCAGAAGCTGGAGCGTGTCAGGCGCGAGCTAGAGGAGCTGGGCGCTGAGGTGCTGGCCGTGCCCACCGACGTCGGACAGGAAGAACAGGTGAAGGCGCTGATAGATGCCACCGCCGAGAACTTCGGAGGTCTGGATGTGCTGGTGAACAATGCCGGGGTAGGCTTGGGGGTGCCGGTGGACGAGATGGACATAGCGGAATACGACCGGCTCATGGACACCAACCTGAAAGGGATGTACATGGGTTGCAGGTACGGCGTTCCGCTGATGAAAGAGAGAGGCGGGGGGGCGATCATCAATATCTCCTCCGTTCACGGCGTCAACGGCGGACCGGGGAACACGACCTACGCTGCGAGCAAAGGCGGCATCATCGGGTGCACTCGTGGCCTGGCAGCCGAGTTGGCGCCGTTCCGGATCCGCGCCAACACCATCAGCCCGGGAGCGATCGATATCAGCGAGGACCGGGAGCGGTTCCTGAAGCGGGTCAGGCAGGAGGATCGGGAGGAGTTCCGGCACCGGTTCTCAGAGCGGATTCCCGTCGGGCACTATTACTTCCAGCCGCTGGAGATGGTGGGGGCGCCCGAGGATATCGCCCACTGCGCGGTCTACCTGGCCTCGAAGGAATCCCGCTTTGTCACCGGCCAGAATATCGTCGTCGACGGGGGGCTGACCACCTATCTGAGTGCCTTCGCGCCGGAGGAGGCACGCCAGAAGAAAACCGCTGCCGCGAAGGAGATCGAGGACTTTATCGCGGCGCACGCGGCGACCGAAGACTGAGTAATATCCACCCGGGGGGAGAGTGGTGATGGCAACGACAAAGGGACGGATAGGGTTTGTCGACTACAACCTGGAGAACTACCACGCCAACGTGTACCTGGGTATTCTCCGCAGCAAACTGGGGGATCGCGGATTCGCGGTTACTGGCAGTACCGGCGTGAAGGCGAAAGCCAGCCGAGAGTGGGCGGAGAGAAACAGCGTACCCTACTTCGCCACGGTCGGCGAGCTGAACGAAGCTGTCGACTACTACATGATTCTGGCTCCGTCCAATCCCGAGGTACACCTCGCCCTCTGTAGGGAAGTCCTTCCTTTCGGCAAAGCGACCTACGTCGACAAGACCTTCGCCCCGAACCTCGCAGCAGCCAGGCAAATCTTCGCCCTGGCGGGCAAGCACGGCGTGCCGGTGCAAACCACCTCGGCGCTGCGATATACCGGGGTCCAGGAGTTCGTGCGCAGCATCGATCCGGTTGAGGTGAGTCACATGGTGACCTGGGGGGGTGGCGGATCGTTTGGCGAATACGCCATCCATCCCGTCGAGCTCGCCATCAGCTGCATGGGCCCCGGCGTCAGGAGGCTCATGCGGCGGGGAACGGGCAGGCACGTGCAGCTGCTGTTGGATTTCTCGAGACATCGGACCGCCGTCGTCAATGTGTACACCAACTCGCAGACGCCCTATGCCGCCTCCGTGACCACCACTACGGAAACCAGACACTTCGTGGTGGACACGGGCGAGATCTTCGCCAACACGGCCGCAGCCGCGCTGGACCTGTTCGCCAGCGGCAAGCCGACGGTCGACAGGCGGGAGAGTCTGGCCATCCGCCGCATCCTCGATGTGGCCGTTCAGAAGAGGGCACTCAAGGGATTCGCGGCACTTTGACTGAGGTCCATGTCGTCTCGAAGGTGATGGCGAATTTTGTACCAGCAGGGCGGGACGTGATCCTGCGGCAACAAATCCCTCTCGTTGGGAGCCGTTCAACTACAAGTGCGTCACTAATCGCGCAGGTCAGGCACGCGTCCACCAACTAAACTGCCAATGTTCGAAGGGTTCACCCATACACAGGTCCAGGCGAACGGAATCACCATCAATCTGCGTTACGGAGGCAGTGGTAAGCCGTTATTGCTGCTACACGGCTATCCGCAGACTCACGTCATGTGGCACAAAATTACGCCCGCTCTGGCCAAGAAGTTCTCGGTGGTCGTACCTGACCTACGCGGCTACGGCGACAGCGAAAAGCCCTTGGCTGATGAGGGCGATCATACGGTCTACTGCAAACGCACGACCGCCCTGGATCAGGCTCAGATCATGACCTCGCTTGGATTCGAAACCTTTCACCTGCTCGGTCACGACCGCGGCGTGCGGGTGGGGTACCGGATGGCCCTCGATTTCCCCGAACGCGTTCTGTCACTGACCAACTTCGACGTAATGCCGTCTCAAGCGGCATTCGAAAACATGGATACGCCATTGTCTTTCGCGTGGTTTCACTGGCATCTGATGCGTCAGCCGGCTCCTTTTCCGGAGACCATGATCCATAACAGTGCTCGCGAATACCTGGACTTCCTGTTCGATCGGTGGACCGCTATCGAGGGAGCGATTACCGAGGAGGCATACGCCGAATACTGGCGCTGTTTTAGCGATCCGGGGATGATTCGAGGCACCTGCGCCGACTACCGCGCAGTGGAGCTCGACCTCGAACACGACGATGCGGACCGGGGCCGCAAGCTGAACTGCCCGGTATTGGTGCTGTGGGCGGGGCACATACCCAAACGGCCTGGGTGGCAGACGGGAGGTGGGTTGGACATGCTCTCTGCCTGGAGAGAACGCGCGGAAGATGTCCGAGGAAAGGCCCTGCCTTGCGGACATTTCATTCCAGAGGAGATGCCGGAAGAAGCACTGAAGGAAGTGCTGGCGTTCTTGAGGAGCTTGGGGAAAACGGATACATGACTAATGGCACTCTGGCCATCTCATTCCGTTTGTGCAAGGGTGCAACTACTACTGCACTGCTATTGGTGCGTTGTTCAGTTTGGGATAGGGATAGGGTGAAACCAAAGGTAGATCCCTTTCCGAGCTCGCTTTCCACAAACACCCGTTCGCCGTGGGCCTCGACGATGTGCCGCACGATGGAAAGCCCCAGACCAGTACCGCCCATCGCTTGTGAGCGGCTCTTGTCTACGCGCAAACAGCTTCGATCTGCACGAGCACGGCGGCATCAGCCGATTCTGGCTGTCGGCGCGACACCAGCGGGACGACGGGGGAGGAGTGGGAGAATCAGATCGCGCTGCAGGTGATCGGGGCCATCGGCGAAACGGGGGTGAAGCTGGCGAGGGAGGATGAAGTGGGTTCATTCTTCTTCACCCGTTCGCAGAGAGGAGTGTACTGGCTGGACGCAGGCGTCCGCGGCCAGGGCGTAAACTTGATGGATTTCGCGGCGCGGACCTACAGACTCGCTTTCGGGACGGAGATGGGAATGCTGGGCAGCTTCCAGACAGCGGGTCCGTTCATCGCCCAGGACAGATAGCCCTCCCTGAAGGCACTCCTATATGACGCCCTGCCTGATGTCCACCATTCGGTGCGTCAGCTCGTACTGCAGCGACTCGCCTCTGAAGAAGCGCTCGAACTCCAGGGCCATGGTGGCGAAGTAGCGGTGGAGGGCGTTGGGTGCGTGCCAGGCGATGTGAGGGGTGATGAAAGCATTTGGAAGAGCGCGCAACGGGCTGTCCTTCTGCAGGGGCTCTGGATCGAAGACNTCAAGGCCGGCGATCAGNACTCCTTCCCGCAACCTCGCNGTCAGCGCCCCCTGGTCGATCACCTTCCCGCGGGAACAGTTGACCAGAATCTTGCCCGTCCCCAGCAACTCCAACTCGCGAGCGCCGATCATTTTCTCCGTCCTGGGGGTGTGGGGTACCTGCACCACCAGGATGTCGGCGTGCTGCAGCACCTGGTCCAGATCGCCGCGCGCGATGGCCAGTCGGGCCTCCATCTCCGGCGAGATATAGGGATCGCACACCATCAGGTCGACGCGGAAGGGCTGCATCAGCTCGATGAGGCGCTGCCCCACGTGACCGCAACCGATGAGGCCGACCTTGCGCTCGGTGAGCTCGCCACTGACGAACTCTTCATTGCCGGCATTGGCCCAAGTCTCCTCTGCGGCGATCATCTGGCGGTACACCGCGCCGGCGTTGCGCAAGCAGATGAGGATCATGGCCAGGTCCCACTCGGCCACCGGGTGCGCGGAGGCGATATTGTCGGTGTCGATTATCCTGACGTCGAACTCCGCGGCTGCCGCCAGGTCCACGTCGGTGCCGAAGCGATCACCTCTGACCCCGGCGATCCGCAGGTCGGGTAGCTCCGAGAAGACGCGGCGCGTCAGCGCCGGTACGAGGCCACCGAGGCGGATCAGCCCGGCGAAGCCCTGGAGTGCGGCAATCAACTCGTCCTCGGAACAGGGGTCGTCCCGGTCGATCCGGACCGGCTCGATGTACTGGGCCAGGCGCTGCAGGTCCTCGTCGCGCACCAGCACGCCAGCGTCGATCATCACCTTCGGTAGCAAGGTTTCTTTCTCCGTGTGACAGCCAGGCGCTGTCGTAATGGACAAGCGCCGAGCACATTCGATCTCAGGAGCCCGCCGCAGAAACGGCACCTCCAGGAGCATGCCGCGTACCGGCAAGAGACAACATCCCCCGCTCGCGCTCGCCATTGGTGAAGTAGAAGCGCGCCAGGGGGTAGACGGCGCGCGGCAGGGTGCGATCGGCATCGACTGTGGTTGACTAACTTTTAGGTAAGTCAGTCTCTCAGCGCAAGCCGCCACGAGGAGGAAATCAGGGACGTGGTGCAACAGATATGCAACATGCGGGGAAAAACGGGTCAGCCGCACCCCCAGTAGTGGTGGCAGAGACTGCTATGCTCTGTGCAGCAGAAAGCATCGAGCCCGAGGCGCGTCCAACGGAGCGCCTTGGCGCTGCTGGCACGGCCTTCGGCAATGGCAATCTGCCCCAGCGCTCATCCCGGTCCCGGCGATCTCCCCAGGAACGGTGAGCGGTCTGCGGAGTTAATCGGGTCAATCGCCGAAGCAGGCGCGGTAGATGCCCTCGTACGCCGCTACGTCCAGGTGGCGCGGGTTGCCTACGGTCTGGGGGTCGTCGAAAGCCAGCTGTGCCAGCATGGGGATGTCCGCCGGCGGAATGCCCATGTCATCGAGGGGGGGTATGGCGAGGTCCTGCACCAGACGGGTGGCGGCGGTCACCGCGAGGTCCGCCGCCTCTGAGACCTTAAGATCCCGCGTGTCCTCGCCCAGCGCCTGTGCGATGCGGGCATACTTCCGGGGCTCGCCGGTGCAGTTGTAAGCCATGACCGGAGGCAGCAGCGCCGCGGTCAGCTCGCCGTGAGGCAGGCCGTATACGCCGCCGGCGGTCTGGCTCATGGCGTGCACGGCGCCGGCGCTCTCGGTGCCGTAGCTCATACCGGCCAGCATGGCTGCCATCATCATCTGGTAGCGGGCTTCCTCGTTGTCGCCCTGCTCGTAGGCGATCCGCAGCCACTGGCCGATGGCCTCGATCGCCCACAGGGCCACGGCGTCGGGCCAGGGCTGAGCGTAGGCACTGGTGTAGCACTCGATGGCGTGGGTCAGCGCATCGATGCCGGTAGCGGCCGTGAGCCGCGGGGGCAGCCCAAGTGTCAGGCGCGGATCGAGGAGCGCCAGCCGCGGAGCGATGAGACGCGTGCCGCCCACATTGAATTTGATTCTCCGCTTCGGATCCGTGATCACCGCCCACAGGGTCACCTCACTGCCGGTGCCGGCCGTGGTGGGCACGCAAATCAGGGGAGGGATGGGACGCTGAATGGGCTGCGGATCGGCCCACTCATAATCGATGATGGAGTCGCCACTCGTGACCACCACCCCCACCGCCTTGGCCGTATCCATGCTGCTGCCGCCGCCCAGGCCGATGAGGCCGTCACATCCCTCTGCCCGGTAGATTTCGGCCACTTCATCCACCAGCTCGACAGGTGGATTGGCGACTACCCGATCGGCGAGGATGTAGTCAAGATGGTTGGCGTCGAGGCTTCGGGTCGCCGCCTCTGCCACTCCTGCAACCACGAGACCGCGATCGGTGAGAAGCATCGGGCGCCTACAGCCCAGGGATTTCACCTCGTCGGCGAGACAGGTGATAGCCCCGGCAGCGTGCTTGACCACGGTGGGGACCTCAAAGGAACTCAGATCGATCATCAGTCGGGTACCCGCTGCTCGAAAAGTCGAGGATCGCTCGCTGCCGGCAGACGCACCCCCCTCTTCAGAAGCTGTCGATCACGGTTATTCCGCTGCCCGCGAACGAATCCATGGTGGATAGGGCTAACGGCGATTCCTCCAGGCTGATGGTAGCCCCGATGAGCTTCTCCGGGTGCAGCTGGCCGCGGTCGATCATCTCCAGCATGGGGCCGAATCGGTGCGCCTGCATGCCGTGGCTGCCCAGCAGCTCCAGCTCGTAGGCGACAACTCTGTCCATGGGAACGGGGGGACGGGACTGGTCGGCAAGCATCAGGCCGACCTGGACGTGTCGCCCTCGCTTTCTGAGGCAGAGGATGGAGTTGAGGCAGGTCCGGGGATGGCCGAGGGCATCGATCGAGAGGTGGGCGCCGCCACCGGTGGCGGCGAAAACGGCATCCGGGACGCTGTCGGCTTGGCTGGCATCAACTGTTGTCGTCGCTCCGAGAGCGGCGGCAAGCTGCAGCTTCTCGCTGGAGATGTCGATAGCGACGACGCCAGCGCCAAAGGCGCTGGCAATCATTACCGCGGACAGGCCAACGCCTCCGCAACCGTGTACGGCCACCCACTGTCCCGCCGCCAGCCGGCCCTGGTCGACGATGGCCCGGTACGAGGTGGTGAAACGGCAGCCCAGGCTGGCGGCGGCGACCGAATCGATATTCTGTGGCAGGCGAACCAGGTTTGCCTCGGCGTAGTCGATGGCGACGTACTGGGCGAACGACCCCCAGTGCGTGAAGCCGGGCTGAAACTGATGGTCGCATACCTGGTGGTTTCCCGAGACACACTGGGAGCAGATGCCGCAGCCGCAGATGAAGGGGAGCATCACTCTGTCGCCGCGCTGCCATTGGGTTACGTCCGATCCGACGTCCTCAATCACTCCGGCCAGCTCGTGGCCCGGTACATGCGGCAGCGCAACATCGGGATCGTGCCCCATCCAGCCGTGCCAGTCACTGCGGCAGATCCCGGTAGCCTCAGTTCGGATGACGACACCTCGCCTGGTGGGAGCGGGGTCGGCCACGCTCTGAATGGTTACGGGTCCGGCGAACGCTTCGAAGACGACGGCTTTCACGGCGAGTGGGCGAGCCTTTCCAGGCGGCGAGAGGAGGACTGCAGCAAGGGGAACCTAGCCGTTGCAGCCAATCCTCAAGTTCGGTGAATTCCCTCCGCGAGTCGGCCCGCAGCCAGCAGCTCTCCAGCCTCGAGTTTCCTCCAGCCGATTAATGGACTTTCACGACCGCGTCGCCGACCCGAATCACGCCGGGCCGAATGACTCTGGCGTTGATACCACGCAGATGGAGCTGCTTGCCAACAGCTGAATTGACGAATTTCATCGCCTCCAGACCAAAGCGTGCCACGAACTTCTTACAGCCGTTGTGGGGTTGATCGGTTATTGCGATCACGGCGGTTCCAATACCCAGCTGCGTCCCCGGGGGCAGGTTCTCGTCGCTCAGATCCATGTCGATGAACAGCTGATCTCCCGCCAGCTGCCAGCGTTCTCTGCCCTGGGCTACATGGGCGACGGCGCGGGAGTTCATGATGTTGAGCTGCATGTCGAGATGAGACGACCCATCTGACGTGAGCGAGCTGCCGCGTGACTTCCAGTTGTCGCCTACGAGACCTTCTGTCACGTCGAGCTCGCCTTCCTCGAGGCTCTCCCGCTCTTCCGTCTGTGGCCGCCGCACGATCATCTCCAGGATCCCCTCACCTCGCGGTGACCGCCGGATCTCGTCCAGCCCCGCCTCAAGCTCTGCCATGGTTAGATGCTTCACTTCTGCCATCACCATCCTCGGTTAAGTTGTTGGCGCCAGGGAGACCGCCGCTGGCTTATCATACGAGAATGAAACAGCGGCGGCAAGAATCGGAAAGGAGACGATGGGATCGGTCACGGATTGTGTGGCGGACTCCGCCGCGGCTTGGCATCTCAAGCGGTGTCAGATCGTCCGGCGCACCTTCTCGGCGTCCTTGAACAGGACTTCGCGCACCGCGTTGGTCGCTCTCTCGTGAAACTCGACGGCTGGCGGGTCGAAGTCACGGGCCGGGCGCGGGGCAAGGGCGAAGTGGCCGAAGGTATCCTCGCCGCGGACCAGGGCGGCGCTGTCCCACTCGCCGACCATCTGCTTGCTGCGGGTGGGCATGTAGTGCAGGGAGATGCCGATGCGGCGGTCGGATGAGCGGTTGGGACCGGAGGCGTGGGCAAGACGCACGTTGTGCAAGGAGATCTCGCCGGGCTGCAGCGGCATCGCCACCGTCTTTGACTCATCGACCTCGACCTCGATCTCCTGTCCGCGGGTCAGGAGATTGTCCGGTTTGTACTCGTCCTTGTGGGGCAGGAGATCGCCTTTGTGACTGCCGGGCAGAACCCGCATGCAGCCGCTCTCCAGAGTCGCCGGCGC
>PBRM01000036.1 GCA_002725915.1 Gemmatimonadota bacterium
CGCCGGAGGCAGGCGGCGATCCGGTGCGCTTCTTCCTGGATGTGTCGATGGGTCTCTTTGACCAGAGCGTCCTCTTCATCCACTCGCAGGCAGACGTGTACACGCTGGAGGTCTTCGCCGGCCAGCAGGGAGAGTCGCTGGCCTTTGTCGGCAGCTCATCTGCTTTCGTCGTCAACCAGGGGAGCGGCGCGATCTCCCTGCCGGAGAAATACTTCGCCACTCTCACCCTGGACGTTCGTTTCGCCACCGAATTCAGCACCGGTCAGGTGCTGAACATCGCAGGCCGTTTCGATGCCGGTGTGACGCAGGTTCTGTTCAGCTATGTTCCAGAATCGGGAGAGGAGCGGGTCGATTTCTTCTTCGACGTCGTCGACGGGCGCTTCGATCGCGTCGTCATCTTTCACCACTCGCAGAGCGGCACCTATGCGCTGGAGGTCTTCGCCGGCCAGCAGGGAGAGTCTCTTTCCTTCCTCGGGAGTTTCGCCCCGGTGCGAATCAGCCGGGGCAGCGGTGTGGTCGAGCTTCCGGTGGGTCTGTTTCCCGGCATGACGCTGGAGCAGACCATCCCCACCGCGTTCAGCACAGGGGAGGAGCTGAGGATCGGGGGGGGCCTGGCGGATCCCAGTCTGAGGGCAACTCTGTTTCGCTTCAGGCCGGACTCGGGAGGGGAGAGCGTCAAGTTTTTCATCGACGTGCGGGGCGGGAATTTCGGGCGCACCGTCCTCTTCGATCACAGCCAGGCCGGGACGTATACCCTGGAAGTCTTCGCCGCCGAAGGCAGAGAGTCGATGGCGTTTGTCGGCAGCTTCGGCCCGTTCCAAATCGACCAGGGCGAAGGGGTGATTGTCGTACCGGAGGAGTTCTTTGGCGGTTTCACGCTCGAACAGGGATTCACTACTGAGCTGCAGACTGACGGGGTCTTCCCCTTCGAAGGCACAGTCGATGCGGATGTCGTCGGTCTGCGCATCGATATCGTCTCACTGGCAGACGATGCGGTCCGGAGCATCGAGGTGGGCATAGAAGCAGACCGGAGCTTTCGTCTGCCGCTGCGCCTGCTGCCGCGGGAGTTGGGCGATTTCAGTTTCATCGCCGTCTTGGAGCTGGCGAACCGGGAGTTCAGGCGGAGCGGGGAGCTCGCGATAAGGGGAGTCGATCCACCGGGCCCGGACATGGTGGTGGGCGCCCTGGCTCTGAGCCTGCTGCCTGGGGGCACGGGAACAATTCCGCTTGCCAACCGGGGAGAGCTGGTGCTCGAACTGGGCACAGCGGAAGTGGAGGGGCCATACGAGGTGGCGGTGCAGCCAACCGCCATTCCGTCAGGAGAACGGGGGGAGCTGGTGGTCGCTTATGTGGGTAGCGGAGGCGACGACGGGATGCTGACGATACTCAGCGACGACCCCGTCCGTCCCCGGGTGAAGGTGGTCCTCGAAGGCCTGGCCGGCGATGGAGGAGGGGGAGGAGGTCTGCAGCGGCTCCGGGCCGACAGCGCCGGCTTGCTGTCGGTTCCGTGGGATTTCGCCGACAGCGATCTGCTCCTCGCCCTCTATTCGGCGAGCGTGTCCGGCGCCGATTCGAGCGCCGACTACACATTCTCGGTGGGCGGATCGGAGCCCATCGGGAAGCGGGCCAGCTCGGCGGGTGGGTCTGCCGGCCCTTGGGTCCAGGGAGGTGAGCCCGCCGCCAACAGGCGATATCAGCTCGAAGCAATACTGCGTCAACGGGAGCGCGAGCTGGCCATCGGCATTGGGCAACTCGGCTGGCCGGCCGCCAAACCGGTTCAGGTGGGTTACCAGGTGGGAGATCAGAGGAGCTTGGTGTTTCCGGAGTGGCCCACTGTTCCCCGGCAGACGGTCTTCGCCACAGTTGTGGCGGTCAATGACCGGGTAGTGGCGTTCGTACAGGACGATCTCAGAGCGGCTGCTGACAATGTTAACGGCGCTCAGATACAGAAGATCATCGATCAGTTCCGCGAGGATTACGACCAGGTGGTGGGCACTTTCGGCATGCCGTCCGACGTGGACGGCGATGGCAGGATCGCCTTCCTCTTCACTCATCTGGTGGACGATGTGGGGGTGGGGGGGTTTTACAACGCCGAGTCGGTGTTGCCCGTCGAAGCCGGTGGAGCTGGGGACCTGACGGACCTGATGTTCCTGTCACCCACCCAGGGGCTGAGCACGTACCGGACCCTGTTGATTCACGAATTTCAGCACCTGGTCAATTTCAACCAGCACGTCCTGGTGCGGTCGGGAGAGGCCGAGGCGAGCTGGCTCAACGAGGGGCTGTCGCATCTGAGCGAAGATATGGTGGACGACGGCTTTGTCACCGGCGGTGTGGCCAGGCTGATCGACGATTTCCTGGCCGAGCCGTGGTCTGCGGGCCTGCAGGGAGAGGCGAGTTTCGACAGCCGCAAACGCGGCGCCTCCTACCTCTTCGTCCGCAGCCTCGTCGATCGGCTGGGAGAGGGCGTGGTGCGCCGCCTGGTGCAGACCGGACTGGCCGACAGGGACAACGTGGAGGATGCCGCCGGAGAGAGATTCGAGGATCTGCTGGCCTCCTGGGCGGCACAGCTGTTCGCCAGCGGCAACGGCCTGGTCGGTCATCGGCGTCTGAACTACGAGTTCGAGTTTCTGCGCACGAAGGGGGGACGGGGTTTTCGCCAACCCGCCACGCTCTCGTATCGGCTCGGCGACGNCANTCTGGCGGGGAGTCTGAGATCTCGCGGCGTCAGCTTTGTGAGGGTGAGGGNCGCGGGAGCGGGCAGCATCGACATACAGACCGATCCCGAGGCTCGGATCGGGGCGGTGGTCCTGTCGATTCCCGGGGATTTCGCTGCCGCGATACGCCTCCCGGTGAGGCTGTTCGCGGGGATAACGCTGTCCTACCCGATGCCGGCGCTGGCGAGAGCGGAAGATGAGCTGACGGTCACCGGCGCTGTGGACGACGCCAGCTCAAACCAGGTTCTGTTTCGCCTGGCGCACGAGTCCGGAGCCGACACGCTGCGTTTCTCTGCCGATGTCGAGGGCGGGCAGTTCGAGATCGGCATGCCCTTTTCCGCGGCTGATGTGGGGAGCTACTTGCTGGAAGTGTTCGCCGGCGAAAGCGGGCAGGGCCTTCCCTTGCTGGGAAGATACGAGCCGTTCGAGGTTCTTCCGGAGGACGCGATGCTGCCTGTCAGAATCACCTCGGTTTCAGTATTGGACAGCGGCCCGGAGTTGTTCGCTCTAAGCCAGAATCACCCCAACCCGTTCAATGCCTCGACCGCCATCGACTTCCAGCTTCCACAGGCGGGCGTAGTGCGGCTGGAAATACGCAATGCCTCAGGACAGCTCGTCGAGGTGCTGACGGACGGCTGGCGCGCCTCCGGGGCGCACACGACGGACTGGAAAGCGAGCGGCAGGGGAACGGGCGTGTACTTCTACCGCTTATTCGGCGAGGGGTTCCAGGAGACGCACAAGATGGTGCTGGTGCGATAGGCTGCTGGTTGCAGCTCACTCGTAGATGCAGGCATCGAGGATGGCCAGCACTTGATCCATCAGCTCGGGAGGGGCGGTGGCTATGAGTTTTGCCCGGCGATTGACGCAGTCGACTGACTTGACCTGATCTACCATCGCTCAGTGCGGCTCGTAGGTCTCGGAAGCTTCTTCGGGCAGCTCGACGATCCAGATGTTGCGGTAGGCGACCAGGTCGCGGTGGTCCTGCACCAGCAGCGGCCCGGGCTGGAGGATGTCTTCATCGATCGTCGCTCCGATGGTGCCCGGCAGCTGGACGTTGTTGTGGATCACCTGACCGTTGTGGACCACGGTCAGGGTCGGGCCTGAGTCGCCTGCGCGTGGGGCGCGGAAGGCGACATCGTAGGTCTGCCATTCCATCGCTGCTCTGCAGGCGTTGACGAGGGGAGCGAACTGGTTGTAAATGGCGCCGCAGTCTCCCATACCAGGCCGCTCCCACCCGTACGAATCGAGCACCTGGATTTCATAGCGGCCCTGCAGGAAGACGCCGCTGTTGCCTTTCGCTTGCCCCGTGGACTCGGGCATATCCGGACAGCGGAACTCCAGGTGAAGGTAGAAGTCCGTCATTCGCTGGATGGTCATGATGTCGCCGGTGCCGGGCACGACGTGCAGGATGTCGCCCGCTACCTTCCAGCCGGCCGGTTTGCCGTCCCGGGTGGTCCAGTTGCTGACGTCCTGGCCGCCAAACAGCACAACGGCATTCTCCGGTGGTGGCGCGTTTCGCGAGTCCATGAATGAGATCTCCCTGTAGTAGATCTGGTGACTTGGTGAAGGTGCCGATATGGATCAGATCAGAGTGCCCGAGCTGTCTGCAGTCTCTTTCTCCGCCAGCACCTCGACCTCGCTGCCCTTTTCCGCCGCCTGGCTCTCAAAGAGGCTCAATGCCTGTTGGAGCAGCGCTTTTGCCTCGGCCTCACCCTGGGCCCAGGCTACGATGTCCACCGGCAGACGCTGGCCGTCGGCGGTGCGCTCGGACAGGGCGACGAAGGCCTTCAGGTACGTGTTCGGACACTCCTCCATAACGTTGTGGAGAAGCGGGCCACACTGAGATTCGGGCAGGTTGACGACGACGCGCAATCCGACCCGTTCGCCGCTGCACAACTCGCCAATCGGGCCCTTCACCGACTGGCCGTAGAGGGCTTTCACCTCTCTGGGCGGCCCTGGAAGGGAAAAAACCGTCGTCTCACCGATCTGCGTTTCGACACAGGGCGCCACGCCCGCCGGGTTGGGGTGTGCCTTCGCCCCTTCCGGCACGGTTGCCATCTTGAGGAGGCCAGCGTTGACGTCTTCGCGCCTGGCGATGTCGCGATTTTCCATAAACCTCGCCACGAGGCTTTCGTCCACGACCGTACTGACCCCCAGGATCCGGGCTACTGCTTCAGCCGTCATGTCGTCGGGTGTTGGTCCCAGTCCCCCCGTGGTTATGACCACGCGAGTTCCCCTGTCGCAGGCGTTCCTGAGCACGCTGGTCATCTCTTGCATGTCATCGTCTATGATACAGATGCGGCGCACGTAACCGCCCAACGCCGTGATCTGCTGAGCCAACCAGAAGGAGTTGGTGTCCTGGATCTGACCATTCAGCAGCTCAGTGCCGATTGAGTAGATTTCTATGGCGGGATGATCGTCCGAAGAGCGCATGATATGCCTGTCTGACCCCTGGTCACGAGATTTACCTGGCGCACCACGCGCGGCGTCAGGGTAGACTCCAGAATGTACCTGTGTCGGGTAGTGCCGTATGCTACAGCACAGCAAGCGGGTGCCGCCACCTCACATGTGCCGGTCCACAGAGCAGGTCCAAATCGACCACAGGGAAGGTAGGGAATGACACCTCGAGAGCCAACCACGAGTGCCCACGGGATCAGCAAGCCAGAACTCATCGCTCGCTGGCCGCTGGCGGGTGATGCAGACGATGCTGTCGGCAGCCACCACGGCCTGGCCGATGGTCTGACATATACGGCGGGTCCGGATGGCAGAGCCGGTCTCGCCGCTGACTTTGACGGCCGCCGAAGCCGGGTTTGCGTGGAGGACCACGCCGACCTGCGGCTAGGTACGGACGATTTCACCTTTGCCGCATGGATCCGTTGTCAGGCCCCGATGAGAGGCGCCTTCGGCGACATCCTGTCGAAGTTCGACCCGCTCGGGCGCTGCGGTCTGAACTTGCACGTCGCCGGTTCCTCCCCTGCGTACAGCTCCATGTCCGATCAGCGGCATGTCCACTTCGGAATCGACGACGGTTACGTTGGCACCTGGGAAGACTTCGGCAAGCCGGAGCCGAGCAATTCGAACGTCACCGCCATCGCGACCTGGCAGGGGGAACTCTATGCCGGTATCGCCGATGCCTCCACCCCGGAGAAGGCGTGTCGGGTGTTTCGCTATGGCGGCCAACAGCGGTGGCATGACTGTGGCCGTCTCTGCGCCGATCCAAACGTACTCTCCGTTCAGTCCATGCTCGTTCACAATGGCCGGCTTTACGCAGGTAGCGGCAACTGGGACTGGGTCAAGGCCTGGGGTCAGATGCCGGGTTTCTCCCCTTCAAAGGTGCACGTCTACGAATATCAAGGCGGCAGAGAATGGCGTGACCTGGGTCAGGTGGGCGAGGGGAACCGGGTGATGTGTATGGGCTCTTTCGCGGGTGATCTGTACGCGGGCCTGGACCGGGAAGCGGGAGGGGGCAAGGTTTTTCGGCATACCGACGGTGACTGGATCGACTGTGGCGCCCCGGACGGGTTGAATGTCGAGAATCTCCTGCCCATCGGCGGCGTGCTAAACGCGTCGACGCACGGCAGCATCTATCGCTACGGCGGCGAGACGACCTGGACGTGCATCGGCAAGGACCCCCACGGTATCAACCAGATCCACTCCATGGCCGAGATTGGCGGGCAGCTGTGGATCGGTACCTGGCCTCAGGGCTACGTGCTGCGACTGGAGAGGTCCGGGGAGTGGACCAATACCGGGCGTCTGGGCATCCCGGAGGGGCTGTATGAATGCAATGAAGTCATGGATCTGCGCGTCTACAACGGCAAGCTTTACGCGGCACTGATCCCCAAGAGCCAAGTCTGGCGCTATGAAGCCGACGGACACTGGACGCTGATAACCAGTCTGGCCAGTAGGCCGGACTGGAGGCCGGACGATCCGGACACCTGGTGCCGAGTGACCTGCCTGAATGCGTATGGCGGTCAGCTGTGCGCCGCGACCGGCAGTTGCTTCAGCCGGGCAGAGCACCAGGACGTGGAGGACACCTTGGGGCGGGTACACGGGTTTACGGCGGGACAGGTGTGCAGCCACGAGCACGATATCGGCGGCGGGTGGACTCATGTCGTGGCCGTTCGCGAGGGCGTGGAGACCCGGCTCTACATCAACGGCCGCCTTTCGTCCGTCTCCCATGCCCCGGCACGGACAACCTTCGACCTGACCAATACGGACCCGCTGTTTATCGGCTACGGCACGCAGACCTACTTCGCCGGCGCCATCTCGGACGTGCGGATGTATGCCGGCGCGCTGACCGCGGAAGGAATTCGCAGGCTTGGAGGGGGAAGCTGATAACGCCGCTGGTTGGCGGAGCCGGTCTGTGTGGGGGCCACAACCTACCCCACAATCTACCATACCTGGAAGCGCGTCATTAATCCGCCGCTCAGGCCGATTACCAGGTCGGTGATTGGCCGGCGCTCAGGGCAGACTCCAGAATGTACCGGTGATTCCGGTGGTACCGCCCGCGTTCTTGGCGTAGCTGGTGGTGAAAATGCGGCCGTCCTCCAGTTCGATGGAGGAGGTGTACCCCTGATCCCCGTCAGGCGTTTTTCTCAGCAGCCAGCAGGTTTTGCTCCATGTCCTCCCGTCGTCTTCGCTGAGAGAGGCGTAGAGGCCAAAGGGCTCGAAGCGTCGTCCGTAGGTCAGGAGAAGCCGGCCGTCATTCAGCTTCAATAGTCGTGGACAGGCGCCGGATTGAATGCCCATCGGCTTGGGAGAGGTCCAGGACTCGCCACCGTCGAGAGATTCGTTCTGCCAGAAGAGTCCGGGCAGCGGTGCCCTGGCGTCGCTCCCGACGCGCAACATGCAGAGGAGGTGCCCGGGATCCAGTTCCATCAAGACGGGTTCAGCATAGCCTCGCGTTCTCGGCCTCCCCCTGGCGATCACGGTCAGGTCAGACCAGTTCTCGCCGCCGTCATCGGATCGATACAGAACCGCCGAACTGACGGCCGAACGGCCGATGGCGCAATAGGCGGGGATTATCAGGGTTCCATCCGCGAGCCTCACCGGCGGCGCACAGGCCTGCATGCGGTTGCCGACGAGGATGGCGTTTTCAAGTCGCCAGGAAAGACCGAAATTGTCGCTCCAACACCAGAGAGCCCCAACGTTTCGGTAGGGGTACTCGTGTTGGTGAACCTGAGGAATACCACAACGCTCCCCTTCGTCCACAGGCACGACTTCATGCGCGGCGAGCGCTCCACCTACCTTCCCTTTCCCCAGATAGATCAGTCCGAGCTCCTGTCCTCCGCCCGCCGCCATCTGGGTCGCGCTATCAGTTTCCCAAACCAGCCCGCAGTCGTAGGAGCGCATCACGGTGATGACAGAGCGCGGGTGGGTGTGTCTGACGCGCTCCTCTTGCGGAGCCTGGCGGAAGGCGATAAGCAATTCGTCGCCCTCGAGCCGGATCACGTGTGGAAAGGCGGAATAGGATCCGCGGTCGTAGAATATCTGGATCTGGTGTGTCCTTGGGGCAGGGCGGGGAAGGAAATTCGGTACTGTTGCCATGGTTAGCGCCTATGATTCGAAGCGAATTTGGGGCGGAAAGCTAGCATAATAACTCAACCGGGACATACAATCGAGGCCGCCAGCCCGATTAAGTGGGTGTTCTACGGCGACAGCATTGTGCATGGGGGCGCTACACACGTTCGGTCAGCGGGATTGCGCAGAGCTCTTCGCCGAACGCATTCGCTTCGAACTAGACCGCACAATGGACGTTTCACGACGGCTATCGCCGGACCCTCCAGTCAGGCAATGGGCGAAAACGCATCCCGCCGACAGCATCCGATGCGCTCGCGTCCGCTATTTTCCGAGGTTTGTGATCCTTCTCACATCTTTCTTCTACAGTTAGGTTTAAAATCTGCATAGCATTATATTTGATGTCCCGCATGGCCTGTGTGGCCACATCACATCGTCTGTGTGGTCCCTATCCCCTTTACGAGAAGGAGATCCAATGAGCAGATTTATCCTGGCCTTGAGTCTGATCGGCATGGTCACGGCTTCCGCCATCGCCCAGCCGCCGCCACGGCCACGGCCACGGCCACATCCTGAAATGGTGCTGGCACCTCCCCCGGGGACAGAGGTACCGCCGCCCCCCCGCCAGAGAGATCCCGAAAGGGCCAAGATCATGTTCTTTGATCGCCTCTTCGCCCTGATGGACACAGACGGGGATGGAACAATCAGCAAGGAAGAGATGCTCGCCTGGCTGAAGGGTGTCCACTTCGGTCATGGACCGATGGGGGGAGTAAGCGATGGACCGATGGGGGAAGTAAGCGAAGGTGAGGATGAGTCATGTGGCTCCACGGACACTCCTGCCACCCCAGTGGATTGCACCGATATGAGTGGTAACTGGCAAGAGGTTTCAAATGTTTTATCAGAAGCGGATTGTCAGTTTGGCTATACCGATGCGG
>PBRM01000037.1 GCA_002725915.1 Gemmatimonadota bacterium
AAGCAGCTGGCTATTTATCTGGACAGCTTCACCGACATCCAGCTGGCTGACCGCAAGGAGCGCGTAAAGGCCATGGCGGGCTTGTACGAGAAGATTCCCATCTCTGCTCTCGGTTTCAACCAACCGCCCTGGAATAATAAACGCAACCGCTGGATGGTTGAATGATTCAGATAACCTACCGCACCCTAACTCCCCTTACTTTCTTGCTTATCTTGGCATGCGGGCAAGACCCCGTGGCGACAGCTCCAGACCCGGCTCCCCCACAGACAGACCAAGCCCCAGAGAATACCACCCCGCCTCAAGACGACGTTGCTCCTCCTTCCGAACCCGAATCAGGGTCCTGTGCCCAAACCATCGCCAACTCATTTGCCCCCTACTCGGAGTTGGTCACGGCGGAATGTGGTGAAACCTATCTGCATCTGCATTCACCTACTGGGTTGCCAGACCCCAATCCGGCCGACCCCGACGAAAGAATGATGGTGGGAATCACCCGTTGGATTTTACGAGTCCCCGCTCCCTACGATTACCAATGGCGGATCCCATTGACCCCGGAATGGCAATATTCCATTACGGAAGCGTCACCAAAGGGGCCGATAGCGGTTGCAGCCAATGGCGTGCCCATCTTTCACTACGAAGCACGTCCCGATGTGGCCACGCATATCGAACACTACGACCCGGGGAGTGACACGGTGGTTCAAGGAGAACTGGACCATTGCGGTGGACATGCCGGCCAAGGAGACGACTATCATTATCATTATGCTCCAATTTGTTTGCTCGATAGGCACGACTTAACAACCCCCATCGCCTTTGGCCTCGACGGTGCCCCTGTCTATTTTGGTACGGGCGGAACAAATTATTACGGAAATGGTAAATACAACGACGTCAACCACTCGCCGGCTACACCCCTAGACGATTGCAATTCTATCTCCGATGGAAATGGCGGTCATAAGCATTATACAACCAAGGAACCACCGTACTTGATTGGCTGCCATCACGGAAAGGTTGATCCAAGTTTAAGAATAGAGCCGAGGCCCATGCGGCAACAAGGTGCCACCGGCCCCTACGGCGGACGAGTAGGAGAAGCCTCAAACACCGAAGTGACCAACCTCATTCTAGATAGCGATGGATGGTATCAATTGGAGCATCGCGCCTTCACCGGGTCGGGTACAAGTGGCGTTCGGTTTCGACGAACCACCGAGGATTGTTACGATTTTGATTTTAGAGAAGATATTTCGCAACCAGGAGTGACGGAATCTCATTGTCGGTCGCATTAATCCTGGCATTCCCATGCACATATCAATCCCATACCGTAAATTTCCTGTATAGGTATCAACGCCTCAGGAACTTGAGTACCATGTCGGTTGAGCTTACAGACAGAGAGCACCAGATCATCCAGCAGTTGATTCGGGACCGGTGGAACCCGCACCGGATCAACAAGAAGATCGCCGATCACCACGGGCTGACCATCAACCAGGTCAAGTACATGCGGAGCAAGCCGGCCTTCAAGGCGGGCACGACAAGCAGCTGGCTATTTATCTGGACTGCTTCGACGACATCCAGCTGGCCGACCTCAAGGAGCGCGTAAAGGCCATGGCGGGCTTGTAACGGAAATGACGGAGCACAACTGGGAAAAACGGACCCTCGGTCGGACCGGCTTCGAGGTCACCGTCCTCGGTATCGGCAGCGCCTGGCTGGGCCACCAGGAAGGCCGCTATACTCCGGACGTGGGGGTCCAGACCGTCCTGGCCGGTCTGGAGGCCGGCATTAACCTCGTCGATACCTCCGACAACTACATCGCGGGCCGCAGCGAGGGCATCGTGGGGCAGGCGCTGAAGCACTGGTTTGCGCAGGACCACCGGCGCGAAGATCTGATCCTTTCCACCAAACTCTCAGTCTACGACGGAAACCCCGACGCCTTCAGCTACGACGGCGCGATCTATGGGCTCGAGCAGAGCCTGAACCGGCTGCAGACCGACTACCTGGATATCTTTCTAGTCCACGATCCGACGAGTCTCGACCCGGTCCTGGCCGACAATGGCGCGCTTGCCGCTCTGCGCAAGGCCAAGGAGGAAGGGACGATCCGCGCCATCGGGCTGGGGTGCCGCTCCCATGCATTCCATCGCACCTGCATCGAGACCGGCGAGTTCGACGTGTCCCTTACCTACCACGACTTCAGCCTGGTGGATACCACCGCTGAGGCCGGTGTGCTGGAGACGGCGGCCAAGCACGATGTGGGGATCTTCAACGCCTCGATCAACGCCGCCCTGACCCGACCGGACACCGCCGGACGTTCCCGAGAACTGGCGGACTGGTGTGCAAAGCGGGATCTGGAGCTGTCCACACTGAACCTGCATTTCTGTCTGCGTGAGAAGCGTTTCGCCTCGATTCTGATCGGCTTCTCCCGCCCCGCTCGGGTGGTACAGAACATCCAGGCACTCGCCGCGCCGATCGATGAAGCGGTCTGGAAGGAACTGGCCCGGGACTTCGGTATCGGCCGCGGAGATCAATACGCTAGATGTCTAGGTCGACAGGTTACCCGCTTCTCGTAGATGCCGGGACTGGCTCGACGCTGCGGCTCGACCACCTGATTAGAGACGGCGAATCAGATTGTGGGCTATCCGGTGATGGTACCGTCCGAGGACAGCTCAGTTTTCACCTGCTACTGGATCGCGATGGCAGACGGCATTACCCATGCGGCCGCCACTCAATGGCGCCTCGACGAGAGGAAACACGCACAATGAACGATGAAGCGAATTCCATCCCCTTTCCCGCCCTCACCCAGGCCCAGCGCCTGCATATCGAGATTTACGGTTATGTAATCATTGAAAACGTGCTCAACCAAAGCGAAGTAAAGGCCATCGTAGACACGCTCTACGGCATAGAAGACGATTTCCGCCGCACCGGCGAATTACCAGGCCCCAGTTGCTTTAACACCAGTACGACTGGCGAATTTTTTCGCATCGACAACCTGCCCCATTTGGCTCCCTGTTTTTTCGACTATGTCACCAATCCCCACATCGTCGGTATGGCACAGGAAATCATCGGCGGCAGCGTACGGCTCCAGCAATCCGATGCCCATATACGTCGCCCACTCGCCGAGAAGCCGACGAGCTATGGCTTCCATCGCACCATGGGACCGACCTACCATCACATAGAAAACGGGCTCTACCACTTCACCTTTATCAAGGCCCTCACCAACCTCACCGACCTTGGTCCGGACGACGGCGGCACAACGGTCATCGCCGGCACGCATAAAATACCTGACGAGGTACCCAGAGACGCCATCATCGACGCCGCACTGGCCGACCCCTCGCTGATCCATCAGGTCGAGGCACCCGCAGGCTCTACCCTGCTCTTCTTTGAATCGCTCATGCACGCGGCGGGTATCATTCGTTCCGCTGAAGATCGGCCGCTTATTCTCAGCGGCTACTTGCCGGTCATGTTTCAAGCCTGGAATGGCTACGATCCGGATCCCGACTTTCTCAAAACGCTCTCCGATGAGCACCGCATCCTTTTAACCGGCGAGCACAAATTCAACTGGCAGCGCAGAGCCAGAGAACTTTCGCAACCCAAGGACTGACCCGCCCAGTGAGTCGCGTAGAGCTCGTGCAGATCGATTCCCCATACATGGCGCTCGCACCCTANCCGGTCCTAAGCGCTACGGAATCTCCCCTCTAACCGTTTCACTACAACGAGGATCCAGATGAANAGCGGACTCGGCCTCTACCCGCATCTGCTGAGTGAAGAAAACTNCCGCTTCGTCTACCAGGCGGGAGCGNCCCACATCGTAGCCCATCTGCCCGGATTCGCCCGCCGCGAAGGACGCGGCCTGCCATCGAAAACTTCGAAGTGGAGCACTGGTACGACGTGCTGCTCGATGGACCTCGGCGCGACGAGCAGATCGAGGGGCTGAACCAGTTGCTGCGCAACATGGGTGAGTTGGGCATCGGCGTCATGGGCTACAACTTCAACTATGCCAACGTCTGGGGGACCATCAGGGTGGCAGAAGCTCGAGGCGGAGCGACCTCACCGGGGTGCCGCACCGATCTGGCGCCGTCGGCGATGGCCGATCAGCTATGGCGGGATATGGCCCAGCAGCGAATCTGGCAGTTGAGGCCACCGGAGACGGAAGACGCCAAACGCGAGTTCTTCGGCAAGTCGCACTCCCCTCGGCCCTGAATCGCAAGTGACGCTATGTCAGCCTTGACAGCTATGCCGGGCGATTACGAAGCGACCTATGCGCGTTGGAGGCGTGACCCGGAGGCTTTCTGGGCCGAGGCCGCCGAAGACGTCAGCTGGTATGAAAAGTGGGAGAGCGTGCTGGACGACTCGGCGGCGCCTCTCTATCGCTGGTTCGCCGGGGCCAAAGTAAACACCTGCTACAATGCCCTCGACCGCCACGTCGAAGGCGGCCGCGCCGAACAGCTCGCCCTGGTCTACGACAGTCCCGTTACCAGTACGGTTGAGCGCTTCACCTATCGCCAGCTTCTGGATCGGGTATCGCGGTTTGCCGGCGTCCTCGACAGCCAGGGCGTCTCCCGTGGGGACCGCGTCATCATCTACCTGCCGATGGTGCCCGAAGCGGTCATCGCCATGCTGGCCTGCGCCCGGATCGGCGCCGTCCACTCGGTAGTCTTTGGGGGCTTTGCGGCCAATGAGCTGGACACGCGCATCGACGACGCCAGACCAAAAGTCGTCGTCTCCGCCTCGTGCGGCATCGAAGTTGCCCGGATAGTTCCCTACAAGCCGCTGCTCGACGGGGCGATCGAGACAGCCGCCTACAAGCCGGAGAGGTGCATCATCCTGCAGCGCCCGCAGGAAAGAGCGACCATGGTCGAGGGCCGCGACCTCGACTGGGCGGCATTGGTGGCTGCCGCCGATCCGATCGACTGCGTGCCCGTTGCCGCCACCGACCCGCTGTACATCCTCTACACCTCCGGCACGACCGGTGTACCCAAGGGAGTGGTCCGCGACAACGGCGGCCATCTCGTCGCCCTGAAGTGGAGCATGAAGGCCATCTACGGCCTCGATCCGGGTGACGTCTTCTGGGCCGCCTCTGACGTGGGCTGGGTGGTTGGACATTCCTACATCGTCTACGGTCCCCTCTTTCACGGCTGCACCACCGTTCTCTACGAGGGCAAGCCCGTTGGCACCCCCGACCCCGGCGCGTTCTGGCGCGTAATCTCCGACCACGGCGTCAATGTGATGTTTACTGCGCCCACCGCCTTTCGCGCCATCAGGCGAGAGGACCCCAGTGGCGAATTCCTTCACAAGTACGACCTCGAGGGGTTCCGCAGCCTGTTCCTGGCCGGCGAGCGCTGCGATCCGGCCACCCTGGAGTGGGCGCTAGAACGGCTCGGCGTACCCGTGATCGACCACTGGTGGCAGACGGAGACAGGCTGGCCGATCTGCGCCAATCCCGTCGGCATCGAGCTCCTGCCCGTTAAGCCGGGATCGTCCTGCGTGTCGATGCCGGGCTATGATGTGCGCGTCCTGAGCGAGAGCGGAAACGAAGTGCCAGCCGGCGATGCCGGCACCATCGTGGTCGGGCTCCCCCTCCCACCCGGATGTCTGCCGACGCTGTGGCGGAATGACGAGGGCTACCGCGGTTCCTACCTGGCCGCCTTTCCCGGATACTACCTGACCGCCGATGCCGGGTACAAAGATGAGGACGGCTACGTCTGGATCATGAGTCGAACTGACGACATCATCAATGTCGCCGGTCACCGTCTGTCTACCGGAGCCCTGGAAGAGGTACTGGCCGCTCATGCCGATGTGGCCGAATGCGCCGTCATCGGCGTAGCCGACGCGCTTAAAGGAGATGTGCCGCTGGGTGTCATCGTGCTCAAAGCTGGAGTGGATCGACCGCACGAGGAGATTGTTGCGGAGCTGATCCAGATGGTCCGCACTCAGATCGGTCCGGTGGCCTCCTTTAAAGCTGCCGTCATCGTCGAGCGCTTGCCCAAGACGCGCTCGGGCAAGGTACTGCGGGGCACGATGAAGAAGATTGCCGACGGGGTCGAATACCGCATGCCGGCCACCATCGATGAACCCGCCATCCTCGAAGAGATCGCGCAGGCCTTAGCCGCCCTGGGCTATCCGCCCGCGCAACCGTGACCCCTCCGACCGTCACCCGGCAAGTCCACTACCACCACTCCAGCGACAGGGGGGCGGCGTTGATCGCAGCTCGCTATGTCGGCGACGGTTTGAGAAGGGAGGAATACCTCTGTTACGAAGGCAGGTCGGACTGGACCACCCATCGCAGCCGCAGGACATCGGATGACAACGGCCGCACATGGTCGGACTGGCGGCTGCTGCACTCGGCGTGGCCAGTGCAGAATGGGTTCACCAAGAGGGAGGAGGCCCGCGCCTGGTGCTTTGACCCGGTCGGCGGCAAGAGCCTGGACTTCGTTTTTCAGCGTCTCCTCCCCAGTCAGGGCGACTACCCCATGGAGGAGTATGTCGGGCGGGCAGACCACAGCTTTTGGCGCCAGTCCGATGACGAGGGCAGGAGCTGGGGTGCCCTCCATCAATTCCGCTATGAGGAGGGCCCGGAGTACGACCCGGAAAACTGGGGACGTCGCGAGTTCCTCGGCAGCAACAGGACCTTCGGCAGCTACTGTGCCATACCCACGCGGAGCGGCACCGTCGTCTACCCCTGCTCCGAGATACCGATGCGGCTGGACGAGGAAACCGTAGACGGCGTCATCTGTTTCGTGGGAAAGTGGGATGTCGAGAAGCAGACCTATATCTGGGAGAAATCGCAACCCATCTGTGTTCCACACCGTCTCTCCGCGCGCGGACTCCTCGAGCCCTCGGTTGCCGAGCTGTCTGATGGCCGCCTGTGGATGGTGATGCGCGGTTCGAACAGGACATTCCAGGGCGATGACTGGACGGGCACAGTCGACAACCCCGGCCGCAAGTGGATGAGCCTGTCCGTCGACGGCGGACGCTCCTGGTCTCCGGTCACCGACCTGCGCTATGACACAGGCGAGCAGTTCTGCTCCCCTTCCGCCTTCGCCAAACTGCTGCGCCACAGCCGTACCATGAAGCTCTACTGGTTTGGCAACATCTGTCGGGGGCCCAGCCGCGGCAACCGCCCGCGGCATCCCCTCTACATCGCCGAAGTCGACGAGAGCACGCCGTCCTTGAAGAAGGACACCTTGGCGATTGTCGACGATCGCGACCCGGTCGCCGACTCGGACGTCCTGCAGCTGTCCAACTTCCACCTCTTGGAGAATCGCCAGACGGGCGAGATAGAGCTGTATCTCACCCGATACGGCGAGAGGGAGAGCAGTCGCACCCATGCAGATGCCTACAAGTACACGATCGAGCTGCAAGCTGACTGATCGCCACGGTTCCACTGACGCTCGCCCACCTGTCCGCAAGACAATTCGAGAGGACTGATGTCATGCCTTCAATACCCTTGCTGCTGTTCGCTCTGGGAATATTCGCCGCCGCCGCCGACGCCCAGGTCAACATCGAAACGCAACGGGGCCGCCCCGGCGTCAGTGGAGGCTTCCAGGTACACTATGGCGGTGCCACCGGCAACTCCGAGTTCTTCGACGGTGGCGCCACCGCCAACATCACCTACAACGCCGGCCACTACACCGTCCTCCTGCTCGGCCGGGGCCTTCTCGGATTCGCCAGCGGCGAGCGCTTTTCGAACCAGGGCCTCAGCCACGTGCGCTTCACCTGGACAAGACATGTGCGTTTTCAGCCGGAGGTGTTCGGCCAGCTCGATTACGCCCGGCCGCGAAAGTTGGTAAACCGCGCTCTCGTCGGCACAGGAGTGCGAACAGTCATCCGAAACAGCGAAACCTTCGCCCTCTCGGTGGGCAACGGTCTGATGTGGGAGCGGGAGAACCTCGACCTTCCCCCTCTGGCGCGCCACGACGACCTCAACTCCGTTATCCGCTCGACCAACTACCTGAATCTGCAGATAGACAGCCGAGCCGCAATTCGCCTCACCGGCTACTGTCAGCTCAATGTCACCGACGTCACCGACACGCACGTTATCGGGGACCTGGAGATCACCAGTGCCCTCATCGGCCCGCTCGAGCAAACCACGTCATTGCGCTACCGATTGGACTCCGATCCACCCGACGTCGTTGAGAAGCACGACGTACACATAGGAACCAGCCTCGGACTCAAGTTCTGAACGCCACGCTTCCGTGAGAGAGATACCGTGAGACTACCCGCTGCCCTCCTCCCCGCCGCCTGCACAGTCGCCCTCCTCCTTGCAGTGGCATGTTCAGAAGACGACCCGAACCCCGCGGCCATCACAAAAGCACAGCGCCTCATAGGACAGTGGAACCTCCGCGCTGTCGAGGACCTGGGGGAGGAGGATCTCGAGTTTTCCTACACCTTCGCCAGAGACGGAACGGCAACCAACACCGTCGGAGGCGCCTTCCTGACGGCGCTGCACGATATCGACGACCTAGACGAGGAGATCGTCGCCGAACTGGAGAAACTCCAGGGCATAGACGGCGGCGATCTCGAGTGGCGGGGTACATGGACGTCGCTTGGCGATTCGCTCGACATCCGCTTCGACTCCCTGACCATCTCCCTTTTCGGACGCATCCCAGTGCTGGGCAAGATCAGCGTCCCGGTGTACAGCCAGGCCTTGGAGGAAGAGGAGATCGTCGAGCTCGGGTTCCGCTGCAGCTTGACCGAGAGCGAGCTCACCCTCCGGGGCAGGTCCCTCACCGCCGGAGTCACCCCCAATCTCGGCGACGTGGATCAGCAACACACCGATGCACTGGGCCCCGTCGGCGAGGAAGCCGTGCGCCTCGCCGGAGACCGCCTCCTCTCCCTCGTCCGCGACAACGACCTGGACGAATTCGTGTTCATCCGGGATTGACGATCCCGCAGCTCACGGTCACCGCGCGCGTCCGCCATTTCCGTCTCCTGCCGCAATATCCACCGGTTCGAGGGAGCCTTCATCATTGAGGTAACCCGCGCATACGTCGGGCGAGTGCTCGAAGATGAGCAGCCAGCCCTCCTCCCGAGCCTGCCTCAGGACCCGCTCCTTGGTCTCCATGGCCACCACCGGCAGCACGTCGTACGCCATGACGTAGTGAGTCCTCAGGTGCGAGGGTGTCGGTACCAGGTCGGCCAGGAAGCAGGCCGTCTCACCTCCCGATCGGATCAGCACGGAGCGGTGATTTCGCGTGTGCCCCGGTGTCGCCATCAGCGACACGCCATCAGCGACCTCCTCCTCCCCCGAGGTGGGGACCAGGCGTCCGTGCTCTTCCAGGGGTTCCCACAGTTCGCACAGATAGCTGGCCCTGCTCCGGGGATCCGGCTGACGGGCATAGGCCAGCTCCTCCCGGTCCACGTGATAGGTCGCGCGGGGGAAGGTGAGCTTTGAGGAGCCGCCCTCGTCCCGGCTACAGCTGCCGCCGCAGTGATCGAAATGCAGATGGGTGAGGATGACCTTGGTCACCTCGTCGGCCTCGACTCCCGCGCCCCTCAGGCTGCGCAGCAGGTCGGTGGTGGACTTATCCACTTTGTAGATAGAGGCGAATTTCTCGTCGTAGAACGAACCGAGGCCGGTGTCCACAACGATCGTGTCGGATGGCGTGCGAATCAGCATGCAGTTCAGCCCCAACCGGATGCGGTTGCGGTCGTCAGCCGGATTGGTCTTCTCCCAAAGAACCTTGGGGATAATGCCGAACATACTCCCCCCATCCAACGCGAAGGTGCCGTCACTGACGACGGAGAGCTCGAATTCGCCCAGACGCATGATTGACCGCCCCTTCTGCTGAGATCGCTATAGGCCCAGTGAAAGACGCCGACCGCCCAACCCTCAGCGGCTGTCTGGGCATCGAGAAAATCTGCCGTATTGGCTTGCGGATCGCCACCTGTGCATCTTTAGTATGGTCGCACACTGAATGCGCATGCCAGGACCTCTCATCCCCCTACTGATGGCCGTTGCGAACAGCGACATCCCATCAGCCGATGCTCGGGCCGCTGTATCCGGCCATAACAGGAGACTCAACCATGACAGACGTTGTCTACGCCGCCATCTCCGGCGAACCGAAGCTGTCCGTCTACCACATCGACTCCGCCAGCGGCCGGCTCGGCCTCGCCAGTGAAGCTACCCTCTCCGGCAACCCCGGAGCGCTCGCCACTTCGCCCGATCTCAACTATCTCTACGCCGGCATCAACGTCGATGACCGCCACGAGATCCACAGCTTCCGGATCGAGCGCCACAGCGGCGGCGGCCTGGAACAGATCGGCGGCATCGACATCGGCGCCAATCCCTGCCACCTCTCCACCGACAACACCGGCCGCTTCCTTCTGGGTGCCTACTACAGCGACGGCATGGCCACCGTGCACCCCATCGGAACCGATGGCGTCGTCGCCGACCCCCGGGTGCAGCGGGTCGACACCGCTCCAAAGGCCCACTACATCCAGACCGACGCCGCCAATCGCTACGCCTTCGTCCCGCACGTGTGCGACGCCAACGTCATCTTCCAGTTCGGCTTCGACGAGGCCACTGGAGTGCTGACGCCCAATCCCACCCCTACCGCCTCCCCCGGAACACCGGAGGGGCCGCGCCACATGTGCTTTCACCCCAACGGGCGCTTTGCCTTCAGCGACGGCGAGCAGGGCTCCAGCGTCACCGCCTGGAGCTACGACAGCGACGCCGGCAAGCTGACCCCGCTGCAGACGCTCTCCACCCTGCCCGACGGCTGGGAGGGCGACAACAGCTGCAGCCAGATCCACATCACACCGGACGGTCGCTCGGTGTACGCCTGCAACCGCGGCCACCATAGCCTCGCCGGCTTCCGCATCGACGCCGGCACCGGCGCCCTTGAGCTCATCGGCATCTTCGCCACCGACCCGGTTCCCCGCCCTCTGACCATCGATCCGTCCGGCCGCTACGTCTACGTCGCCGGCACGGCAAATCGCCTGGGCGCTTTCGCCATCGACGCCGGCACCGGGGGCCTCACCCCGCTGCCGAGTTGCGACACGGGCCCGGTCTCCTGGGTGCTGTCCGCTCGGCTCTCCTAGCCGAAGAACCCCTCCGGATAGGGATCCGGATTCAGCAGTGGAGCTGTCCAGTCTCCAATCTCGTCCAGGGCGACGGGAGCCCCACCGCACTCCACGTGGGACTTGAAGGCGGCCACGACCTGCACCCCCTTATACTGCTTCGCGAAGTCGTCTGCACCGCTTCGGTCGACGTCCCATACATGGGTTTTTCCTGAAGACTATCTTTTAAACCAGATCTTGAGGGCATTTCCGCCCATGATCATCTCTCGCTCACTCACCGGAATGGCGGGCAGGTGGTGGTCGATAGTCTCCACCAGTCTGGCGTAGCCTGGCTCTTCCACGATCCATGGAAAATCAGAGCACCACATCATCCTCTCCGGCCCGAAGGCGCGGTACACTTGCTCGACCATCGACTTCATGTCGCTGTACGGATAGGGCACTTTAGAGAAGGCGTACTCCCCCGAGATCTTTACGAAGACGTTGTCGTACTGAGCCAATCCCAATATCCGCTCGTACGTCGCCGGTGGTAGTGGCTCCTGCTCGAATCGGGGTCGTTTCCAGGGGTCTGGCACCAGCGGCGTCGAGGGACAGATCCCCAGGTGATCGAGGGAGATGTTGACGCTGGGAAAAGCGCCCGCGAGCAGCTCAATGCAGGGAACGCCTTCGCTGTGCCCGTACAGGTTAATGTTCACACCCAGTTCCGCCGCGCGCTCAAAGAGGGGATACACTGTCAGCTCATCCGCTCTCTCCGCCGCCGCATCCCCGAGGTCTCCGCCAAGTCGGATACCCTCGATGAGGGTGGCCTCATACAGCTCGGTCAGCCTGTCCGCCGCCCCTGGATCGGACACCTCGACCAGCCCGGTGGCGGTAAACGTCTCCGGCCACGTCCTGACGCAGTGGGTGACGTAGTTGTGCTGCTCGATGTCGGTGCCTCCCATGTCGATCAGCACCGCGCGATCGATGTCCGCCGCCGCCATCTCCTCCAGCAGCTGCTCCGCCGTCGCTTCCCTGTCGGCCGGGGCCAGATCGCTGACTCCGCGCGGAAACTCGGGGCTGACGTGATCGAACACGTGGACGTGTACATCTACCTTTTCCATGGCGACCCCATCTCGATTCATTGGTGAAAAATCCCTTCTTCTCCTCGGCCTCTGCTGAGACCCTTCTCTCTCGCCACCCCAGCGAAAGACAGACAAGCAACCAGACCACAGCCGACGCTCCACCCGACACCGAGTTTGATGAAGATCGTCAAGTCTGGCCGTAAATCCAAAGCTGGAGGTGATGGATTACAGCGCCGGCGGCATTCTTGAATGATAAGTGCCTTCGCCCACGGGCACCGGATTACTCGGATCCTGGTCGATCGGGAAGAAGCCGACGGCCGGCCGCGGCGGATCTAGGGCGATGGTCAGTGAGAGGAATTGCCAGATTTCTTGATCCCGCTTGACCCACTGGTGTTCATCGGCATCTTTGAGTTGCTGCACTGGGCCCCGCTCGGAGGCTATTCATCAATGGAGACGAAATGATACGATACGAAGACATAATAGTGCAGCTGGATGCCAATATAGAGCGCGCGCTGGAGCGGCAGGTCACCGACGAAACCAGCCGAGACCGAGGCGGCTTTGTCAGCGCTGACGGACTGGTGGGACCCGGCAGCGTCTCCTCGGCATCCGCGTTGAGCTACGGCTATCTGTTGCAGGAGTCCCGATTTTTTCACAGCCAGGAGCTCCTGGAGCGCATTCTGATGGTGGGGGAATTCGGCCGTCGCCGCCGTCGCCCTTCGGGCAATTACGATCTGCTCTCGACCAATTTCGACTCGTCGCCGGATACGGGGTTTGTCACCAAGTCACTGGCCCCTGCCGTCAAGGCCGCCCGCTTGCAGGACGATGCGGGGGCGGCGCAGATCGCCGAATCGCTGGGCGAACTGATCTACGCAGGGGCGGCGGGCATGGTCATGGGCGGATTCCACACCCCCAACCACCGCTGGGTGATCGTCGCGGCGCTATCGATGGCGCAGCAGCTTTTTCCCGATTTGCAGGTGCGCGGCACCATTGACGCCTATCTGGCTGAAAGCATTGACATCAACAACGACGGCGAGTACATCGAGCGCAGCACCGGCGTCTACAATGCGGTGGTCAACCGCTCGCTGATCTTTGCCGCCGAGGCGCTGGATCGCCCCGAGCTATTGCGTCCCGTGCGCGAGAATCTCGACCTCAACTACCATCTGCTTCACGCCGATGCCACCGTTGTCACCAGCATCTCGCGACGTCAGGACCGGGGATCGCGCTCGGTGCCCACGACCTTGGCCGATGGCTTTCACGCGCTGGCGCATATCGACAACAACGGCTTCTACGCGTCGGTAGCCGATTGGTTGGTGGAAAGAGGAGGTAGCGGGCTGGTGTGCCTGCCCAATTTCGTCGGCCATCCGGAATGGCGTGCGCAGCATGTCGAGCGCGAGCCCCTGCGCCACAGCTATGCCGTCATCTACCCGACTTCCGGCCTGTGGCGCGTGCGCCGCGACCAGGCCAGCGCCACGGCGGCAGCCGGCCTGACCGCGCCATTTTCCGTGGTCTGCGGCCAGGCGGAGATGACGGTGAAATTGTGCTCGACTTTTTTTTCCACTGGGCAGTTTGTCGGCGAGGAATTCGGCGGAAACGAAAAGAAGGTGCGGCTGCGCCACAAGGGTCGCAACAACAAACTCTATCCGGAAAAGAACTATATGGGCGGCGTCTACTGGCTGCCGATTGACGAAGAAGTCGATGCGGAGAACTGGCAGGAGGTGCGCGGCAGGCGCGACACCTACCAGCTGGCTCCGCTGGAGGTCGTGCTGGAAATCGAGGAAGTCGAAGGCGGTTTCGATCTGCATATCCACACCGAAGGAGGGCTGGACGGCGTGCCCTTCCAAATCGAATGCAACTTCGCACCGGGCGGCGTGCTGGAGACCGATAGCGCCATCGTGCAGGTCGTGGCGGGCAATACGGCTTTTCTCAAGAAGGGCCTGGCGATATACACCGTAGGCGACGACGCCATTCGCGTCGGTCCTGGAAGCGCGGCGCATCGCATGTGGACGATGCACAATAGCGAAGTGGACGACAGCTCTTTCCGCCTGCTGATCACGGATATGACGCCGTTTGAGAGGACCCTGGAGGTGCGCTGCGGCCGGCGGGTGGAGGCGCAGGGGGAGCTGGTGGCGTAGCAGGCCGCGCCCGCCGCGATGTTGCGGCAAACGGCGGCTCTGCAGTCGCCCCGTCGGCGCTACTCGACCAGCACCATCCTGCGGGTCTGCGAAAAATCGCCGACGCGCAGGCGATAGAGATATACGCCGGCGGCGACGCGACGGCCGGCATCGTCGAGCCCGTCCCACACCCGTGAGCGTTCGCCGGCCGGCTCGGCGCCGCGTGCCAGGGTCCTCAGGCGACGACCGAGAACATCGAATATCGCCAGCTCTAGGCGGCCTGGGGTAGCCAGAGTGTAGGGGATCGCCGTGGTCGGATTGAAGGGGTTGGGATAATTCTGCGCCAGCGAAAAATCGCCCGGTAGCGCCTCCCCCTCCGTCACGCTCGTGGGCGACTCACCAGGAAGGGGTTCGAAGATGTAGATCCGGCCGTCGAAACCCACGAGGTAGACCTCGCCGGCCTCATCCTCGCCAAAACTGGATATGTTCGAGGGACTCCGCGCGATCTCGTTGTTGGCCACTACCGCGCCTTGCTCGTAGCGCAGTCCCCAGACG